>PBNH01000025.1 GCA_002723035.1 Rhodobiaceae bacterium | reverse complement strand
TTATAAGAAACTATTCAAACTCTAAATTATCAATCACCCCATACATCCGCTATAATGAGATGGATTTTAAAATGCATTTCTTGCCTGGTAAACCGTTAGAAACCAACTCACATAAAAGTATTGGAATTCAAAGTATTTATAGTAAAAAAATTGAAAATCTTACATGGTTTGTTGGAAGTGATATAGAATTTACTGAGGGTAAATTATCAGAATATCAGGCCTCTAAAGACGTATCTTTTGGTCCAAGATTAGCTTATCCACAAGGACCACATTATGATTTCTCCATCGATAGTAAAATAATCTCATTGTATTTTAATACTGAATGGTTATTAAACGAAAGAGCTGTCTTAACAGCAGGCGTAAGAGCAGAAAATGTAGAATATGATTACAAAACAAATATTCCAATTGGCATAAAAGGAAGAATTCAAGTTAGCCCAAATAGAAGTGATGATTTTACTAATATTTCATTAAAAACTTCTTTTTCTTATATGCTAAAGGAAAATAATTTTCTATTCACAAATATATCAATTGGAAACAGGGCGCCTCAGGTTACTGATCTGTATAGAATTCAAAGTAAACAAGTCCCGGGTGGAGCCGATTCTGAAAAATTGGAAAGTTTTGAAATTGGTTTCAGAGGTATATCAATTGGTGGATTAGAATATGAAATTGTTGGTTATGCAATGAAGAAAGAAGACTATTTCTTTAGAGACTCACAAGGCTTTAATGTAGAAAATGGAGTTACAAAACATAACGGAATTGAATTTAATTATTTGAAAACCTTTGGTGATAATTTTGAAATTTCTGGTTCATTGAGTTTTGCAGATCACGAATATGATTTTAACCATACTCCTAATAAAATAGTAAAAGGTAACACAATTGATTCAGCACCTAATGAACTGGCTAATACAAGATTTGCTTATCTCCCAACCATGGGGGGAAAAATTGAACTAGAATGGATAAGAGTTGGAGACTACCCAATTAATGAGAGCAATGCCTATAATTATGAGGGTCATGATATTTTTAATTTAAGATTAAAAAGAGATCTTACGGGCAAGACTTCAATTGGATTAACTATAAGAAATTTAACCGATGAGCGTTATGCCACCAGAGCAGATTATGCATTTGGAAGTTATAGATATTTTGTAGGTAATCAGAGAGAGTTCTATTTTTCTTTAGAGAGAGATTTCTAAGACCAATCAAAAGGAATAAATATGGATGATATAATAATTAGTTTCTTTGGAGTGGATAATCAAATATCCAGAGGATTTGTTTTCGGTATTGTCCATGTAAGCATTATGTTACTTGGTTACTATTCTGGGTTTAACATAAATAGATTACTTAAAATCCTCTCGAATGGTTATATTGCTGGAATAATAGGAGCTGGAATTGCACATGTTTTAGCTGACCTTATTGCAGCCTTAATTGATCCAAGTATGCGACCCGCTACATTAGGAATTGTTATTGGAGGACTTTTACCACTTCTTCTAGTACCTTTTTTAGAGAAAGTAGTTGTTAAAAGCGAATATCATGTCGTAATTGGAGACCATGAAGATGTTGAAAAGGATCTAAAATCACATCATCCTAAAGACTAAATTTTGCATTGTATGCCTAACCCACCAATTCCACAGTAACCATTTGGATTTTTTGCTAAGTATTGTTGATGATATTCTTCAGCGTAATAAAAATTTTCTTCATCTCTAATTTCAGTTGTTATCGTGCCATAAGAATTATCTAAAAGACTTTTTTGAAAGATTTCTTTACTCTCTAATGCCAATTCTCTCTGTAAATCATTATGAGTATATATAGCAGAGCGATATTGTGTTCCCATATCATTACCTTGACGCATCCCTTGTGTAGGATTATGAGACTCCCAAAAAACTTCTAATAAGGCCTTGTACGAAATAGTTGAGGGATTGAAAAAAACTCTTACAACTTCAGTGTGGGCTGTTAAACCAGAACAAACCTCCTCATAGGTTGGATTCTTTGTATAACCACCCATATAACCAACAGCAGTTGAATAAATACCGTCTTGAGTCCAAAAAATTCTCTCTGCTCCCCAAAAACATCCTAAGCCAAAGTCTGCAAAGATAACACCATCTGGAAAGGGCTCTAAAATTCTATTATCATTTACAAAATGATGTGGAGAAATTTTGATTACTTCCTCTCTTCCTGTAAGAGATCTATCTTTATCTATTAATAGTGATTTTATATTCATAATGACCTCATAATAACAAAAGAACCTATGTCAACAAGCCTTCATTTTTAACGAGCTGGAGTAAATTGTTGTTTGGCCTAGGTCCAAAAAGATTAATCACATTAGATGCACAAAAAGATCCAAGTTTTGCGCATTCATAAAGTCTTAGATTTATACTTAATCCATATAAAAAACCTGCAGCAAATAAATCTCCAGCTCCAGTTGTATCAATTACATTTTCACATGGATATGACGGAATTTCTTCAACACCATCAGATGAAATAATAATAGACCCCTTTTCTCCACGAGTAATTATACATAAATTTAATTCATTTGATGCTGCAGAAATAGCATTTGATAAAATATTAGTATCATACAAAGCCATTATTTCTTCTTCATTACCAAATACAATATCCGTATTTTCGGTAAGACCCCTAAATTCACCTCTCCATTTTTCCACACAGAATTTATCAGATAAACTTAAAGCAGATTTAATCTCTAGCTCTTTAGATATTCTAAAAGCTTTTTTATAAGCCTCTTTTGCGACCGGTTCATCCCATAGATAACCCTCCATATATACTATTTCTGAATTTTCAAATGCACTAATATTAAGATTTTCTGGAGATAAGTTTGATGCTGCACCCAAATATGTTCTCATAGATCTTTGTGCATCAGGTGATACATAAACAAGGCATCTTCCTGTTTCGTTACCTAAATCTACAGGATTTGAAATAAAGTCAACATTAGCCTCTTTAAGATCATTAATATAAAGAGAGCCAAAACCATCATTCTTAACTCTTCCAATAAAAGCACTGCTACCCCCCAATAATGAGAAGCCAACTGCAGAATTTGCAGCCGATCCTCCTGAAGCGATAATAGTATTGTTCATTTTTTCTTGTAATTCATTAATTTCGTTAACTGAAACTGGTCTCCAAGACCCAACATCAATTTTTTGTTCCTCTAAAAAATTAAATGAAACTTCAGAAACAACATCGATAATTGCATTTCCAATAAACAAACAATTATATTTTTTATTAACTTTCATAATTGATACACGAATCATTCTTTTCTTTCCAATTGTCAACCCATGAAAAAACTATCTCTAGGAAGGCGCATTTATCGTCTATTTTTTTTGACCTTGGATCGTTATCAAATGTCTCAACTAGTGCATCAATTGGAACATGGCTATTTATGATTCTTGTTCCTCCAGAGGAGATTGTATCTAAAATCATTAGATTAGAGTCTCCATCAAATATTTTCCATTTTTCCCAACGTGGTAAATTTTCTTTACTACCTTCATTTGGATTACCATGTTTTGCAAACTCTGACCAATACTGCATCATGCTAGCAGATAAAATATTTCGTTCTTTAATCTTATCTTTATCGTAAATAAGTGATGTTTGAGTACCTAAATCAAAATCTCCCATTATAAATGGTATCTCAAATGCATGAGCTGCACCTAATAATAGAGAGAAATCCATTCCTAAAATTTTTGGCTCTTCATCCCAATCAAATCTGTATGCATAAATATTATTTTGTCCGCTCTGATAAATTATATCAGCAGGTGTATCTAAACCATTAGATCGCCAGGCAAGACTCTGATAATCAGATAAAATATCATAATAAAAAGAATCCTTTACTAAAAAAAATCTATTAAAAATATTTCTAACTAAATTTTTATTGAAAAAATTAAATAACTTATTTTCGTCTCTATTAATTCCAAGAATAATTGGAACATTTGCATGTTTACTTGCATCCTTTAGTGTTTCTAAGATTCCTTCTTCTGGAATTACAACATTATCGCTAATTATTCTGGCTAAATCTCTTTGTGAGCTCCAAAATTCTCCTTTATCAATTCCGCTCATAAGAGCTGAAGAATCAAGAGACCTTAGATCAAATAGATTATTTTTCTCACCAAATTTTGAGGGGATTAAACCTTTTTTATTTAAAATATTTATCCATTCCTCTGTTGTTACATGTCTATTTTTATAACTACTTATATAACTAGGATCAGAGCGATTAATTTTTTCAGCATCCTTAACTGATGTTACTGATGTTCCGCCAGATTGAGAAATTGCTCTATCGAATAAACCTTTTGCTAAGGGTGATGAATAGAGAGCTATCACATTTTGACCACCGGCACTTTCACCAAAAATAGTTATGTTATTTGGATTACCTCCAAAAAATTGGATATTTTCTTTTATCCATTTTAAGGCCATTATTTGATCTAATAGTGCAAAATTAGAAGAGGAATCTATACCATCTTGCTCCCTTAATTCAGGATGAGATAACCAGCCAAAAATTCCTAACCTGTAAGCAATGCTTACAAAAATTATACTTTCTGATTTAACAAATATTTCAGGATTATACTCGGAAGGCATTCCAGTTGTGTTACCACCACCATGTATCCAAACCATTACAGGTAAATTAATATTACCCCTAGATATTTGATCTTTTGATAAGGCTGGAGAGTAAATATTTAAATATAAGCAATCCTCTGAACCAACAATCGCCCCTGGCTTAACTAGGCCATTATTTGTAAGAGAGGACTGAAACTGAACACAAGGTTTTTTAAAAGAAATAGCTTCGTATTTTTTGCTATAATTTTCTATTTCACGAGGGGCTCTCCATCTAAGATCATTAATAGGTTTTTCAGCATAGGGAATTCCTAACCACTTATATACTCCTGAAGAGTCAATTGAACCTAAAATTTCAGCATCATTTGTGATTCTATGAGTTTCGATTGATACTTTATTTATATTTAAATCATAATTAATTGATTTTGATATTTCACAACCTGAAATAGTTACTAACAAAAAAATAATGTAAAATTTTATTATTATTTTTTTCATTTGAAATGTTTACTATAAAAAAAATGAATAAAAAACATTTTAATTTTTATAAATGTTTGAATTAATAATAAAATAATTTAAGATTGTTAATTAGGGGATAATCATGACTAAAAATATAAAAAAAGATAGGGCTTCATATAAAGACATGGCCTCTTCAACGCAGGAAGACTGGAGTATAATCTCTGGATACGCAAGAGAATTCAATCAAAACCTTTCCTACAGAATTCTTGACCACCTTAAATTACTCAAAGATGATCATGGTGGCTTTTCGGTCGATAGACTTGAGCATAGTTTACAATCTGCTACACGCGCTTATAAAGATAATAGGGATGATGAATATGTAATCTGCGCCTTAATGCATGATATTGGGGATATGCTTGGTTCGCATAACCACGCTGAAATTGGCGCAGTAATTTTAAAACCTTTTGTATCTGAAAAAAATCATTGGATGCTAAATCACCATGGCATTTTTCAAGGCTATTACTTTTTTGATCACCTAGGTTTAAATAAGAATATGCGTGATCAATTTAAAGGCCAAGATCACTTCAGATATACAGCTCAATTTTGCCACTTATATGATCAATGTGCCTTTGATTCAAACTATAAGTCAATGTCATTAGATGATTTTGAGCCAATGGTTCATAGAGTTCTTAGTAAACCAAAAAATTCAATTTATAAGCACTAAAAGTAAAAATAATGTCATTAGAGAAATTCTCATCAAAATTAGCTTGGACTGCAGCTTTTTTACTTACGGCAATTAACACTTATTCGTTTGCTGATAGGCAACTTCCATCCATAATGATACCAGAACTAAAAGCTGAGCTATTTTTAACTGATGCGCAAATAGGGTTTCTCTTTGGAACAGTTTTTGCAATATTTTTTGGAGTAGCAACTTTAGTTTTTGGAAGATTAGCGGATACAACATATAGAAAAAATGTTCTTATTTTTGCAATACTAATGTGGAGTCTCTTAACAGGTCTTTGTGGGATAGCTCAGCAATTTTGGGATTTAATAATTTTTAGAATTGGAGTTGGTGTTGGTGAAGCGGCATTAGGACCAATTGCTCTGGTTGTTTTATCCGCATACTTTTCAAGAGAAAAACTTCCTTTAGCCCTTGGCATTTGGGGAGCTGGGCCATTTTTAGGATCGGCGCTAGCTGGCTGGGGTGGAGCTGCAATGATAACTAATATGGATAAAATCAAACCGTATTTGGGCTTTTTATCAGAATTTTCTGACTGGAGGCTAACTTTTTTCTTATTTGCAATTCCTGGTTTAATATTTGCATTACTTTTAAAGTTTTTACCATTTCCTCAAATAACTATTAAAAAGAAGAAGGAAGTAGAATTTATGCCTTTTTTTAAAAAAGCATGGAAATTCTTTATTTTAATGTTTGTTGGGGTAACCATAACGGGTTTAGTGGGCTATTCTGTTTTAGCTTGGGGAATAGAAATGTTGGTAAGAGTTCACGATATTCCCAAAACAATAGCTGGTCAAAATTTTGGAATATTTAATATTTTCCTTGGTATTGGAGGAAGTATAGGCGCTGGCATTATAGCAAGTAAAATGATTGAAAAAGGCGTTATTAATGCTCACCTGAGAATTGCAGGTATTTTTGTTATTCTGATATGGGTATCACTTTTACTTTTTACCCTTTCCACTAGTTCGCTATTTTCACAAATTGGTCTTGCAGGGATGATTTTCTTTATGTCATGTGGACCAGGCTTATATGGAGCGGCATTTCAAAATGCTTCACCAATTAACCTTAGAGGAAGAACAGCATCAATATACTATATTAGCGCTAATGTTGTAGGATTTGCTCTTGGGCCTTTTGCATTAGGATTTTTTAATGATTACATCTTTAATGAAGCAAATGGTTACGATCAAACAGGGATAAGATATTCACTCTTAAGCTTGGGTATAATTTTGTATCCAATAGCTGCTTTATGTTTTTATAAAGCCTCAAAACTATTCTTGCCTCTTGAAGCTGAGGCTAGATAATACATAAATAAATAAATTAATTAATTGACCTCTATAAAATGATTTATAAAAATAGTAGTTCTAAGGAATAATAATGAAGTATGAAAACCTAAAGTTTGAAGTTGAAGATAACATTGGAAGAATTACTCTTGATAGGCCAAATTCGGCTAATACAATTAGCATACCTCTTGTTAAAGAGCTTTTAGATGTAGCCATTAGATGTGAGTCTGGAGAAAAATTAAGAGTGCTTATTCTTCAAGGCGAAGGACCTATATTTTGTGCAGGTGGTGATTTAAAATTCATGACGGAACAAAAAAATCTACGGGCAGCAATTTCAGAAATGATAGGTATACTTCATGTTGCATTATCAAAAATTGATCATTTAGATGTACCAATGATTGGGGCTATTACTGGAACAGCTGCAGGAGCTGGTCTCTCTCTTGTTTCGGCTTGCGATATGGCAATAGCAGGAGAAAATGTCAAATTCTCATCTGCTTACACAGCAGCAGGTCTTACTCCTGATGGAAGTTCAACATTCCACCTTCCAAGAT
Source organism: Rhodobiaceae bacterium (assembly GCA_002723035.1). Taxonomy (GTDB): domain Bacteria; phylum Pseudomonadota; class Alphaproteobacteria; order MED-G09; family MED-G09; genus MED-G09. The sequence goes on along the minus strand of PBNH01000025.1, from coordinate 28,309 downwards.
CTATTGGAAAAAAAAGAACAATGGAATTAATGTTAACTAACAGAGTTTTATCTTCCAAAGAAGCACTTGACTGGGGTTTGATAAATAGAGTTGTAAACGATGAAGATGTAATTAGCGAAACAGACAAACTTGCCATGAAGATTGCTAGAGGGCCAACTAAGGCGTTCGGAGGTGTTAAAGAAATGCTAAGACAAAGTTTTTCTAATGGCTTAGAAACGCAAATGGAGTTGGAGTCTCAGATTTTCTCTGAACAATTAAAAGGTGTGGATGGTCCGGAAGGAATTAAAGCCTTTACCTCAAAAAGAAAACCTGAATTCAAAGGAAAATAAAATGATAGAAATATCTGGTCAGGAACTTGAAAAAAAGAATATCAAGGTTCTTGGAAAAAATATGTCATATATTGAAGAAGGTAAAGGTGATCCAATCGTATTTCAGCATGGTAATCCTACATCTTCATATCTTTGGAGAAATATTATTCCATATTTAGAAAATCAAGGTAGATGCATAGCAATTGATTTAATTGGTATGGGGGATAGCGATAAACTTACTGATAAGGGTAACAATACCTATTCCTACCATGTTCAAAAAAAATATTTTGATGCATGCATGGAAGAATTAAAAATAAATAAAAATACTACTTTTGTAATTCATGATTGGGGTTCAGCTCTAGGTTTTAATTGGGCTTATGAACACCAACGAGATATCAAAGGAATATGCTATATGGAGGCTATTGTAAAAAATATTACTTGGGATGATTGGCCCGAAGATGCAAAATCAATTTTTCAAGGATTTAGATCAAATGCTGGCGAGGATTTAATTTTGAAGAAGAATTTATTTATTGAGGGGATTCTTCCAAATGCAATTCTTCGAAATTTAACAGAAAGTGAAATGAGTGTTTATCGGAGACCCTTTATAGAAGAAATAGATAGAAGGCCTACATTAGATTGGCCAAGACAAATCCCAATAGATAATGAACCAGAGGATGTATGTAAAATTGTAGAAGATTATTCATCCTGGATGTCTGAAAATGAGATACCTAAATTATTTATAAATGCTGATCCTGGATCTATTTTAACAGGAAAACAAAGAGAATTTTGTAGAAAGTGGAAAAATCAACGAGAACTGACTGTTAAGGGAAGCCATTTTATTCAAGAAGACTCACCAGAAGAAATTGGTGAGGCTATATCGAATTGGTACAGAAATCTCTAAATGAAAAAAAAACAGTTTATAAAAAAATTTCATAATTTTGGTGATGGAAATGTTTCATATATTGAATGGAACGGTAATGAAGAATTACCAGGTTTTCAATTCTCGCATGCTACTGGTTTTAATTCTCTAACCTATAGAAAACTATTGGAACCACTCTCAAATGAATTTCACATAAGAGCTGTAGATGCAAGAGGTCACGGTTTTACAGAAACTGAGGCCATACCAAAAAAAATGTATGATTGGGTAATATATAGAGATGACTTAATACGTTCAGTAGAAAATTTTGTTGAAAAAAAAGGGAAACCAATAATTTTAGGTGGCCACTCTATGGGTGGTGCAACAATTATGCAAGTTGCTGCATCCAGACCGGAACTTGTATCAGGATTAGTTTTAATAGAGCCAGTTTTAATTTCAAAAAAAAATTTAAACTTAATAAAATTAGGTAGAAAATTTCCTATTGCTAAATTCTTACCATTTATTAAAGAGGCTACATCAAGAGCTGACAGTACTTTAAAACGACGAAGAGAATTTCCTAGTAAAGAAATGATTAAAAAGTCGTATAAAGGGAGAGGAGCATTTACAACTTGGGTAGATGGTTTTTTGGATGACTATATAGATGGCGGGACTAAAATAGAAGGAGATTATCATATTCTTACTTGTAATCCTGAATGGGAAGCTGCAACTTTTTCATCCTGGAGGCATAATGCCATGGAATCAATAAAAAAAATAAATTGTCCAATTACTCTTTTACAAGGTGAGATTGGCTCTACAACACAAGAGCCAGGTATTAGATTGCTTAAAAAACAAGATCCAAATGGAACATTCAAAACAATAAAGAATTCCTCTCATTTTTTACCAATGGAATATCCAGAAATATTGCAAAAAGAAATAAAAAAAATAAAAAATAGAGTCTAAGTATTATCAAATTTTTCGAATTTATTTCTTAATCTAAAGTTATTGAGCTAGAATTATTTTTAGGAGAATATTATGGATGAGGAAAATAGCTCAATAAATAATAAAAATAATATAATTATAGAGAATAACTCTTTGAATGAAATTTTAAAAATTAATCAAAAAGCTGGGAGTGAGGTAAAAATTTCAGAAAAAATTATCGAAATAGATTTACCTCAGACAAATAAAGAAATTTTAATTAGCAATACAAATAAAAATAATAATACACCAAAAGATATTAATTTTATTGATGCATTAAACGGTCTGATAGTTCTTATTCTAATTTGCATGATTGCTTTGGGCTTGTCAGAAAGGTTCAGAAAGTTTTAAACTCTTAGAACACACTTACCATTATTTATAACCATAACATTTCTATCTTTAACCCAAGATCTAAATGAAATTTGTTTATCATCAACCCAAATTTCAGTTGAAATTTTTTCACCTGGAAAGACTGGTGATGAAAATCTAACATCAAGTTGTTCTATTAATGAACTGTCATAATTACAAACATCTTGAATGATTGATTTGCATGCAGTTCCGTAAGAGCATAATCCATGGAGTATTGGTTTTGGAAAACCTGCAGCTTCCGCCACATCTGGATCTGAATGAAGAGGATTTCTATCACCTGATAATCTATATAAAAGAGCTTGATCGGGCGCTGTACTTAACTCGCTTATAATGTCTGGATCCCTATTTGGAATAGCATGTGGTTTAGGTCCGCCCTTTTTTGGTCCACCAAAGCCACCATCACCCCTAGCAAAAGTTGTTCCTCCTAATGTACACAAAAGATTCCCAGTTTGCTTATCCTTAATATCTACTTCGGTAATTAATAAAGCACCTTTATCTTCACCTTTGTCAATAACATCAGTTACTTTAGAGTCTACCAAAATATTTGCTGCAACAGGAAGTGGTTGATGAATTTTTAGTCTTTGTTCGCCATGTACCACCATAAGATAATTGATACCACTATCTCGCATATGACCTGCACCCCAGGCAATAACCGTGGCCATTGAAGGTATAGTTTTTAAATTTTTTTCATAAACAAAATCTAATTCTTTTCTATTTAGAGGATCTCTTCCAAAACCAATTCCAAGAGCATAAAGCATTGTATCGTTATCAGTATATGAGTATTCAACATCACTGGTTTTCATCGATATAATTTTATCATAATCAATTGTCATAATTTTCTCCTAATAAAACATACAAAAACATGCTAGAAATTAACTATCAAGATAGTATGTTATAATTTTTAGAAAAAGGAATTAAAAATGTCACTTAAAGATGAAAAATTTGAATGTTTTAAGATAAATATTCAAGATAAAATTGCACATATAATACTTAACAGACCAGAAAAAATGAACAGTCTGCCAATATCTTTTTGGTCAGATTTACCAAGAATTATTAATGAAATCGATCATGATGCCTTAGCGAGAGTAATTGTTATTTCATCCACTGGTAAACACTTTAGTGCTGGAATGGATTTATCAGTATTTAGTGATGCAGAAAATGCTCGAAACGAGGAGAGTCCAAAAACTGACCCAGGAAGGAAAAAAGGTAGTTTTTACAAGGGCCTTCTTAAACTTCAAGAAACATTTAATTGTATTGATAACTCAAGAGTCCCTGTACTTATGGCTATACAGGGTGGCTGCATTGGTGGAGCAGTAGATTTTGCTTCAGCATGTGATATGAGATATTGCACTGAGGATGCCTTTTTCTGTATCCAAGAAATTAATATTGGTATGACTGCAGATGTTGGAACTTTCCCAAGACTTCCTTACTTATTGCCAATGGGTTTAGTAAAGGAACTTGCATTCACAGGTAGAAGAATGTTCTCAAATGAGGCCAAAGATTGCGGATTAGTGAATAATATTTTCTCAAACTATGATGACATGATGATAGAAGTAATGAAGATAGCAAAGGAAATTGCAAAAAAATCTCCTCTTGCTGTTTGGGGTTCAAAAGAAGCCATTAATTACACTCGCGGCAGAACAATTGAAGAAGGTCTTAATCAAATAGCGATGTGGCAAACAGGTATGTATAATCCTCATGTAGACATGAAGGAGGCTCTAGGCGCCCAATTAGAAAAAAAAGACCCTGAGTTTGAGGATCTATATCCTATTAAAAAAGGTTTTGGATTACTTTGATTAAAAAAATCTTTGGTGTGCAAATATAAAATTTAATTCAATATTATTTGTTTTAATATGAGCTTTATCCCTTATTAAGTTCAAATTAATATAATATTTTTTATTTTCATTTTGAAATGACCATGATGTTTCTAAATTTATTTCGCGTCCAGAGGGCTTTATAGGTAAATTTACTGACTTAAAATTTATTGACCCACTTGGGTCTCTTCCTTCTGGAAAATAAAAAGATATTTGAGTATTCTCAATTCTGGGGTCTTGTTTTATTCTAAATGATAACAAATCATTTTTTTTAAAAAAAGATTTTTTTATTAGAGCAATGTCAAAACTAAACTCTTCTAAGTCTGAAATATTTCTTATAAATTTATCTGAACTAATATTGGAAATATCAGCATGATTTAAACTACCAATAAAACCCCAGTCATTTACAAAAGCTGATTTAAAAGAAATTGATGAAAAAAAACTTTTCGAATCTTCAATTATGTCAAAAGCACCATTAAAACTATTATCAAAGAGTCCATTATTAGTTTCTAAGAGACCTATAGTATAACCAAGCATAACTTTTGATAAAATATTGTTCCTGAGCGTCAGGTAAAAACCTTTACTCTCATTCTTATTTTTATCAAAATAAAAATTTGGTTTTAAAAACCAATCCTCATCCCTCTTAAAGCCTGAAAAAATATTTAGATCAAAATATAATGTATTTAATTTATTAGAAAAACCAAGACTGTAACCCTCTTCTACTAAATTTAGCCATGGATTTGTCAAAGCCTCTTTATCATAAAAGCTTTTATAAATTAGCAATTCTTCAGAAGTATCTAGAAAATTTGTTGATGGGTTTTTTCCGTATGAAAATGAAAATGAGGAATTTTTTTTATGAAAATTTATTTCAGCAAAGTCAATTTTATTCGTCTCAACTCCGGTTGAGGTTAGGAATCTTTTCCATGAAGAATAATATTCAAAACCATTTGAAGAGATGTAACCATATTTTTTTTCTTTAAAATTAAATAATCTCTTCATTGTGTTTGAAGATGGAATAATATTTTTTACAAGAGAGGTAGCCGGTATTGAAAAAGGAGCTCCTAGTGCATCAAAAACTGATAATCTAGTTTCATCTAAACTATTTTTCAGGGCATCACCAAAAGACTTTGATGTAGATACATATGAACTAAAAGTTGGTATGATATCTGAATAAATATTTGGTCCAGAATAGAAAAGAGTTGAGCCAACTGGAGAAGATGCCGTTTTTAAGTCTAATAATCCTTGCCCATAAATTTCCTTATCAGAATATTTTCCTTCTTTATTTGCAGTATTAAATAAACGTTCTAAAATTTGAACGCTAGATAAATTATCATTGAAGAGTTCTTTTAAAACAGCTATTGCACCAGTTACATGAGGCGCAGAAAAGGATGTTCCTGATCCTAATAAATATGCTTCAGAAGGATGATCTTCCAAATAATTTAAAACATTTTCATTAAAATTATTTTTCTCTTTATCTGATAATGAATTAAATAAGTTATTAGGGATTGCTAATGGCACTTTAACGCCAGGGGCGGCAATACAAAAATCTTTTGCAACACCGCATCGATTAGAAAAATCAGCGATATCACCCTCTTGATCAACAGCAACAACAGCAACATTATTCTTAGTTAGCTCAGGAAAATAATAACCTAAACCAGCTAAAATTCCTGGATCTGTGGCATCCACCTTCCCTCCTTCGGTATCTCTTATTCCATTATAATTCCCAGCTGACCAAACAAAAATTGTTTCCTGTTCGCTTGCAAAAGTATTAATTAATTTTGGAAATGTATTTTGAAGAGTCTCTTTTGAATAATCAGTTATTTGACCAGTAAATCCAAAACTATTATTAATAACGTCAGATTTCGATGATAGTTCTTTATAGAATTTTGACTCTTGTTCATCATAACGCTCCCAGCTAAAAGCAGGTATATCAATTGGCTCATACTCACCATCTGAAGGTGGAGATCCTAATTCTATAGCTATAAATAATATCTGGGCATTATAGGCAACGCCATGCATATTTCTATCAACAGGTTCATCATCCTTTCTTCCAGCAATTATTGAGCTTGTAGCAGTGCCATGAAATTTTTCTAAAGCAGTCGGTTCTCTATTTCCACTATATGTCAGAACACTATCAGGATGAAGAATATTTTCTCTTAAAAATTCATGATGCCCCCAATCTAAAGCTTCGTCGACTACACCAATAACAACCCCCTTTCCCGATGCACCATATGAATAAGCGTCTGATGCATTTATAAATTTTAAGCCCCATTGATTTTTATATTCAGGCGTTTCAAAACTTTCTTTCGGAATAAAAATATCAGTATTTGGGTCAAGAGTTTCAGATAAGTTTTCCTCCTCCGCTGGCAAGGCTGATAATTGATCAGGAGTACCTTTTCCTCCACCTCCACAATTATTAAGTAATATTATAATTAAAAAAAGGGAGAGAAATTTATAAAATATATTAAGAAACATTTTAGCAGTTGTTAGTCCACACACTTGAAGATGATACAATAATATTACTATCTATTATTATGTAAGTCTTAATAAATATTGTATCTTTACTCTTTTTTTCAATGGACGATTGTACATTAAAATTATTAATTACAAAATTTCCGTCTAAGTTACACAGATCAATATTTATAGTTAGTAATTTTGGTATAACACCAAATTCCTTAGTTGCTAATGCTTCTTTATTGTCTAGAATAATTTGATAGTAATTATGTTTTGTATGATGATTTGACAAAAAAACTCCTTATAATTATGACTTAATTTAATTTTTATAAATAAAAAAGAAAAATATAATAAATTTGAACAACAAAGTTAATTCTATAGTTTAATTATTAAATTAGATATTTAATTAACCTAACTTAATAGGAGCTAATAATGACAAGAGAAGCAGTGATAGTCTCAACGGCAAGAACAGGCCTCGCGAAATCTGGACGAGGTGGTTTTAATATAACTCATGGTGCCGCAATGGCCGGACATGCTGTTAAGCATTCAATTGAAAGAGCTAAATTAGACCCAAATGAGATTGAAGATGTGATTATGGGGTGTGGTACTCCTGAAGGGGCAACAGGACAAAATGTTGGAAGACTGGCAGCAATTTGGGCAGGATGTCCAGTAACAACATCTGGTGTTACGGTAAATAGGTTTTGTTCTTCAGGTTTACAAACTATAGCAATGGCTGCTGGGAGAGTTGTGAACGAAGGTGCTAGCGCTGTTGTTGGAGCAGGTGTTGAGTCTATCTCTCTAGTACCAATGCAAGGTATCAATTTCAATAATATAACAGAAGAGAGACTAATGGAAAGTTATCCAGCGTTATGGATGCCTATGATTGAGACTGCAGACATTGTTGCAAAAAGATACAATATTTCTCGTAAAGCACAAGATGAATATTCTCTTCAAAGTCAACAAAGAACAGCTGCTGCTCAAGAGGCAGACTTATATAAAGAAGAGATAGTTGCAATGGATACAAAAATGAAAGTTGTTGATAAAGAAAGTGGAGAAGAAAGTGTTGTCGATTATACGGTCGATAAAGATGAATGTAATAGACCTTCAACAACTTTAGAAGGACTTTCCCAGCTAAAGCCTGTTCGTGGTGATGAACATTTCATTACTGCTGGGAATGCCTCTCAGCTATCGGATGGGGCTGCCTCTGTTGTGGTTATGGACTCAAAACTTGCAGAGCAAAAAGGTCTTGAACCTCTTGGAGCTTTTAGAGGTTTTGCTGTTGCTGGTTGTGAACCAGATGAAATGGGTATAGGCCCTGTATTTGCAATACCAAGACTTTTAGAAAGAAATAACCTTACTATTGATGATATCGATTTGTGGGAGCTTAATGAGGCTTTTGCAAGTCAGACATTGTATTGTCGTGACAAGCTAGGTATTGATAATGAGAAATTAAATGTTAATGGTGGCTCAATAGCCATTGGTCATCCTTTTGGTATGACTGGTGCTAGATTAGTTGGTCACATTTTACTTGAAGGCAAAAGAAGAAAAGCCAAAAATGTTGTTGTCACAATGTGTATTGGTGGTGGAATGGGAGCTGCCGGTTTATTTGAGGTTTTTAATTAAGGCTCTCTTGAAGTTTGAATAACAAGCTTACCTTGATTTTCCCCTGTGAATAATTTGTTTACTGCTGTAGGGGCATTTTCAATACCCTCTACAACATCAACCTTGTATTTAATTTTCCCCTCAGCAACCCATTGTCCAAGCATTTGAAGACACTCTTCAAATTGATCGGCAAAGTCTGAAACTAAAAAGCCAGTAACAGTTAAAGTCTTCATTAAAATATTTCTATACATTTTTGGTCCAGTGGATGACCAATCATTGTACATTGAAATTAATCCACAGACAGGAATTCTTCCAAATTTGTTCATAAGTGTTAATGCTGCATCTAGAGTATCACCACCAACATTATCAAAATATACATCAATACCATTAGGACATGCTGACTTTAATGCATCCAAGAGATTTTCTTTCTTATAGTTAATCACACTATCAACATCTAACTCATTTTTAAGCCAACTACACTTTTCGTCTGAACCTGCTATAGCAACAACATTACACTCTTTAATTTTTGCAATTTGGCAAACTATCGAACCAACTGCACCAGCAGCTGCCGAGACAACGACGGTTTCACCTTTCTTGGGCTTACCAATATCAAGCAAACCAAAATATGCTGTTGGTCCCGTAAAGCCAAGTACGGAGATAAAGGCTGTTAGAGGTAACCCAGTTTCTTTTGGAAGTTTTATAATATCGTTACCAGGTACGGTAAAATAATCTTGCCATCCTCCGTGCATTCCTCCTTGAATAATATCACCAACAGAAACATCATTTACTTTAGACTCTTCTACAACAGCAATAGATCCCCCAGCTCTCATAATATCACCTATCTCAACTGGCTCCATATATTGATCAACATCTGACATCCAAATTCTATTCGTGGGATCTAATGAAAAATATATTGTCCTGGCAAGAACTTCATTGTCACTAATTTCAGGAATATTTTCTTCAACAAGACTAAGATCACTATTTTTTATTTCACCAACCGGCCTCTTTTTAAGACGCCATGACTTATATGTATGATTTGAATTTGACAAAAGAGAACTCCAAAAAATTATTTAATGGCTATAATTTTTGGATTTTTTTTATAAAAAGTCAAAAAAAACAAAAAAAATTAACTTTTTTGTTTTTTCCTTATTGACCTATAGAACGAACAGGATACTATATTTTGTGTTAGGTAACGTTATATACTCTATTTGTAGTAAAATTTACTTAAAAATAGTAAGCCAAAAATTAAATGTATATTACGCCCTAAATATTATTTTAAATTGCCGTTAGAAGCAATAATGCAACAATTGTTGTATAGAAGAGACGACTCTCTCAAAAAAACGGAGGAATAAGAAATGCTAATGAATAAACCAGAAAAAATTGATCAAAATAAAGAAAAGAAGACTCCTACTCCTGTAATTTCTGGTTATACTAAAGAGGAGATGGAAGAAATTTATTCATTTGCACAGTCAAAAATTGGTGAGAAACCACCTGCTGAATTATCGAAGCAGCCTCGGATTGATTTCAAAATTAATGATCGAGCCGTTCAACACAAAGGTAAGGGCTTTAGAGTCAAAATTGATCCATCGAGAGACTCACTCCTAACTGATTTTGGAAGAGAAACCCTTGAAGATAGATATTTAATGCCCGGCGAGTCCTTTCAAGATTTATTTGCTCGAGTAGCATCATATTACGGTGACAATCAAGAACACTCTCAAAGACTTTATGATTATATTTCTCAGCTATGGTTCATGCCATCAACCCCAGTTCTTTCTAATGGTGGAACTGGAAGAGGGCTTCCAATCTCTTGTTTTTTAAATGAAGCCAGTGATAGTCTTGGTGGAATAGTTGACCTTTGGACAGAGAATGTTTGGCTTGCATCAAAAGGTGGAGGAATTGGATCTTATTGGGGTAATCTAAGATCAATTGGTGAGCCAATTGGTGGGGTTGGAAAAACAAGTGGAATTGTTCCCTTCATCAGAGTTATGGATTCTTTAACGTTAGCAATCAGTCAGGGCTCATTAAGAAGAGGGTCTGCAGCAGTTTATTTACCTATAGATCATCCTGAAATAGAAGAATTTATTGAAATAAGAAGGCCCACGGGAGGAGACCCAAACAGAAAAGCTCTCAACCTTCATCATGGAATACAACTTACAGATGCATTCATGCGAGCAGTTGAAGAAAATGCCGACTGGGACTTAAGAAGCCCTCATGACCAATCTGTGCAAAAAACGGTTTCTGCACGTTCCTTGTGGATAAGAATGCTTACAGCAAGAATCGAAACAGGTGAACCTTATTTAGTTTATAAAGATACAGTTAATAATCTAAGACCGGAACAACAGAAACTTGCTGGATTAGAAATTAAAACATCAAATCTATGCAGTGAAATAACCTTGCCAACAGGTATTGATCAACACGGTGAAAATAGAACTGCCGTATGTTGTTTATCCTCAGTAAATATTGAAAAGTTTTTTGAATGGGAAAATGAAAAAGATTTCATACCTGATATTATGCGATTTTTAGATAACGTGCTTCAAGATTTTATCGATAATGCTCCCGAGACAATGAAAAGCGCAGCTTATGCAGCGACACGAGAGAGATCCGTTGGTTTAGGTGTAATGGGGCTTCATTCTTTTTTTCAGGAAAATAATGTTCCATGGGAAAGCGCAGTAGCAAAGTCATGGAATAAAAAAATATTCAATCACATAAAAGCGGGGGCTGATCAAGCCTCAATAGACCTTGCTAAAGAAAAGGGACCGTGCCCTGATGCTGAGGAATATGGAATTATGGAGCGTTTTTCAAATAAAACTGCGGTTGCGCCAACAGCATCAATATCTATTATTTGCGGTGGCTCTAGTCCAGGTATTGAACCAATTGCTGCAAATGTCTATGCCCATAAAACATTATCAGGAACATTTACTGTTAGAAATCGTCATCTTAAAATTCTTTTACAAGAAAAAAATCAAGATACTGATGATGTATGGCTTTCAATACTATCAAATGGTGGATCAGTTCAGCATCTTGATTTCTTATCTGAACACGAAAAAGATGTTTATAAAACTGCCTTTGAAATTGACCAAAGATGGTTAATAGATCTTGCAGGTGATAGATCTGAAATGATTGACCAAGCTCAATCGTTAAATGTCTTTTTACCAGCCGATAGTGATAAAGCGTATCTACACGAAGTTCACTATTCAGCATGGAAAAAAGGTGTCAAAAGCCTTTATTATTGTCGTTCACTCTCATTACAGAGAGCTGAAAATTCTTCTAACCAACCAACCAAAATTGATGTTAAAACTCTTGATAAGGTTGCGGCAGAGTCTAATCCAAATGATTATGACGAATGCCTAGCTTGTCAATAAATATAATAAAATAGAATAGAGAGAAAGTTATGTCCCTTCTTGAAGAAAGATTAGTATACAAACCATTTAAATACCCCTGGGCTTATGAAGCTTGGCTCAAACAGCAAAGAATCCACTGGCTTCCAGAGGAAGTTCCTTTAGCAGAGGATGTTAAGGATTGGGAGAAAAACCTTACAGGACCTGAAAAAAATCTTCTTACTCAAATTTTTAGGTTCTTTGTTCAAGCTGATGTGGAGGTAAATAATTGTTATATGAAGCATTATTCAAGGGTTTTTAAACCAACAGAAATTCAAATGATGCTTGGTGCTTTCTCAAATACAGAAACTATTCATATTGCTGCGTATAGTCATCTTTTAGATACCATAGGAATGGCAGAAGTAGAATATAGTGCTTTCCTTGAATACGAAGCAATGAAAAATAAATTTGATTATATGAGACTATGGGGAGTTGATACAAACGAAGATATCGCAAAAACTCTTGCAGTCTTTGGGGCATTTACCGAAGGTGTTCAACTTTTTGCTTCTTTTGCAGTTTTAATGAATTTCCCAAGACAGAACCGAATGAAAGGAATGGGGCAGATAGTAACCTGGTCTGTAAGAGACGAAACTCTTCATACTGAGTCAGCAATAAGATTATTTAGGACCTTTGTTGAAGAAAATCCATCAGTTTGGAACGATAATGTTCAACAAGAGATTACGAAAGCTTGCGCAACTGTTATCGAGCATGAAGATGCTTTTATTGACCTAGCATTTGAACTAGGTGGTGTAGAAGGTATGGAGGCTGATGAGGTTAAACAATATATAAGATATATTGCTGACAGAAGATTGACACAGCTTGGTCTACCAGAATTATACAAGATCGAGAAAAATCCACTTCCTTGGATGGATGAAATGTTAAATGCAGTAGAGCATACAAACTTTTTTGAGGGTAGAGCAACAGAATACTCCAGAGCTGCAACTACTGGTAGTTGGTCAAAAACATTTGAGGAAGCGTTTGGCACATAAAATATTAAAACTAGAACTGAATTTTATTCTTAAGGAACCATTTAGTATAAACTTTACCAGCATTTACTCCAAATTGATCAAAGGGATTTATACCAAGCATTACTGAAGATACAAAAGTTCTGTGTTCCCATAACGTAATTAAATAGCCTAGCGTAAATGCATCAATTTTATTTAATAAAAAAAGATTTACAGAAACATTTCCATTTATCTTTTCATTCTCTTTTAGGTCTTTTGCCCCATTAGACAGAAGACTCGATTGTGTAACTGCCTGAGCATAAGCTAAATTCTTATTATCTGATTTACTTGCAATAATATCAGCACATACTTTTTGTGACCCCTGATGAAGTAATTGAAAATATGAATGCTGAGCTTTAGGCCCATAGCCTCCAAAAATAATCTGCCCAGTATTCTGGTAATCAGATTTGATATTAGGCGGCTTACCCAATGATTCCATTTCTAACTGTTGAAAATAATCTGACAAAGATCTAAATAACCAAATATAAGAAAGAATAACCCTGGTATTTTTGTTTTTAAGATTATTATTCCATAGGTCTGAAAAAGATAATCTTTTTATAAAGTTGAGATATTTGGCATCTTCGATAAAAGCAGACTCGGCAATTTTTCCACCTTCTAAGAAACTCGTATACTGAATTTTTTCGATTATAGGCAATTCTGCAATAGGTGACCATATTGAATACCTCCCACCTATTTCCTTATCAAAGGTAATTATATTATTTTCATTAATACCATATTTTTTTGCTTCGTCAGAATTTGCAGTTATTGCAATAAAATTATCTTTATTAGATGACCATTCCATTGCTTTAGTTAACATGAGAATAGTCTCATCAGTTGTAAATGATTTTGATGAAACTATAAAAATTGTGTCACTGGGATCTAACAAAGCGGTTTTAGAGAAAAATTCAGTTAAATCAGGACCTGTTAAAAATTGAAAATTAAAATTATTATTAATTTCAAAAGAATTTAAACTCTCTATTAATAATTTTGGTCCCTCATAAGATCCTCCAATGCCTATAATTAATATATTTATTTTTTTATATTTTTTATTTTTATTAATTTTATCTATTAATCTAGATAGATGATTATTTGAATTTATTTCTCTTTTTTTATATCTAGGGTGCCAAGCAGCTTGTTTCTCAGTTTCGTTTACTATTTCTCCATTTACTAAATCATCAATTTTAGATCTAAGATTAAGTTCTTTGGATTTACCATCAAATTCATTATACAAATCTTCAGTAAAATCATTAATAAAGGACTCAAATTTTAAAACTGAGTTTTCAAATGAAAAATTTTTTAATTTTCTTTTATCCATATTTTTATAATTTAACGAGAGTTTTACCTATATTATCCCCAGTAAAAATCTTTTTATATGAAATCAATACATTCTCAAGGCCTTCAGTAATATCTGCTTTAAACTTCAGTGATCCCTCCTTGTACCACTCGGCTAACATTGTCTCGATTCTAGGTCCATCCTCTAAAAAATCTGGACAGAAAAAACCTGTTATAGTTGCTCTTTTCATTAACAACTGATCAAAATTATCAGGGCCAGGAAGTCTAGCCCCTTCTTTATTATACTGAGCTAAAAGACCACATAATGGGATTCGAGCGTTCAAAGCTAAATTCTGCATCACAGTATCAAGAATATCGCCTGCAACATTATCAAAGTATATATCAACACCATCAGGACAATGCTTCTTCAGTGCCTCGTCAAGATTTTCTGTTTTATAATTGATAGCAATATCAAAGCCCAGATCTTTAGTTAGCCATTCACACTTTTCTTCGCTACCAGCTAAACCAATAACTCTACATCCTGCTTTTTTTGCAATTTGACCAGCTAAAGAGCCGGTAGCCCCTGCTGCTGCGGAAACCAGAAAGTTCTCTCCTGGTTTTGGTTTTCCCACTTCCATAACGCCAACATAAGCAGTCCACCCGTTTAAACCTAAGGCAGAAAGGTATGCTTCATCGCAATCAAGGCCTTTTTCCAATACGAGAAAAGAATCTGAGTCAACATTAGCAAAATCGGCCCACTCACCGAAACCTCTAACTAAATCACCTTCTTTAAAATTAGAGTTTGAGGATTTAACAACCTCAGCTAAACAAACACCAACCATAGAAGAGCCTAATTCAATAGGTGGCTGATATGAATCTTGACGATCACTCATCCACATTCTGGTGCCTGCGTCCATAGAAATAATTTTTAGCTTTATTTGTATTTGTCCGTTAAATGGGTCACCTATTTCTTCATCCACTAGCTCTAAGGCTTCCTCAAAATTAATCCCATCTGGTCGAGCATTTAATTTCCATACTTTTCTTTTCATATCGTCACCTTTTAGAAAATAATATCTTTAGGCTTAACACCATCAAAATATTTATCCTGAATTTCTCTCATTTTTTTTGTTGCCCCATCAGAATTTACAATTGATTGAAAAAAATCTTGTTCACTCCTTAAAGCCTCGGTTAAAGGAAGTTCGAGACTATCATTTAAAATTTTTTTTAACAATACGAGAGCATCTTTTGGCTTTTTAGCTAATTCATTTGCTAAATTTTTAGAACATTCCAAAGAACTACCCTTTTTTGTTAGCTTATTAATTCCTTTTAACTCATACATTTGTTCTGCAGAAAATTCATGTCCTAAAAAAACTAATTCTGCTGTTTTTGTTGGTCCGATTAATCTTGCAACTCTGCTTGTTCCACCTAGTCCTGTAGTTAAATTCAAATCAATCTCAGGTTGGCAAAACTTAACACCTTCTTCTGCTATTCTAAAATCACAAGCCCACCCTATTTCTGCTCCACCACCTGATGCTCTGCCATTTATGCATGCTATAGAGATTACATCAGGATGAGTAATCTCTTTCATTAAACGAAACCAGGAAACTCCAGGAGCAGTAGTTTCTCGACCCTCATAAATTGCTAAAATATCCTCTAACCATGCGTGTTCAAACCAATGATCATTTAAACCCGATGCCAAAATAAAAATATTACTACCATTTTCTCTTGAGCTTTTTATCTCTAAATATAAATCTTCTGCAGCCTTCCAAGTAATATTATTATTAACTTCAGGATTTTTCATTGTTAAAACAATGACGCCATTGGAAAGTATTTCTTTATCAATTATTTTTTTCATTTTCTTCAAG
Organism: Rhodobiaceae bacterium; assembly: GCA_002723035.1. Taxonomy (GTDB): domain Bacteria; phylum Pseudomonadota; class Alphaproteobacteria; order MED-G09; family MED-G09; genus MED-G09. The sequence continues at coordinate 12,413 of PBNH01000025.1, read as the reverse complement.
TAAAATTTAACATGAAAAATAAAAAAAGCCACCCAGCCGGAACTAGGTGGCTTAAAATATAAAATATTATTTTTATTAAACGTTGTCTAAAGCTTTTGATAAGTCAGCTATAATATCATCTATATGCTCTATACCCACTGATAAGCGAACATAACCAGGTGTTACCCCTGAAGCAATTTGTTCATCCTCAGCTAACTGACTATGAGTTGTACTTGATGGATGTATTGCCAAGCTTCTAGCATCGCCAATATTGGCCACATGATAATGTAACTCTAGTCCGTCAATAAATTTCTTTCCAGCTTCTGCACCACCAGCTAATTCAAATCCGACTAGTCCACTATAACCACCTTTCAGAGCAGCATCAGCTCTAGCTTTAGATTCACCAGATTGAAGGCTTGGATAAATAACTTTGCTTACTTTATCGTGATTATCCAGGAATTCAGCTACGCTTTGACCATTTCTTGAATGTTCTCTTATTCTTAGAGGAAGCGTTTCTAAGCCTTGAAGAAATTGAAAAGCATTCATAGGACTCATAGCACCACCTAAATCTCTTAGAATAGTTGTCCTAGCTTTCAAAATATAGGCAATTGGTCCTAGTGGTTCTGCTGCAACTGTGAATACTGCACCATGATAGGATGGATCAGGAGTATTTAAAGCAGGCTGTCTATCACCAGCACCTGCCCAATCAAAGTTTCCTCCATCAACAATTAGACCACCAATTGAAGTACCATGACCACCAATATATTTGGTTGATGAGTAAACAACAACTGCTGCTCCAAGTTCAAATGGCTTACATAAAATTGGTGCAGCTGTATTATCGACAATTAGGGGAATTCCAAGTTTTCTTCCGATATCTGAAACCTCTTTAATAGGAAAAACTTCTAACTTTGGATTAGGTAAAGTTTCTGCAAAATAAGCTCTTGTATTATCATCTGTAGCTTCAGCAAATGTATTTGGATCTTTTGGGTCAACAAAACGTACTTCAATACCCATATCTTTAAATGTATTATTTAACTGATTCCATGTTCCACCATATAGGTCTGTTGAAGAAACAATATTATCACCAGCCCTAGCAATATTTTGTAAAGCATAGGCTGTAGCAGTTTGTCCTGAGGCAACAGCTAATGCAGCAGCGCCACCCTCTAATGCAGCTATTCTTTGCTCAAGCACATCGCATGTGGGATTCATAATTCGAGAATATATATTCCCTAATTCTGATAAGGCAAAAAGGTTAGCGGCATGCTCAGTAGAGTCAAACTGATAGCTAGTTGTTTGATGTATTGGAACAGCAACTGAGTTAGTTGTCGGATCAGAACGCCACCCTGCATGAAGGGCAAGCGTTTCGGGGTTTTTACTATCTATAGTCATTTTTTATCTCCATTTTTTTACTGAGAGATAAAAAAACCCGGCTTTACCCGGGTATCTCCCAGTCATTTTTAGCGATTTTTTTTCACGTGGACGCAAGCCGACTGGCTCAAATCACCACGTATTCATTTCTGAATTAAGATAAACTTATAATTATTATTATTTAAAGTCTAGTATTTTTATTAAGTTCGCTTAACGCAGAATAAACCAATGTTTGTGCTTGTGGTCTTATTGGATATCGACCAGAAGGTATTAACTGGGTTAATAAAATAGCGAAAAGATTTTCTTGAGGATCTATCCAAAAGAAAGTACTTGCCATCCCACCCCAAGAAATTGAACCAAGTGATAATGGTGACATAGACTTTACTGGATCAATTAAACTAGAAAATCCGAGACCAAATCCTGCTCCGTCATATCTTACCTCAGAAAAATTATCATCACCCATTTCATTCATTGTTTGATTATTTGGCAGATGGTTTTCTCTCATAAACCTGACTGTTATTGGACTTAATAATTGTTTTCCGTCAAAATAACCTTCATTAAGTATCATTTGGCAAAAATTTGCATAATCAGCTAAGGTTGAACACAAACCGCCTCCGCCTGATAAGAAATTTCTTTTTTTCGAAAAAATATCTTCACCACCCTTGTGGCAACGTTTAAGTTTGTTTCCATTTTTTGAAACTAATTCCTGATAACAATCCACAAAACGATCATGCTTATCCTCTGGAACATAAAAATCTGTATCAATCATATTTAAAGGTTTAAAGATATTATCGTGAAGAAAATCATCAAGAGTAAACCCAGAGACAACCTCAATAATTCTGCCAAGAATATCAATAGAAATTGAATAATTCCATTTTGATCCTGGATCAAATGTAAGAGGTAACGAAGATGCAGTATTTGAAAACTCATCAAGTCCCATTTCTTCTTTTGTTTTGGGATTTTTTGCAGATGCTAGACCACTTGTATTATAAAGTTTAATGACAGGATGACCCAACATAAATCCATATGTCATACCTGAGGTATGTGTTAACAAATCTCTAATTAAAATTGGTTGGCTAGGGTCCCGAACATTATAATTTTCAACATCGCCACCATCCCAAACTTTAATATTTTTAAACTCCGGAAGATATCTAGATACTTCATGCTCTAATCTTAATAATCCTCTTTCATATAGCATCATTATAGCTGTAGAAGTAATTGGCTTCGTCATTGAAAAAATTCTATAAATTGAATCATGGCTTAATTCGGTTTTATCCTCTACACTTGCAAGTCCTTGAGAAGATAAATGTGCAATTTGGTTATCTCTTGAAACCAAAAGAGTAAAATTTGGAAGTTTTGACTTATCCAAATATGAAGAAAAATATCCAGGAATATAAGCTAATCTTTCACTATTAAAACCTAAGTCAAACTCATTCTTATTACTTTGTTTATAATTTTTTATTTTTTCTTGATACATTAATTACTCAATTTCATCTAATAACTCCCGATCCAAGGCTATATGTTCCCTTTTAAGATCCCTAATGCTTTGACACCCTAAAAGTTGAAGATTTCTTTTGACCTCTGAGGCCAAAACATCTATTGCAATACCAACTCCCTCTTCACCTTTAGCAGCTAAACCATATACCCAAGGTCTTCCAATTAAACAGGCATCTGCACCAAGAGCAATGGCTTTAATAATATCAGAACCCCTTCTAATCCCCCCATCAATTAATATTTCAACCCTTTTATCAACACTCTTGGCAATTCCAGGTAAAACATCTATAGGCGCTGCAGCGCTATCAAGTTGTCGTCCACCATGATTAGAAATTACAATAGCTGATGCACCAATTTCTATAGCTCTCTCTGCATCAGCAGAATTCATAACACCTTTAATAGCAAATGGACCTCCCCACATAGAAGCAATTTCTTTTGCTTCTTCCCATGTAACTGAGGGATCAAATTGTTGATTCATATATGTCATAATATTACTAAGATTTTTCTTCTTACCGGTAAAACGCTCTTTAACATTTGCAAATTTTATTTTTGGACCAAAAATAAAATTCCACCACCATGTTGGATGAAAAGCAGCGTCAATAATAGAAGCTAAAGTTAGGCGGGGCGGAACTGTCATACCACTTCTTAGGTCTCTTTCTCGTTTTCCACCAACAGGTACATCTACAGTTAACATAATTGCCTTATATTTTTTTTCCTTACACCTCTTGATAAAATCATAACTAATTTCTCTATTTTTCCAGACATACATCTGATACCAAACTGAACCATCTGATGCATCCGCATAATCCTCAATATTTGTGCTTGCTATAGATGATAGTGTAGAAGGAAAATTTCTTTTTGATGCAGCTCTAGCTACAGCTGGTTCACCTGAATGATGAAAAAGGTATGAAATTGCTGTCGGTCCTAATGCAAAAGGATAAGGCATTTTTGTTCCTAAAACCTCTGTTTCTGTATCAACATCTGCAACATCTATTAAGGCATCAGGTATAAGCTTCCATTTCCTATAGGCATTTCTATTATTCTTTTTAGTTAATTCATCTTCAGCAGCACCGTCAGCATAATCAAAAACTGCCTGTGGAACTCTCCTTTTTGCAAGAAGTCTCAAATCGTCAATATTGTAGTATTTGCTCAAGGGTATTTCCTATTTTAATTAAGTATTTATATCTAAAACAACTTTTATTGCACCAGATTTTCTGTCTGCAGCTGTTTTAAAAGCTTCCTGCGCAGCATCTATAGGAAATCTATGAGTTATAATTTTTGATACAAGCTCTTTAAAATCAAAAAGCATTTTTGCTGCAATATCAATATCACGCCCATTAGCACCTAATCCATAACAACGAGATGTATGATATGAAGCCTCTTTATTTACAGCAGGAATACCTGGAATTTGAATATCATCCCAGGCAACTGCTAATCCAATTATTTTTCCTTGAGGTTTAAGAAGTTCAATACATTTTTGAATTGCATCAGCTGAACCCACACAATCAACGACTCTATCATATACACCACTTGGTTCTTTTACGCCGCACATTTCAGCTGCTTGAAATTGATGTTCATATCTAGCAAAAAGATCAACTTCGCAACCCATTGCTTTAGCAGCAAAAACTGCGCACTGGCCAATAGACCCACCACCAACAACAGCAACCCTATGACTTGACTCAGTTTTAGTTAGTACATACCCATGAACTGCAACAGCTATAGGTTCAACAAGACAAGATATTTTTGGATCCATTTCCTGATTCAACTTAACAAGACTATGCTCTGGAACAATAATTTCCTCAGCCATTCCTCCGTCAGAAGTAAGACCTATCATATCAGCCTCATCAGCAGAGCAAAGGTTATAATCTCCAGATTTACAAACTTCACATTTTCCACAATATTTTAAAGGTTCAATGGCTACAAAAGTTCCGTCAGTTAGATTACCAGTCATCTCATGACCAGCAATATGAGGGAAGTATCCATTGCTATCCAACATATGAATATCTGTCCCACAAATACCGCAAGAATTTATCTTGACCAGGACCCCTTCACCTGAGGGTTTTGGAGCATTAATCACATTAACCTTACCTTCAGAATAATTTACAGCTTTCATAAAATTTCCTTAATTTGATAAGTCATAATATAAGATTTAACTTGCAAATCCATACCCTAAATATAATCTCGCTAATATGGGAAGTAATAGCAATACTATATATGATATTATTATTCTTGGAGCAGGTGTCTCAGGAATAGGAATGGCACATAGTCTCCTCAAAGAGAAAAATCAAACATTTTTAATCATTGAAAAAAATGACGGTGTTGGGGGAACCTGGAGAATTAACACATACCCAGGATTATGTTGTGATGTTCCATCACATTTTTATTCCTATTCATTTTCAATGAATCCTAATTGGTCCAAAACTTTTCCTGAACAATATGAGATACTTGAGTATCTAGAAAGTGTAACTGATAAATTTAAAATAAGGCCACATATAAAGTTTAATAGTGAGGTAAAAAAGTCAAAATATAATCAAAAAGATAAATATTGGGAGACGTTTTTATCTAATGGTGAAGTTTTCAGATCTCTATCATTGGTAAGTGGCCTTGGACAACTTAATAAACCCAAATATCCTGAAATAAATGGTTTAAAAGATTTTAATGGGCACAGCTTCCACAGTGCACAATGGGATCATAATTATAATTTAGAGGGGAAAAAAGTAGCCGTTATTGGAAATGGACCAAGCGCAATTGGCTTTATTCCTAAAATAGCAGAAAAAGTTGAGAAATTAACTATTTTCCAAAGAAGTAATAATTGGATAGTTCCTAAACCTGATAGACCATATGGTTCATTTGAAAAATTTTGTTTAAGAAATATTCCTCTTTTAGCAAGGATGTACAGATTTTACTTTTATTTAACTCAAGAAAGAAACTATTTAGCTTTTTACTATAAAAACAACAAGGCAGTAAAAATTTTCGAAAAAGTTGTTTCAGCTATTCTTACTAAATTTAAGTTATTTAAATTCGAGGATGTTTATAAAGCTGGGGCTTTTATGTTGATTGAAGAACAAATTAGGGATGAAAAATTGAGGAAAAAACTTATACCTGATTACCCAATTGGTTGTAAGAGAATAATACCAACTAATGACTATTATCCTGCTATTTGTAAAGATAATGTATGTCTTGAGACATCATTAATAGATAAAATTGTAGGTAATCAAATAATAACTAAAGATGGAAATCATCATGAAGTAGATGCAATTATATTTGGCACAGGTTTTGAAGCTAATATTTTTATATCTCCAGTTAAAATTATAGGATTAAATGAAATAAAACTAGATGATGTATGGTCCAATGGAGCCGAGGCATACAGAGGAGTGATGGTACCAAACTTCCCTAACTTTTATATTTGTTATGGCCCAAATACAAATACTGGACATGTTTCAATAATTTATATGATTGAGTCACAGATAATGTTCATAATGAAATGCTTAAGATACTTAAAAAATAATAAACTAAATTACCTAGATGTAAAAAATACAGCCATGGAATCGTATAATAATAAACTACAGAAGAAACTCAACGAAACAGTTTGGGCATCTAATTGTGGTAGCTGGTATAAGACGGAAGAAGGAAAAATAATTAATAACTACCCTGGATATGGAACAGAATATTATTTTATGATGTCAAGGCCAAATTATAATGAGCTAAATGCCGAATAGAAAATTACTTTTCAAATAAATCCTTAAAGTCTCTAAAATTATTCAGTATCTCAGGGTTGATTAACGCCTCAGTATTCTTAATTTCTTTACCGTGAATTATATCTTTAACAGCAAGCTCAGAAATTTTACCCGACCTTGTTCTAGGAAAATCATCTACTTGAAAAATTTTTGACGGTACATGTCTTGGACTGGCTTTCTGTCTTATTAGTGATTTAATTTCAATATTTAATTCATTATCAAGTAGGATTCCCTCTTTCAAAATTAAATATAGGATTATTCTTTGATCCCCTTCCCAATCCTGACCAACAGCGAGAGCTTCTTTTACCTTTTCATGATTTTCTACATGTCGGTATATTTCAGCGGTACCAATTCTAATTCCACCAGGATTTAGAGTTGCATCAGATCTTCCTTCAACGATAAAAGTTTTTCTATTTGTTTTAATAAGAAAATCACCATGGTGCCAAACATTTAAATACTTTGTAAAATAAGCTTTTTTATATTTTTCACCATCTTTATCATTTAAGAATTCTATTGGCATTGATGGAAAAGGCTTTACACAAACCAATTCTCCAGCCTCATTTATAATATCATTATTCTGACTCTTCCATGATTGTGTATCCATACCTAAAATAGCGCATTGAATTTCCCCCCTAAAGACAGGCAGACAAGGATTGCCACCTACAAAACAAGCAACCAAGTCCGTTCCGCCTGACATAGAAGATAATTGAACATTATCTTTTACATTTGAGTAAACCCAATCATATCCAAGCAGCCCAAGCGGTGAACCGGTTGAGGCAATTACTCTTAAACTTGATAAGTTAAAATATTTTTTTGGTTCGACATTAGCCTTTGCTAGGCTATCGATATATTTTGCCGACACACCTAAAAAAGTAAGTTTTTCTGTATCAGCAATTTTAAATAATATATTCATATCTGGTTCAACTGGTGAACCATCATATATTACTAGAGTAACTTCTTTAGCTAGTGCTGAAACCATCCAATTCCACATCATCCAGCCACAAGTGGTGAAATACATTATTCTATCATCTTTTCTAAAATCACAGTGATATGTATGTTCTTTGATATGCTGAAGAAGTACCCCTCCTACAGAATGAACAATACACTTTGGTTTTCCAGTTGTTCCACTTGAATATAAAATATACAAAGGCGAATTAAACGGGACTCGCTCAAAATTAATTTTTTTTGTTTTATTTTTTTCTAAAATATTATTCCAAGATAAACTATCTTCCTCTTTATTTTTTGAGAGATAATTAACAAAAACCAACTCATTAATTGATGAAATAGACTTTTTAACCTCAATCGTTTTTTTCTTAATTTCAAAAATTTTTCCCCCATAGCCATAGCCATCACATGAAATTAAAATTTTTGGCTTACTTTGGCCAAATCGATCGAGAATTCCTTCAATACCAAAGTCAGGTGAGCAAGAAGTGAAAACAGCTCCTAAAGATGAGGAGGCTAACATGGTAATAATTGTTTCTGGGCAATTTGGAAGTAATGTTGCTATACAATCACCTTTTTCCACACCTACTTTCTTCATCCATTTAGCTAATGAAGCAACGTTTTCTCTAAGTTGTTTTAAAGTCAAACTAAAGCCCTCTCTTCCTTCGCCATGAAAGCTAATTGCTTGACGATTCTCATCACCAACAAGAAGATTTTCAGCAAAATTTAATTCTGCACCAGGAAAAAAAGAAGCTTTTCTTATATCCTCGTTTGAAGAAAATACCACTTCGCCAAAATTACCGATGATATTATTACCTTCCCAAACCTCTCTCCAAAAGGTATCAAGATTATTCACACTCCAATTATGAAGCGAAGCATAATCAAGATTTTCATCATCTTTCACGAAGCCGAAAGTTTTGCCTAACTTCATCATTGATGAGGAATGCATGATTTCTTTATCTGGATTCCATAAAATCTTATTCATAGCTTAATAATCATATGAACAAGGCTTATTGACAATCCCATAAAAAATGACAATCTGATTATTTATTGAAATCAGGAAACCTTATGAAAAATAAACCAATTATAATAATTGGTGCTGGTATTAGCGGATTAACTCTAGGCTTAGCTCTTTTAAAAAAAAACATTAATGTTCAAATTTTTGAAAAAGAAAAAGAAATTGAACAAAGAGGTGCGGGGATAAACATTAGCCCGAATGGAAGTTCAATTTTATATAATTTAGGGCTAGAAGAAAAAATTAACTCTTTAGCCTGTAAACCAAAGAATATAGAACTGAGGAATTTCAATAATGGTTTGTTGCTAGCCAGACAAAACTTAAACAACAGCTGTGAAAAAAAATTCAAATATCCCTTTTTTCAGGCTCATAGAAAGGATGTAATTAATATTTTATTTGATGAAATAAACAAAATTAATTCAGAAATTATTTTTTTTGGATATGAGCTTGAGGAATTCGAAGAAAAAAAAGATCACGTCAGTATAAAATTTAATAATAATGATAGAATTGAAGGGTCATTAATTATAGGGTGCGATGGTATCAATTCTAAAGTAGGAGAAGTTTTAAACCCAACTGCAAAAAGTAAATTTTCAAATGTTATTGCTTGGAGAGGTGTTATCAAAATGGAGGATCTATCAGAAAAAGTTAAATCGCTACCACCTACTATATGGATGGGTAATAAAAAACATTTTGTTCATTATCCTATAAGAAAAAATAATCTTCTCAATTTTATTGGAACTGTTAGAAAAGATACATGGCTTGGTCAATCTTGGCATCAATTTGGCAGTAAAGAAGATTTAAAAAAGGATTTTGGTAAAGTTAATAGTACAGTTGAGGAAATCATAGAAAATATTGATAAACCCAATAAATGGGGATTATTTGATATTAAATTTATTAAAAACTGGGTATCCAAAAGAGCTGTAATAATTGGTGATGCAGCCCACCCTATGTCACCTTCATATGGTCAGGGAGGTAACAGCGCTATGGAGGATGCAATAATTCTATCAAGACTTATTTCAGAACATAATTATTCTAAAAATAATCTTTTATATTTTCAAAAATTTAGAGAAAAAAGAATTAAAAAACTTCAAAAGAGTTCATTAAGAAATTTAAAAATATTTCATATTAAAAACCCAATACTAAAATTTATTATTCATTCAGGCTTATATATTCTAAATAAAATTATTCCTTTAATATTAATTCAATCAAGTTGGGTATATAAATTTAATGCTTTTAAGGTAGGAATTAAATAAATTTTATTTTAATGCATTATCTAAATCACTGATAAGATCTTCTATTGACTCAAGGCCTACAGATAAACGAATTAGTCCATCATCAATCCCTAGAGACTCTCGTGTTTCCTTTGGGATAGAGGCGTGAGTCATAATTGCAGGATGCTCAGCTAAACTCTCAGCACCGCCTAAGCTTTCTGCAAGAGTAAAAACCTCTAAATTCTCTAGTAGCTTTTTTGCTGATGATAAACCATCTTTAACAATAAAAGTAACCATACCACCAAACATATTCATCTGTTTCTTAGCAATATCATGCTGGGGATGGCTTATAAGGCCAGGATAAATAGTTTTTGAGACTGAAGGGTGGCTTTCTAAAAATTCTGCAACTGCTTGAGCATTTTCTGAATGCCTTTGCATCCTTACTGATAAGGTTTTAAGACTTCTTAAAAGAAGAAAGCTATCAAAAGGTCCTGCAATACCACCACTGGCATTAATTAAATAGGCAAGCTCTTCTGATAAGTCAGTTCTATTTTTTGATGTAATAGCCAGACCACCAACAACATCAGAATGCCCACCGATATACTTTGTTGCTGAGTGCATTACAATATCAAAATTAAAATCTAGTGGTCTTTGTATCCAAGGAGATGAAAAGGTATTATCACAGACTTTAATAATATTTTTATCAGTAATAACAGATGAAATTTCCTCAAGATTAGTAATTTTTAATAACGGATTGGATGGGGTTTCTAACCATAACATTTTTGTATTTGATTTGACCTCTTTTAAAATATTTTCAGTACTTGAAAAATCTACAAAACTAAAATCCAGAGATGAAGTTCTTTTTCTAACATCTTCCATTAATCTGTATGTACCACCATAAAGATCATCAGAGGCTATTACATGATCGCCAGCATCAAGTAATTCCAAAATAGTTGATGTTGCAGCCATACCTGAAGCGAATGCAAAACCTGAGTCACCACCCTCAAGGTCAGCAACACAATCCTCAAGAGCCTTTCTAGTTGGGTTAGATGTTCTAGAATACTCATAACCTTTGTGCATACCAGGGCTTTCCTGCTCATATGTTGATGATGCATATATTGGTGTCATAACAGCACCAGTAACAGGGTCGCTTTTCTGACCAGCATGAATAGCTCTAGTATCAAATCCTGTTTTATCTTTAGCCATAACTACCTCTTATATATTTTTCTTTAAGTATGCTAATAAATCAACTTTAGTTAACAATCCAATAAAAGTATTGTTTTCCATAATCATAGCAAAATTTTCATTTTCCAAAATTTTAGATAATTCATCAATTGAGGCTTTTGAGTCTAGTTGATTGATTGTTTTAGACATCACACTTGATATTAGATCTGAAAAACCTTCCTCATTATTCAAGCAATTTTTTAAAATATCACTTTCCTCAATTACACCAATAACATTCCCATCATCTATAACTGGAAGTTGAGAAATATTTGAATTTCGCATTCTATTATAAGCAATAGCAACTGTATCATCTTTCTTGACACTCACTACTTGTCCTTGGTCGGCACGCATTACAATAAGGTCGCTTAAATCATTTTTTAAATTACGATTATCAAGACCATTATTACTCAACCAAGCGTCATCAAAAGCCTTTGAAAGATATTTATTACCTGTATCGCATATCAATGTAACAACTCTTTTTGGCTCTGTTTGAGCCTTACACCATTCTATGGCTCCAGCCACCAATGTTCCTGCTGAAGATCCGGCTAAAATACCTTCTTTTTTCAACAAAATATCCAGTGTCTCAAAGGCTACGCTATCATGAATAGTTACAGCATCGTCAACAAACGATAGATCTAGAATATCTGGAATAAAATCTTCTCCAATACCCTCAACAAGCCAGGATCCACCTTTATATTCAAAAGATCCCTTTTTTACTGCGTCATAAATGATAGATCCTTCAGGATCTGCAGCAACAATCGTAGTTTTCGGAGACACGCTTTTTAGAAATTTACCAACACCTGTTAGAGTGCCACCAGAGCCAACCCCAGCTACGAAAGCATCAAGGTCGTGATTCATTTGTTCCCAGATCTCTGGCCCAGTTGTTTTCTCATGAGCTAAAACATTTGCTGGATTACCAAATTGATTAGCGTAAAAAGCACCTGGGGTTTCTTTAACAATTCTCTCAGCAATATTATGGTAATACTCAGGATGTTCAATCGACACATCTGATCGAGTAAAAATTATTTCAGTCCCCAATGCTTTAAGATGAAGAATTTTTTCTTGGCTCATCTTGTCTGGAATAACCAAAATTACCCTATAACCCTTTAGAACACCAATTAATGCCAAACCTAGCCCAGTATTTCCTGCTGTAGCCTCTACTATGGTGCCACCATCTTTCAATAAACCGTTACGCTCAGCCTGTTCAATTATTGACACTGCAACACGATCTTTAATAGATCCACCTGGATTCTGAGATTCCATTTTTACAAATAATCTACATAAACCAACATCAATATTTTTAATTTCTAGCAAAGGTGTATTACCAACCATTTCTAATAAGGAATGATTAATATCTGGAAGCGGTAATTGTTTCATTTCATAACCTCAAATTTGGCGGTCCCTAGAGGATTCGAACCTCTGACACCTGGTTTCGAAGACCAG
>PBNH01000024.1 GCA_002723035.1 Rhodobiaceae bacterium | reverse complement strand
TTTTATGCTGGAGATGCCAAAGGCTTCATCCCTGTAGTCATGGAGATTGAAAAAAGTGGCCATAGCTGGCACACAATAACTAATGTAGCAGTTGAATTAAAAGGAAATAAGGCAGAGGTTGAAAGCTACGGCCTTACTGCTGGAGGTGAAATTGAAAATAACTCAATTAAAAATATTAATATCTTTTTTGGTAGATATCATGATGAATTTACAGATACACCAGATGGATGGAAAATAAGCAAGAGACTTTATATCTTGGATAGTAATTTTTCTACTGAAGCTGAAAATGTTAGTGGAGCTCTTGAAGGATTATTTTTAGGTATGAATTTAAGAACAGATAGTGAGAAATATAGAAAACTTTATAATGGAAATTAATTTTTTTAGGAGATAAAAATGTCGTCATTACTTGCACATATTAAAATTGTTGATGGACAAGAGCAAAAATTCGAAGAATTATCAAAAGAGCTTTACAGGCAATCACATGCGAAAGAGGATTGTATAATAAGATATGAATATTATCGTGGGAGAGAAAAAAACTCATATTACACTCTTCTTGTTTATCCAACTTATTTGGATTTTTTATTAAAACATCAAATAAGCGAGCACCATGAAGAAGCTGGTTCACAATATGATGGTGTCATAGATAGTATAGATCTTGAGTGGTTAGATCCAATTGATGATGCTGCACCGGTTGGTATAACCAAGATGGAGTCCGTTCCTGAAGATGCCTCAGATTTAGCCAAGGAATATGGTGTTAGTCATGCTGCAGAAGTTCAGGATTGGTGGCTGAAGCTAAGAAACGTTTACTAATTTTAATTAAAATATCTGCCTTAATTTTACCTTTTAAATAAAGTGTAATATAAAATTATATTGAAATTAATTTAAATTAACTGTTAGAAAGTAAATAAGTAGATTATGAAAAATCAAGTTTCAAAGAACAGTGTTGTTAAAATTAAACATCTCCAAAATAGCTCTTGGAAAAGAAGAAAGGATGCTAGGCCTCCCGAAATTATAAGAGCATCAAAAAAAATTCTTGAAGAAAAAGGTATCAAAGGTTTATCAATGATGAAAATATCGAAAGCAGCAGGTGTTTCTGAAGCAACTTTATATAAATATTTTAATGATAAAAATGACCTTTTAAATCAGGTTTATATTGACTGGGCTGAACCATTTATTGAAAAAATGGAAGCAGATATTAGAGATATTTCAGATTTACACTCTAGCTTATTATTTATAGCTATAAGATATCTTGAAGGAATGAAAAGTGCTCCAAAATTACACATTATTTTATTTAGAGAGCTTAGATGGAATAACTATATAGGGTCGCCAATTCATGAAATGAATAAGAGATATTCCAGCCTTATTAAAAAAGTTTTTGATAGAGGTATAGATAATAAAGAAATTTTAAGCTCAACAAACTTTAATATATTTAGAGATCAATACTTAGGTGGTCTTGAACATATTGGTATTAGAAAAGTTTTGACAAGTAAAAATATAAATATTGGTAAAGTATCTTCGGAACTAGTTAATAATTTACTCACGGGAATTTCAAAATAAAGAAAATGAAAAAATTTTATATATTATTTTTATCAATATTTATTTTTAATACTTGTTTATTGGCTAGTGCCTCTCCTGAAAAGGAAACACAAAATGCTGATTTATTTGCAGGTGCAACAGATAAAAAATCGGTAGAAATATTCAATAACTCATGTATAAGTTGTCATAGTGGAGGTGTTCCAAGAGCTCCCCATGCTACAACATTTTCAGCAATGTCAGCTGATTATATTTTGGAAACATTAAATGGTGTAATGTCCTCGCAAGCATCCCATTTAAATAAAGATGAAAAAATCAAACTTGCAGAATTTATTTCAGGTGGAAGTGTATCCACAAATATTCCAGAACCAAATTTTTGTAGCGCAGAAATATTAGACACAAAAATTAATTTTGATGAAAAAGACTCATACTCGCAATGGGGCTATGATAAACAAAATACACGCAGAGCTAAATCAAAAATAAATAGCGACAATGCTAAAACTATGAGATTAAAGTGGGTTTTTGCATTTCCTGGAGCTACAAGATCGAGATCACAACCCTCCGTTTCTGGTAATGTTATTTATATCGGCGGTCAAAATTCAAACCTATATGCCCTTGATAGAGAAACAGGATGCGTAAGGTGGATGACAAAAATTCAAGGAGAAATTAGATCCGCTCCAGTAATAGAGAAAATAAATAATAAATATTTTATTTATGCAGGGGATTATGAAGGAAATGTATATAAATTTGATGCTTTGTCAGGTGAAAATATTTGGATAAAATCCCTAAGATATCACCCAAGGGTAATATTAACAGGATCTGTCAGAGTTTATGATGAAGTAATATATGTACCTTTATCCTCTAGGGAATGGGCCGATGGTGCAAATCCAGATTATGAATGTTGTACTTTTAGAGGAGGAGTTATGGCCTTGGATGCAATTACTGGCGAGGAATTATGGACAACATATTCAATACCAGTTCCCGCAAAGCATTTAGGAGACTATAATGAATCTGGCAAGAAAATCTTAGCACCATCAGGTGTGCCAGTATGGAATTCGCCAACGATTGATGATGAAAGAAATCTTGTTTATGTTGGTACAGGCGAATCATATACCTCTCCAGCAGCTGATACAAGCGATGCAATACTTGCTATTGATAAATCTAAAGGTGGAATTGTATGGTCATTTCAGGCGCAAACTGGTGATGCATGGAATATGGGATGCTTTATTTCTCCTAAATCAGGTTGCCCAAAAGAAGATGGTCCTGATTGGGATTTTGGCGCTTCAACAATTTTGATGAAAACAAGTAAAGGTAGAAACATTCTTTTTGGAGGCAGAAAGTCAGGTCATGTATATGCCCTAGATCCAGATCAAAGTGGTAAGCTTCTATGGTCAAAAAAAATTGGTAGAGGCGGTTTTGCTGGTGGTGTTCATTGGGGTATGACAATAGATGATGACAATATTTATGCACCAATTGCAGATAAGAATTATATTAATAAATTTCCTGGCCCAGCTACACCTGGTATTTATTCTTTAAATGCAATTAATGGTGATATTAATTGGAAGTTTGAACCGAAAGATAGATGCAATGGACTAAGTTCATGTGACAGAGGCATTTCGGCGGCACTTTCGTCAACTAATGATATTATAATAGGTGCTGGTATGGATGGATGGCTTTATATACTTGATAGTGAAAAGGGAAATTTACTTTGGGAATTTAATACAAATAGAGATTTTTCTGAATTATCTAATATTAGGGCATATGGAGGAACCATTGAAGGTTTAGGACCAGTAATTAGCGGAAATAATCTATATGTAAACTCTGGCTATCAATATGGTGGCAACATGCCAGGAAATATTTTACTCAGCTTTGAAATTGAAAATTAAGTATAGTTTTTTAAATTCTCTGAAGCACCAATTATTGTTTCCATATCTGGTAAATATGCCGCTTCTAAATTTGGCGCAGCTGGAACTGGACAATGTGGGGGCGTAAGAACTTTGGTTGGTGCCTTTAAAGATGAAAAAACCTCTTCCGAAACCATACTTGTTATCCAAGAACCAAATGAACAAACTGGATTTGACTCATCTAAAACTAAAAGCCTTCCGGTCTTTTCTACACTGTCATATACCATTTCATCGTCAAAAGGTGATAATGATCTTGGGTCAATAATCTCAGCAGATATACCCTTTTGTTCTAAATTTTTTATACAATTTTGAACAACTCCAACCATTTGTCCAATAGCTACAATTGAAATATCACTACCTTCTTTTAAAATCTTTCCTTTACCTAATGGAACTTCATAAGAATCATCAGGTACTTCACCATCCATACCTAAAAGAGCTTTATGTTCACAGAAAATAACCGGATCATTATCTCTTATTGAAGAAATTAATAGACCTTTTGCATCATAAGGGTTCGAAGGAGTTACAACTTTTAAACCAGGAATATTGGCAAAAATAGAATATGGTGATTGAGAGTGCTGAGGACCACAACCTATTCCAGCTCCTATCATAGTTCTTATAACTAGAGGAGTAGCCCCTTGATCACCATACATAAACCGAAATTTTGCGGCCTGATTATAAATTTGATCAAAACACACACCAAAGAAATCCGAAAACATCAATTCTGCTATTGGCCTGAGGCCAGATAAGGCAGCTCCAGCTGCAGCACCCATAATTGCTGTTTCACTTATTGGAGTATCTATAACTCTTTTAGCACCAAATTCATCCCAAAGACCCTGAGTTAATCCCATAGGTCCACCGGCTGCTTCGCCTTCAAAATCATCGCAACCTCTGCCTCCAGAAATATCCTCTCCAATAACAAAAACCTTTTCATCACGTTTCATTTCAAGGATCATAGCTTCAATGATTGCTTCTCTGTAAGTCTTAATAGTCATTTAATAGCTCCCTTTTTCATAAACATTGGTTGTCAATTCCTCTACATTGGGTAGAGGACTATTTTTTGCTTTTTCTACTGCATTTGTAACCTGAGATAGTAAATCTTCATCAATGGTATCTAAGTCACTACTCTCAACTAAACCTGCATCTTCTACTTTTTGCCTAAAAATTTTTAGAGGATCACTATCTTTTCTGATAGTTTCAAGTTCTTCTTTTGTCCTGTAATGTTGGGGGTCTCCTTCAAAATGACCATACCACCTTTTAGCATAACACTCTATGGCACTTGGTCCATCACCTCTTCTTGCTCTTTCAACTGCTTCAGCCGCAGCCTCTTGAACAGCAAAAAAATCTGATCCATCTAATTTATATGACGGCATTCCAAAACCTTCAGCCCTGCCAGCAATATCTCCACCACCACAATGATAATCAACACCAGTAAATTCAGCATAACCATTATTTTCAAAGACAAATAAAACTGGAAGCTTTAAAACACTCGCTAAATTCATAGCCTCAAAAACTGCACCTTGATTAGAAGCACCATCACCAATAAATGCAGCAGATACTAAATTTTCACCCATTACTCTTTGCCTTAGAGCCGCACCAACAGCAATAGGGGCATTAGCTCCTACAATCGCATTGGCACCAAGCATTCCAACGGATAAATCTGCAATATGCATTGAACCGCCTTTGCCTTCACATAATCCATCTGCTCTACAAAAAATTTCCATAGTCATTCTTTCAAGATCAGAATTTTTTGCTAAGCAATGACCGTGACCTCTGTGAGTGCTTGCAATTGTATCATTATCATTAAGTTCAACACATATTCCTGATGCAATAGCTTCTTGACCAATATAAAGATGAATAAACGCAGGAACAGTACCTTTAGCAAATTCATCGCGCATAGTTTCCTCAAAAACACGAATCTTTTTCATTCTTGTATAGGCATCTATTAACTTATCTTTACTTAACTGCACTTCCCTCTCCTTTTACAAATTTTTTATTAGTCAGATAATTGAATAATAATTAAATAAATTTTTGTATAATTAAATTTTGACTGAAAAAAAGTTTTAATCAATATAAATATTTTTTTATTAATATTAATCGCCACCATTCATTTTAAAATAATCTGGCATTCCTGCAGGCCATACAACTCCCCATTGAGACATTCCCCCATCAATAGTTAAAACTTCACCAGTTATAAAACTACCAGTTTCATGAGCTAAATAAATAGATGCTTCAGCAATATCCCAAACATCACCAAGTTTTTGCATTGGATTTGCTTTATGAAATCTCTCAAGTGCATCAGGAGGGTATACCTCAAAACCTTCAGTTTCAATAGTTCCGGGAGCAATGCAATTAACTCTTATTTTATGCGGAGCCCACTCGGTTGCTAGAGTTTTTGAAAGGTAAATTGTACCTGCGCGAGCAGCGCATGTATGAGCAGCCTGTGGCATTCCTCTTTCTACGTTTGCAACAAGATTAATTATGTTTCCTGATGTCCCAGATTTTTTCCATCTTTTTGCAGCTTCTTGCATTACCCACCAAGGTGCATTTAAATTTAAATCTAAAACTGCCAACCAGCCTTTTCTTGAAAAATCAATTGCATCTTGAGGAAATTGTCCTCCAGCATTATTTATTACGGTGTTAATTTTCTTATTACGATGAAGAATTCCATCAAGTAAATTTTCAACCATCTCAGGATCTCTGACATTTGTCACTTGCCAAAAGATTTCTTTACCACATCTCTCTAAAATTTCATCATATACCTTTACAAGCTTTTCTTCCTTTCTTCCGCAAATAGTTACATTTGCACCCAGTCTTGCAAAAAGAAATGCCATGGCTTTACCCATACCACTTCCAGCACCAGTAATTAAGACTGAATGATCATGTAATAAATTTTCTTTATAAACCGTTTCCCTTGTTGCCAATTCTTCAAATGACAAACCAAATTTTTGCTCATTTTGCATAAAATTTCCCTATTATTTAACTTATAATTATTTTTCTATGAAAGGATCAAGGACTTTTGGAATGCTTAAATCTTTCATCCTATTATGACCGATTTTTTTATCTAATTCTTCATGCCATCTATAGATTCTTCTCTCTTGATAATTAAGAAGAACGCCTTTAAATCCTGGGCTTGAAACACTAGCCTGAATTTCAGGAGCAAATTGAGTATCTTCATATAAAATATCTTCAAAGTTTTGTATTCTAGTCTCCCAAATATCTGGTAAATCTCCATCGCCCCAGTCAGGTGAAAACCAATGAACATCCACTTCACATGTATCATCAGATGTTGGCCAAAATGTTAAAAAGGGTATGCCAGTTGAAGAGGGAGGTGTAACTAGGTTAGGATAAAAACTATAAGAAGCATTATGATTTTTTGGTATCTCAGTTACAGTATCAATTTCTTTTAACCCTTTGGCGCCTGGGTCTTTCCAATCATCTCTTCTATGAGGGGTGACCATTCTTGAATGACCGTTGGGCCATAAATTGATCGTTGTGCCTTCGATATCAATAAATCTGTTAACAGTTTTTTGATGAATAGATGGAACATGATAAACCTCAAGAAAAGCATCTAAAAGAACTTTTACATTACTTTCAACTGGGTAAGTTTTTGAATGCACATGTCTGAGATTATTGGGTTGAAACTGTTCCATATGATCTGCAACAATTCCAAGATAATCTCTTAAATTTTCTGCATCTGGATCTAGGTTTACAAAAATCCACTTGCCCAATCTATCACATGATACTTCAATTAAATTTTGACAACTTTTATCAAGGTCAACAAAATCTCTGGGTGATCTAAGATTGATTAGATTTCCATCAAGATCATAACTCCATCCATGATAAGTGCAAACCAGTAACCTTGCTTTGCCTTTTCTCTTAGTGGCTACTGGAGCTCCTCTATGTCTGCATGTGTTATAGAAAGCTTTAATTTTATCATCACCAGAATTAACAATTAGGATGGGTGCTTTGAGCTTATCCCATATTAGATATGATCCTTTATCCGGAACTTCGTCCAAATGACAGGCATAAACCCAGGATCTTTGCCATAAATATTTAATTTCAAGTTTTTGAAATTCTGGATCAGTATAGCGCTCGCCAGGAATTAGAGGAAAACCAGGAAATCCCTCGGGAGGACCTGTTCTTTCTCTCTCTTCTTCAAAGCCTTGTAAAACTTTTTTAGTATCTTCCTCAAAATTCATAAGTAACATCTTTCAAATTAATAAGTCACACTAATTTATTTTTTACATTATTACAATTTTTAATTTCTTTTGTAAATTAAGCAAGTACCAGTAAAAATCAAAATATCTTTTTTATCAGCAAACTTTACAGCATGATCAAATATTGCGACCCCTCTTTCATTAGATGTTGTATCATGTTTTGAGATACATTCTGAAGTTACGTAAATTTCATTGTTTGGGTATAATGGATTTTTCCATCTAACTTTATCCCAACCAATTCCACAAACAAAATTAATATCACCATTTATTTTATGATCAAGCTGACGCCATAATGCAGCAACATGAATGCCACTTGCAATTATACTTTTAAATTTTGACTTTTTTGCTTCTTTTATATCTGTATGAAACCATTGCGGATCATAATTTAAAGCAAAATCTATAATTTCTTTTTCGGTAACTAAATAATTTTCAGATTTTTTCTTTTCACCAACAATGACATCTTCATAATATCTCCATTCTTTTTCTAAATTTTGCAATTTTATATTTTTCCGGATGTTATTGATGGCCAAAAATTCTTAGCGCCATTTGAAACAGCCTTTTCCCCAAGGATTTTGGCCCAATAACTTCCAGACCCAAACTCGGCCCTCCAAGACCATAATCTTCTTGTTGAAAAATGTAATCCATGTTCATAGGTAAAGCCTATAGCACCATGAACTTGGTGAGCGATGCTTGCACATACAGAAATGGCATCATCAACTCTACTTTTGGCTGATGCAATTGCTAATTCATCACCACCATTATCCATTGATGAACTTGCATAATCAGCTGCAACTCCTGAAGCAGCAACATGTGTAGCTAGCACTGCAAGTTCCTGCTGAATTGCTTGAAATTTCGCTATAGGTCTTCCAAATTGAATTCTCTCATTTGCATATCTAACAGATTGATCTAACAAAGATTCTAGCCCACCAGCAATTTGACATGAACGCATCAAAGCCCCAATTTTTAAAATAAGATCTGAATTAAAATCTACATCTGCAATATTAAGGGCCTCGACATCTTTAAATTCAATATTATTTCTGCTTTCTAATGCAATATTTTTATCAACACTAATGGAGCAATCTTCAATAGGTACTAAAACTAATTTTGATTTATTGTTATTATTTATTATTGCTACACCATGTGAAGAGTGGTTTCCAAATGGTGTTCTATTTGAAACACCTGAAAGTTTATTATCATTTAAATCTAATTCACCCTCCAGAATAGTAATTATGGAACTTTCTGGACAGGGAATACCTCCTAAACCTAAAAGATAACCAGCAACTATATTCTCAGCGAGAGGTATTGGAGCCTGATATCTTCCTATAGCCTTAAACAAAATACCTGCATCAAACCAGGAAGCTCCAACACCTCCAAGATTTTCAGGGACAAGAACAAGATTAAGACCGTTGTCTACAACTTCACTCCATAAACTTTCTGGCCATTCCCCTTTTTCAGCAGAAATAATACATTCTTTTGTTACATGGTCTGAAAAAATTTTTTCAACACTATCAGATAACAATTGTGAAGTTTCACTAATCATTACCTTAGTCCTAAACCTCTTGCAATTATTCCTCTCAATATCTCTCTTGTTCCACCTCTGAGAGAAAATGAAGGGGATATTTGTGTTAAAATTGCTAAATATCTCTGGAAATCTGTACCATTTGAGTCAGGCTCAAGCCCCATTAATCTGTGCGCAATATTAGGAAGTTCTTGTTCAAAAACTGCACCTAAGTCTTTGACAACTGAGGCCTCCAAGGCAGGATTTTCTCCTTGATCTAACATGCTAGCAACAGATACAGACATCTGTCTTAGTGTTGTAAGATGTGACATCTGTCTACCTATTTCTGTAACGCCTTCATCATCATTCTTATTTGAAAATTCACTTACAAGCTCTTGAAGTAATATATAGCTGGATAAATATCTCTCTGGACCAGACCTCTCAAGCGCTAGCTCAGCGGTTACTTGATTCCAACCATTTCCCTCCTTACCAATAAGCATATCTTCAGGAACCTCTACATCCTCAAAAATAACTTCATTAAAATGATGTCTTCCAGCTAAATCAATAATTGGTCTAATTGTAACCCCTGGCAAAGATAGATCTACTATAAATTGGCTAAATCCACCATGTCTATCTTCCTCTTGCGATGTCTTAAAAAGAGCAATCATATACTGACATCTATGTGCACCAGATGTCCATAATTTAGTTCCATTGACAAGATAAATATTACCCTTCTTTTCAGCCTTTGTTCTCAAAGCTGCAAGGTCAGAACCTGAGTCAGGCTCTGACATTCCAATGCAAAAATAAGACTCTCCTTTTAATATACCGGGAAGTAGCTCTTTTTGGTGTTTTTCAGTCCCGTACCTTATGATGAGAGGCCCAGATTGCCTATCTGAAATCCAATGAGCCCCTACAGGTGCTCCAGCAGTAAGCATTTCTTCTAAAATTACATAACGTTCCATAGAAGATCTTCCAGCGCCACCATGCTCTTTTGGCCAATTCAATCCAATCCAACCCTTTTGACCAACTTTCTTACTAAAATTCTCATCAGCTCCATACCAGGTTTCAGCACGAGTTTCTTTGGGGACATCCTTTAATGCATTAGATAGAAATTCTCTGACTTCATGTCTTAAAATTTCCGCTTCATTAGGAAATTTAGTTAAACGAAAATTAAATGGTGTATTCATTTTAGTCTCCAGGTTTAATCATTTTGAATAAAAAATATTCAATAAACTAAACTATATATTTAATTCTTACTATGCGACAAAATAATGACCAAATTTATATAGTTTAATCAGCAATTTTTAATAGCTGTTTTCCTTTATTTTTACCATCAAAAAGACCTTTAAGAGTATCAGGAGCATTTTCAAAGCCCTCTCGAAGATCTTCCTTACAAATTAATTTACCGTCTTTAATCCATTTTTTCATTTTACTTCTAGCAATAGCTGTCTCTGATACATAATCAAGCATTAAAAAACCCTGCATGGTTGCTCTCTTAAAGATTAAGTTTGAATAATTTTCGGGTCCAAAATTCATATTATCAGTTTTATGTCTAGAGATTATTCCACAGATGGCAATTCTAGCATTTAATGCTAAATGTAAAAGACAATCATTTAAAATTCTTCCACCAACATTATCATATACAATATCAGCTCCATTCGGACATAACTTACTTAAACTTTTATTAAGGTCCTCAGATTTATAATCTACTGCTCCATCAAAGCCAAAATCATTGATAAGCATTTTGCACTTTTCTTTTCCACCTGCAATACCAAAAACTTTACATCCAGCAATCTTAAAAATTTGACCAGCTAATGAACCGACTCCCCCCGCAGCACCAGTCACAATTACAGTATCGCCGGGATTTGGTTTACTTATTTTAGTAACTCCAAAATATGCAGTTAACCCTGTACCGCCAAGGGCACCTAAATATGCTGTTGCCATGTCTGCATCTTTAATGATCTCTAAATCATTTTCATTCAATATGGGATGAGTTTGCCAACATGTTTGACCAGAAACAATATCACCTTTTTTAAACTTTTCGGACTTACTCTCTATTACTCTAGCAATTCCACTACATCTCATCACATCGCCTATTTTAAGAGGCGCTACATAATTGGATATATTTTCCATCCAACCTTTTTGAGCAGGTTGAAATTCAATAACCATATTTTCTAATAGTAATTCACCGTCATCAAGATCTCTCAATTCTTCTTCTTTGTAGTCAAAATCCTCGTCAGCAATTGGACGACCAATTGGTCTCCCTGCGAGAGTGTATTTTTTATTTAGCATTTTAATTCTCTTAGGTTGTTATAATAGTACAAGCAGATATACCTGGAGCACCATATACATGAGTATAAGCTGTTTTTGGATTACCTTGGACTTGTCTTTTACCTGCCGCACCTCTTAATTGAACACAGTTTTCATAAACTTGTCTCAAACCTGAAGCTCCTACTGGCTCACCATTAGCAATACAACCACCATCTGTATTAACAGGAAACTTCCCATCCAATTTCGTATCACCATCTTGAAGTAATTTCTCTTGTTCTCCATCCTTGCAAAAGCCATTTTCAGACATATGCATAATCTCAGCACCAGACTCTGTATCCTGCAATTGAGCTAGGTCAATATCCTCTCTTGTCATACTAGCCATTTCAAAAGTTGCATCAGATGCACCAACTGTTGGACTAGGACCTCTCTCAACTTCAAGGGATGGACTAAAAACCTCAAAAGAACCTAATGGACGAGACCTAAAAGCAGCACCTTTTAAAAATAATGGCTTACTTGTATATTTGTGTGCTAATTCAGCTTTACATAGAATTAAAGCCACCGCCCCTTCAGCAGGTGAGCAAAACATATATTTTGTAAGAGGATCAGAAACCATCATAGAATTTAAAATTGTATCTTTTGATACTGGTTCTCTTCTCCATGCATTCGGGTTTAAGGAGGCATTATTAAATGCTTTTTCAGCAACCAAAGCAAGTGAATCTGATGTAATACCATAATCATTCATATAACGTTGAATTTTCATTCCAAAAAACTGTGTTGTTAACATTAGACCAGTTTCGCCGTACCACCTTGGTAAACCTGATGCTTCAGGGTCAGCATTAAATGCTCCTCTAGGATGTTTATCAAAACCAACCGCCATACCAATATCAAATTGACCAGACTTAATAGTTGTATAAGCAGATAGAAGTGAAGATCCACCTGTGGCACAACCATTAGATACATTCATAAACGGAATGCCTGTTAGGCCTAAATCATTAACCATTGCATCAGCACTTCCAGCAGCAGCAGATCCTCCAAATGCAAACTGGATATCACTCCATTCCATCTCTGCATCTGATAAAGCTTCACGGGCCGCATGAACACCTTGTTGCAAACCAGTCATACCCTCAGTTCTTCCAAAGGGATGAATTCCAATACCTATTATAGCTACATCTGACATAAATAATTCTCCTAATTAATTTTTACATGGTCTAAAAGAAAACATCATTAACTCTTCACCATCTTCGTTTTTTACAAATGGGTCAATAGATAATTCCATTTCCATACCAATTTTTAAATCTTCTGGATCGACTCCTTCAAGTCTAGATTCTACCATAATTTCTCCAGGTAATTCAATATAACCTACTGCATATGGTTTAAAATCTTCAGGATTTTCAGCTCCAATATAAGGTGTTTTCGGCATAAATCGCTGAACAGTCCATGTCCACAACTTTCCTTTTCTTGAAAGCTCTACTTGCTCGTGTGTATTTGATTTTTTTGCTGGAAAAAAATACCTCCCAGTTTCAGTATCTCTACTTCCCAATAATTTTGGCTGGTCTGAAGGCCAGGTGAATAAATTTTCTGCTATCGGTTTTTGATTACTCATAAATAAACTCCAAACTTAGTTAATTTGTCTTTCTTTTCCTTCCCAATAAGGTGCTCTTAGTTCTTTTTTTAATATTTTTCCAGAAGGATTTCTAGGTAATTCAGAAATAAAATCGACTGATTTTGGCGATTTAAAACCAGCTATTCTTTCTCTCGTAAAATCCATTATTTCTTTTTCGCTAGCTGTTTTTCCTTCTTTAAGAACAACAATAGCTTTAACGGCCTCTCCCCATTTTTCATCAGGAATTCCTATCACAGCAACATCGCTTATGCTTTCATGACCAAAAATAGCACTTTCAACTTCAGCAGGATA
The DNA here is from genome assembly GCA_002723035.1 of Rhodobiaceae bacterium. GTDB lineage: Bacteria > Pseudomonadota > Alphaproteobacteria > MED-G09 > MED-G09 > MED-G09. The sequence continues at coordinate 40,146 of PBNH01000024.1, read as the reverse complement.
AATATTTTCTCCACCAGATACTATCATATCCTTTACTCTATCATGAACATATACATATCCATCAGCATCCATATAACCTGCATCACCTGTCCTCAACCATCCATCTTTTAATGTCTTTTCAGTTTCATCAGGAAGATTCCAATATCCAAGCATATTTGATGTCGACTTTACAGCAATTTCACCAACACCTCCTGTCGGCATTTCATTACTGTTTTCATCTAAAATCGCAATCTCACAATGAGGATAAGCTTTTCCGGCCGATTTCATTCTTTCATTTCCCTCAATTGAATGATCTTCAGGAGGAAGATAAGTCACTGATCCACATGTTTCTGTCATGCCATATAATTGAACAAATCCACACTCGAAAACTTCAATAGCTTCTTTCAAAAGTTCTAGAGGAATAGGGGAGGCGCCATATAGTATATATTTAATATTTGAATAATCAGTTTCTCTTGATTTTGGATGGTCTAAAACCATCTTCATTGCTGCGGGAACCATAAAAATTTTTGAAATTTTATGCCTTCCTATTGCATCTAAAACATCCTCTGGAAGAAACTCCTTTAAAACTACATTTTTTGCGCATGCATACAAACCTTGAAGACCCCAACCTGCACCCCCAATATGAAAACTTGGCATAGCAACTAGACTAGCATCATCTTCGGACCATTCGCCAAATTCCATTCCCTCTTGTGGTTCTTGATTACGCGATGAATGAAAGTTTCCATGTGTTAATTGTACACCTTTTGGATGACCCGTGGTTCCAGAAGTATACATCTGAATAGCAACATCCTCTAAAGATGATTGCCTTGAACATTGTTCGCTAGATTGAGAGTTTTTCCATTCTTCAAAAGACAACCAACCGTCTCGCGAACCATTAATACATATTACTTGTTCAATATTTGTGGATAATTCAAGAATTTTTTCAGCAAGATCAAAAAACTCTTCACCGACAAATAAAACTTTAGCACCACTATCATTTAAGATATATGCAACTTCAGGTGGAGCTAAACGCCAATTGATTCCAACAACTACTGCATTTGCTTTTGAACAACCAAGAACTACTTCATAAAAAATGTCTGAATTCTTATCCATAAAAGCAACACGATCTTGATCTTGAACGCCAAGAGCTACAAGACCATTTGCAACTTTTTCGGTTTTTAAATCGAATTCTTTATATGTCGTTTGCTTATCTTCATAAATAAAAGCAATTTCATTTGGATTATGTTTAGCGTGATATCTTGGAATATCGCATAAATGAACTATGTCTTCATAGTAAGGCATTATGATCCCCCTCAAAAAAAAACAAGATTTATTCTTAATTACTATTTTTAAACTAATCAAGTATGTTTATACTATGCTAAATGGTATTTTTTAGTTATTAAGTAAATTCAACAATAAAATAAATTGGAGTAAAAAATGGATTTAAGTTTTAAACCTGAATATGAAGAATTCAGAAAAGAGGTTAGAGATTTTTTAGATAAAGAACTAACAACTGAATTAAGGGAAGCGGGAAAACTTACAGCTAGCGTTTTTAGTGAGGTAGAGTACTCATCAAAATGGCACAAAATATTATACAAAAAAGGATGGATTGGTTCTAAGTGGCCTAAAGAGTATGGCGGAACAGGATGGGATGACATGCAAAGATATATTTTTGCAAGTGAATGCTCTAAGGCCGGTTCACCATCACCTACAGCAATGGGCTTAGCAATGGTTGGACCAGTTCTTATGAAATATGGGACTCAAGAACAAAAAGATTTTTATTTACCTAGAATTTTATCTGGTGAGGATTTTTGGTGCCAAGGTTATTCAGAACCTGGGTCAGGTTCAGACTTAGCATCTTTGCAATGTAAGGCTGTTAAAGAGGGAGATCATTACATAATTAATGGCACAAAAATTTGGACTACTCATGCTCAACATGCGAATAGAATATTTTGTCTTGTCAGGACAGACAATTCTGGAAAACCTCAGCAAGGTATTACTTTTATTTTGATAGATATGGATACTCCAGGAATTGAAATTAAACCAATAATTACAATGGCTGGAGACCATGAAGTAAATCAAACATTTTTTGATAATGTAAAAGTTCCTGTTGAGAATGTTGTTGGCAAAGAAAACGACGGATGGACTGTAGCTAAGTATTTACTAGAATTTGAGAGAGGTGGTAATTATGCTGCCGGAATTCAATCTAATATTGAAAAAATTAAACAAATTGCATCCGTCGAGAGATCAGATACAGGTGAAAGTTTGTTGGAGGATGATGCTTTTCTTAAAACACTTACAGAAACTGAAATTAAGGCACAAGCCCTTCTTATGACTGAGCACAGAATAATGGCAGACATAGCTGAGAGAGGTCACCCAGGTCCTGCTTCATCAATATTAAAATCTAGAGGTTCTAACTTAAAACAAGAGGTTGATATGCTTACAGTTGAAGCAGTAGGTTATTATACCATGCCGCTACAAAATGAAGCTAGACAGCCCTTCTCAAATGTTGAAAAAATTGGTCCTGATCATGCTCTTACAGCTTTTCCCTCTTATTTGAATAATCGTGCATCAACTATTTATGGTGGATCAGACGAAGTTCAAAGAAACATAATGGCTAAGTTTGTACTTGGTTTATAAATTGAAAAATGGATCTCTCTAAATTAGAAAAAATTTTTAGGGAGAGAGTATATACATCCGAAGCTATTAAACTTCAGCACATGCCATGATGAATCATGGCATGTGCCCAAGTCTATTTCAGATGCAGTAATATTTTTGGAAATCTTATATTAAGTATCATTAATTTTGAATTTTGCAAATAAAAGAAAAATTTCCTGTAATACCCTTTGGTAGGGAAACATCTTTAGAGGGGCAAGTTCACGCCTTAAAAGGAGACATAATAATTAACTCTCTTTATATGAACAAAATCAAAGAAGTTAATTTAGAAGATATGGATTGCAAAGTTCAACCCGGAGTAACCAGAGAAGATTTAAATTTATTTTTAGGGATACAGGGCTTTTTTTAAAGACTGAAAAAGGTAATTCTATTGATCCAAATAATATAATGAATCCTGGAAAAATATTTTAAAAAAACCACCGTACTCAGGGAAGAGTACGGTGGTCAACTAGTCATGTTTACAAGGGGGGAGGTAAATGACTAATTCTTAAACTCTGGATAAGCATCCATTCCTAATTCGGAAACATCTAATCCAGAAGTTTCTTCTTCTTCTGTAGGTCTCAGACCAAATATTACTTTAAGAACAGTCCACCCGATTGCACTTAAAACAACAGTAAATACTCCAATGCTAACAATACCAATTATTTGAGTTGCCATATCACCACTACCATTCAAACCAGGTACAGCAACTGCTAGGGTACCCCAAATACCGGCAACTAAATGAACAGAAATTGCTCCGACAACATCATCGATTTTTAATTTATCTAATAATGGTATAGCAAATGTGCAAATAACTCCGCCAATAGCACCAATTATTATAGCCTGCAATGGTGTTGCTACATCAGGACCAGCGGTAATAGATACAAGACCTGCTAAAGCACCGTTTAAAACGAATGTTAAATCAGTTTTACCATAAAGTATCATTGATAAAATTAATGCTGAAACCAAACCAGCACAAGCAGCCATATTTGTATTAACATATACGTTTGCCATTGCTGCTGCGTCTGCTGCAGAACCCAATGCTAATTGGGAACCACCATTAAATCCAAACCAACCAAACCATAGAATGAATGTGCCGATAGTTGCTAGTGGAAGATTTGCACCTGGTATAGCGTTTACCTCACCATTTGGACCATATTTTCCTAAACGAGGACCTAATATAATGGCACCAGTTAATGCTGCCCACCCACCTACAGAGTGAACTATGGTTGAGCCGGCAAAGTCTGAGAAACCCATTTCAGATAACCATCCACCACCCCATGTCCAAGAGCCTTGAATAGGGTATATGATACCTGTGAGGAATACAGCAAAGAGTAAGAAAGGAAGTAATTTAATCCTTTCAGCAACTGTGCCACTAACAATAGACATAGCTGTTGCACAAAACACCATTTGGAAGAACCAATCAGACATCTTTGAGTAACCGTCAGCCGCGTCAACAGTTGCCTCAGGGTTCCAAAGAGCTGGTGTACCAATGTAACCAGCTACGTCATTATACATGAAGCCATAACCAATTAGGTAATACATTATTCCAGCTAAACTATAAAGAGCAACATTTTTTACACAAATAGTAGCTGTATTTTTTGTTCTTACCAAACCAGCTTCAAGACATGTGAAACCTAAAGCCATAAGCATTACTAGAAAGCCACTAACTAGGAAAGAAAAAGTATTGAAAACATAAGCTGTTTCAGCACTTACTTCAGCATTAGCAGTACCAGTCAAAGCCAAGAATGAAAACCCAGCCATAACCATAATTTTTTTAATGAAATTTTTCATTTTTTATTCCCTCTTTTTATTTTGATTAACCGCCAATGGCGTATGTAATTACAAAGAAAGGATCGCTGTCATCTCTGCTGCTGTCAATTACCGCAAATGAAAAGCCAGAATCAAAGTCTATAGAAATACCATAGTCTGTTTCTTCATCAGCTGCATCATAATCGTAGAAACCAAGATGAAGACCAATACCAATCTCATCATTTACTGGAAAACCAGTATCTATTGTGTAATAAACATCATCACCAAAATCAGCATCAAAATCTGCATCAGCTAAAATGTTAGCTCCAAGAGAAAAAGCGCCAATGTCTGCGGAAATGTTTACTTCACTAAAGTCGTACCCTTCGTCAGTATTATCAGGATAAGCATAATAAATGTAACCAACACTTACAGGGCCAAAGCTGTATGCAAAATAAAGATCTAGCTCATAAGTAGCATTATCACCAAAATCTACATTCGATACCCATGTACCAGCTGAAAATCCTGAATCTCCTGAAATGTCAATACCACCTGAAACAGCAGCACCTTTACCTTGTGACATCCCTCTCCAAATGTATTCACTTGTTACAGCTGTGTTCCATTCAACAGCTGCCATAGCAACTCCTGACATTGAAACACTCAATATACCTGCAACTAAAAACTTTTTTATTTTATTAGTTGTTTTTTTAAAAATCATTTAAACCTCCAATTAGTTGTTTGCGAAATCGCAGTTTATAAAAGCAATTTCAATACCAACTTTTGAAAAAATTAATATTTTTTTATATTTTTGTAATTTATGAGAATTTTTAAGAAGGAATATATTTATAAATCAGGTATTTATAGAATTTTCAACAAATTCCATTCTATCCTGACCAAAAAACATTTCGTCACCAATAAATATCGTTGGGGCCCCAAAAGCGCCTTTTTTTACAGCATTTTCAGTATTAGAAATTAATTTATTTTTAATATTTTGATCTGATATCCTTTTCACAAAATCATTAATATCAAAATTATTTTCCATAAGTACTTTTTTAAGAACTTCATGATCATTTAGATTTTTAGGATCAACCCACATATTTTGAAATATGACATTTACATACTTTAAAAAATCACCATCCTCTTGATATGAGACTGCACCCCTCATTAAAGATAATGTATTTACTGGAAAATAAGGATTTCTTTTGTAAGGTACTTTATATTTATCCGCATACCTTTGAAGGTCAACCATCATATACATTCCTTTTGCAGGAACTGAAGCTGGTGGATTATTTCCTGTTGCCTTAAAGATCCCTCCTAATAAAACAGGATAATATATAAGATTAGTTTTTTGCCTTTCAGCAATTAATTGAAGTTGCGTATAAGCTAAGTAGGCAGTAGGACTACCAAAGTCAAAATAAAATTCAATATTTTTCACCATCTTAAATCTCTCTTAGCAGGTGGCCTCCATCTGCAACAATGGTTTCACCAGTAATATATGAACCTGCATCACTAACTAATAGTAATAAAGGACCATCCATTTCATTAAAATTCCCAACTCTCCTCATTGGAATTCTATTGATCATATCATTACTTAAATCAGAGTCTATGAAATCTTTATTGATATCTGAACGCATATAACCTGGTGCTAAAGCATTAACCCTAATTGAATACTTTGCCCACTCTAATGCCATTTGCCTAGTTAAATGGGATAAGCCCGCTTTGGAAACACAATATACACCATTACCTTTTTGAGCAGCCTCACCACAAATTGATGAAATATTTAAAACATTTCCGCCTTTAATATTTTTTTTTCTTCTATCGGTTACCCACTCCTTTGCAAGAAACCATGGTCCCCTTAGATTTGTATTTATAACTAAATCCCATTCATCTAATGTTGTCCCATCAATAGATCCAACAGCAGTAGTGCCTGCGTTATTAATTAAAATATCTATTTCACCAATACTCGAAATAACTGAATTTAAACATGATTTTACGTTTTCTTCATCAGATACATCTAAATCATAAATTTCTGCTTCACCTCCTGATTGAATAATAATATTTTCAGTTTCCTTAAGCCTCTCTTTTCTTCGGGCAGCTAGGGCTACTTTTGCTCCTGACTTTGACAATGTTAGGGCTATTGAGGCTCCAAGACCACTTCCCCCACCTGTTACAAGGGCGACCTTGCCCTCTAAATTAAATATTGAATTCATAATTTTTTCCTCTAATTTAATAATCCAAGAGCAGATGCAGTCATTGCCCTTATTCCCGTGGTAATAGTAGGTTCTGGATCAGGTGCGAAAAATGGAGAATGAATAGAAACCATTTCAATTTCATTGTTTAAATATTTTTTCCAATTTTCTTTTGATGTCCCCCCTAACCAAAATAAAAAACTCGGTATTTTTGGATCTTGCCTTCCATACCTTGCAAAATCCTCTCCTCCCATAACCGCAGGTATTTCAACAACATTTTTTTTACCAATTTCATTTCTTATAAAATTCAAAACTTTATTTGAAAAATCTGGGTCATTATACAATGCGGGAGTATACTCATCTTTAACAAAAACCTTAGGCATTTTATTTTCAGGCAATCCAGCTGCAATACCAAGGCCATTAACAATTTTTTTTATTTCTTTAATTGTTTTGTTTCTAACCTCATCACTGTAAGACCTTAGAGTTAACTGAAGTCTTACTTCATCAGAAATAATATTATGCTTAAGACCTCCATGAATTGATCCAACTGTTACAACTGCCGGTTCTAATGGATCAATTTTCCTGCTAACTATTGTTTGTAAGGATAAAACAATTTGTGAGGCCAAAACTATTGGATCAATTGTTGTATGAGGGTAAGCCCCATGACCTCCAACACCATTTATTGTTATATCGACACTATCAACATTTGCCATTGCATAACCTAACTGGTAACCAACAGTTCCTGCAGGACCCTCTCCACCAACATGAAGAGCTAAATTAAAATCAGGTCTAGGAAATCTCTCAAATAAACCATCCTCAAGCATAGCCAGTGAACCTTGGCCAACTTCCTCAGCCGGTTGAAGTATTAACATCAAGGTACCAGACCATTTATTTTTCATAGAAATTAAATTTTTAGCTGTGCCAATTAGTACAGACATATGAATATCGTGGCCACATGCATGCATGACCGGGACTTCCTTACCAAATCTATTTACTTGCCTTACTTTGGAAGCATATTCAAGATTAGTTTTTTCTTCGATAGGTAAAGCATCCATATCTGCTCTTATCATCAGAGTTGGTCCCTTACCGTTCTCTAAAATTGCAACAACACCTTTTTTACCCACACCTCTTGTTACAGTATATCCATCTTTTTCGAGAATATTTGCTAAATAATCTGAGGTTTTATTTTCTTGCCATGAAAGTTCAGGATTTGAATGAAGAAATTTATATAAACTTACAATCTCATTAATTTTATATTCTGCTTGTGCATTTGAGCTATAAAAAACAAATGAAATGATGGAAATTAAAATTAATAAAATTTTTTTATATCTAATTTTTTTATATTTAATATTGTTCAACTTTATCCTCAACAGCATTGCCTCTTGCAGGTATAAGTATTTGTCTTAAAAAAGTACATATAACTTCATCTTTTTGATTAGTACCTGTTGTCTTAATCTTTACAATCCCTTGTCCTTTTCTTGACTTTGATTCTCTTTTTTCCAAAACCTCTGAAGAACCATAGATTGTATCTCCATAAAAAACAGGTGATGGAAATTTAACTTCATCCATGCCTAGATTGGCGATTGCTTTTTGGCTACAGTCTGAAACACTCATACCAATCAAAAGTGACAATGTGTATGTTGAAACAACTAAATTTTTACCAAATTCAGTTTCCTTACCATACTCGGCGTCAAAATGAAGTGGATGAGTATTTAGAGTCATAAGTGTGAATAAATGATTATCATATTCAGTCACTGTTTTTCCAGGTCTATGATCATAAATATCACCAACTTGAAAGTCTTCAAAATATCTGCCAAAAGTCTCTCTGTAATGATTTGGTCCAATTTCTTTTGAATTCTTAACCATTTTAAAATCCTCTTAAAATAAATGAAATTTAGACATTCTATATATATTTAAAATACATACTATTGATATAAAAAATTATATAAAAATACATGAAATATAATATTAATTTTTATTAGTTCGTAAATTCTTAATATAAAATGTTATTATAGTATCGATTCTACTTTAGGCCTTTTAATGATAATAGAAAATGATAAAAATAATAATTTGTTTAAAAAAAAGATTTTTTTTATTTTTTTTATTTTGTTGCTAACCAGCTGTTCTACCACAAAAGAAAAATATGAAAGAGAGCTACCAGCACTTCCCTCAGACTGGTCCTCATCATATCAGTCCATGAAAGAAATTGATGGATGGGCTAAAACTTTTAATGATAAAGAATTACTGAAATTAATTGCTGAAGCTATAGAAAACAATAAAGATTTGAGAATTGCATCAAACAGATTAGATATAGCAAGAGCATCCTCAAGTGCCTCTATAGCACCTTTATTACCTACGATAGGGACAAATAATTCAAGAATTCAATCATCAGTAATTATTGATAATCAAAATAACCCTGAAAGATTTTATACTTATCAAGATAGTTTAGGGGTTCAATTAAATTGGGAAATAGATATATGGGGAAGGCTATCAAGACAATCACGGTCTGCATATAAAGATCTTGAGTCTGCTGAAGCTGATCTAGAATTTGCAAAATTATCTATAGCAGGTTTAACTGCTCAATCATGGTATCTTTTTTCAGAAGCAAAACTGCAGAGAGATCTAGCTGAGAGAAATCTTCAAACTAGGGTAAGCACTCTTAAGAAAGTTGAAAATAGGTACATAAAAGGTATCGCTCAAAGCAGAGATTTAAGACTGGCAAGATCTGAGGTAGAGTCTACTAGAGCAGATCTTATTAACAAGCAGCAGATATTTAATGAAACAGCAAGAACCCTTGAAGTCATCATAGGGCGTTATCCGGAAGCAAATATTGTACCTGGAGGTCTACCATCAATTCCGCCAAATCCAAGTATTGGAACTCCTGCAGAGAGACTTCCTTTAAGACCAGATATTCGATCTTTAGAAGCACAAATTGAGTCTGCTGGCCTTCAGCTAACTTCAACAAGATTAGCATTTCTTCCAAGTATTTCCTTAGATGCACAATGGAATTCTCTTGAAGATAATTTATCTGATGCTCTTGATCCGGATAGATTGGCAGGTTCAATAATTGGCTCAATTACGCAAAGTATTTTTCAAGGTGGTAGAAGAATAGCAAACTCTAAAATTAAGAAAGCACAATTAGAGGCAATTCTTGAGACTTATGGTCAAGCACTATTAACGGCAGCCCAAGAAGCAGAAGATGCCATATCTGCAGAAGACACTTTGACAAAAAGAGAGATTGCTATAAGTAAAGCCTTCGAAGAGTCCAAAGCAGCAGAGGAATTAACCTTAGATCAGTATAATAAGGGATTAAGTACAATTTTTGAGCTACTTGATTCCCAATCAAGACGTCTTAATGCTGAGAGTTTACTTATAAATGCAAAAAGATTAAGGCTCACAAATAGAATTAAAATGTATATGGCTATTGCAACACCGGTTTATGGAAAAATTAAATGAAAAGGTTATTTCAATATATTATAAACTCAAGAATAGCCCCAATATTAATTATTTTAATTGGTTCATTTTTTGCATTTATAATCTCTGTATCAAGCCCCAAACCCCAAAAGGGTATTGAATTACCTAAACCTACACCGGTATTTTATGAAGCTATAACAAAAAAAGATATTTCACTCAAAATTCTCACCAACGGGGAAGTTAAACCTTTAAATGAAATTAATTTAATATCTCAAGTTTCTGGACAAATTGTCAAAGCAGCTGATGAATTTGTTGATGGTGGAATTATTAAGGCAGGATCGCCTTTAGTTTGGATTGATGACAGAGATTATAAGTTGGCTTTAATTTCGGCTGAATCTAGAGTTGCTCAAGCCAGTAAATTATTAGAGAGAGAAATCGCTGAGAGTGAACTTGCTAAGAATGATTGGGAAGAGCTAGGGCTTGGTGAAGCAAGTCCACTTACCCTAAGAATACCCCAACTTAAAGAAGCAGAAGCTGCAGAAAAGGCTGCATTAGCGGATTTAGAAAAAGCAAAACTCAATTTAGAAAGAACAGTTGTTAAACTTCCATTTCAAGGAATAATTCGTCAAAAAAAAACAGGGGTTGGACAATTTGTTGGAACGGGAAGTATTCTTGCTACAGCTTTTTCTACTGAGGAAGTTCTGATAGCATTACCCTTAACTGATACTGAGTTATCCTATTTAGGTCTTCCACTGGCCTACGAGGAAGAAAGACCTTTTTCTGGTCCAAAGGTTAATTTTTATTCTTTGGTTTCAAATAAAATTTCTGAGTGGGAAGGAAGAATTGTTCGAACCGCAGGTTCAATTGATCCTCTAACTCGCCTCGTTTATGTTTATGCAGAAGTTATAAATCCTTATCAACAATCTCCTCCACTTGCAATAGGAATGTTTGTTGATGCAGTTATTGAAGGTAAGACAATTAAAAATGGGTTCTTAGTTCCTAATTCTGCCATTAATAACAACTCAAATATATATGTTATTAATACAAATGATAACTTAGAAATTAGGGAAATAGAGGTACTTGGAACAGAAAATGATTACGTTATCATCAAAGGCGAGATTTCTGAGGGAGAAAGAGTAGTTGTTTCACCTTTAAATAACGCAAAAGATGGAATGGCTCTTAAGCCAATTTTGTTAGGTAAAAATATAGCTAGGTAATTTGAATGTTAAAAATTATTTCATGGTGGGTTAGGAATTCTAAAGCAGCAAATCTCTTAATGTTTAGTATAATTACTATAGGGATTTTAAATTTTTTTAGAATTGAAAAGGAAGTTTTTCCTATAATAACTGCTCCAGTAGTCTCAATTGAATATGGATGGCCAGGTGCATCACCAAAAGAAATTGAAGACCAAATACTTGTAAGAGTTGAAGAGTCGCTTACTGATCTCGACAATATAAAAAAAATTACATCAACAGCTAAAGAAAACTTGGGATCGATTTTAGTAGAAGCCACCTCTGGTTCAGGAATCGATAAACTTATTCAAGATATAAAACGAAAAGTAGACGCAATCCAATCAATACCCAATGAAGTGCTTCCACCAACAGTTTCTGATGAGTCTTTTAGACTTCCTCTTGTTACACTTGCTGTGCATGGTAATACATCTGAAAAAAAATTAACAAGAGCTGCTGAAAAAATCAGAGATGAATTATCTCTTTTGGACCATGTCGATATTGTAGAAGTTCAAGGAAGTAGAAAAGAAGAAATATCAATAGAACTCTCTGAGAATGCTATGAGAAGGTATAATGTTACCTTTGACCAAGTGGCTAAAGCAATTAGAAAATCATCAATCAATACCTCTTTGGGGAGTATCAAAGGTGAAAACGGAACCATCCAATTAACCACAAGAAATTTAGCGGATACAAAAAAAGATTTTGATAAAATAATAATCAGACAAACTTCAGATGGCGGAACACTTAAAATTTCTGATATAGCTAAGGTTGTTGATGGTTTTGAAGATGAAAATCTTAGAGCAACATTAAATGGTGAATTAGCTGTTCTCGTTCAAGTTTTATCTACTGATAACATGAATGTCGTTAAAACGTCTGAGTCTATTTACAAATGGCTACCTGATGCTCAGAAAAATATGGATCAAAGCCTAAATCTCTCCTTATGGACTGATACATCAGACTTATATAAGGACAGAATGTCTTTAATTTCAAAAAGTGCATTTGGCGGACTATTCTTAGTGTTTATTGTTCTAATGATGTTTTTAAGACCAATTGTTGCTTTCTGGTGCGCTGTTGGAATTTTAACTGCTTTTGCAGGAACATTTATTTTTCTTCCATCAAACGATGTATCTTTAAATGTAATATCATTATTTGCATTTCTTCTAGTAATAGGAATTGTTGTAGATGATGCAATTATTGTTGGGGAGAATATTCACTCAGAAAATGAAAAAGGTCGAGAAGGTGCTGATGCCGCAATAATGGGCGCCTATCTAGTATCTAAACCAGTATTTTTTGCAGTTATAACTTCTATGATTGCATTTGCTCCTTGGCTATTTTTATCGGGATGGCAAGTTCAATTTGTCCAAAATATATCAATCATTGTTTTGCTTGCTTTAGCTTTTTCTCTTTTAGAGGCCTTCTGTATTTTACCCTCTCATTTATCAAATCTAAAACCGAATAATAATGAATCGAAATTAGCAAAATTTCAAAAAAAACTTGCTCAGAGTTTGGTTAACTTCGGTAAAATTAAATATATGCCAATACTAATATCCTCTCTAAAAAGAAGATATTTGACAGTTTCATTTTTTCTAAGCTTTTTAATAATTATTTTTACTTTTTCTGGATCATCTTGGATAAGCAAGTCATTCCTTCCAAACATTGAGGATGATGAAATATTGGTAAGTGTTAAACTTCCAGAAGGATCCCCCTTTGAGAGAACTCTTGAAGTATCAAAAATTGTTGAGAACGCAGGGATAAAAACAGAAAAGTATTTTGAAAATAAAGATAATAGCATAGAAAATACATACATAAATGCCAGTGGCTCCTCGGTTAGAGCTTATTTTAATCTCTACCCTCCAAGCAATAGAGATGCATCAGCAACAGAAATTGCAGATATTTTAAGAGACAACATTGGTGAGATACCCGATGCCGAGGGTCTGGATGTTTCAAAAGATATTGGTCGTAGCCCAACTGATGCAGACCTTAATTTTAATATCACTGCAACAAAATCAGAGGACTTGATTCCAGCTTTAAATGATTTTATTAATAATTTAAGATCTTACTCTGCAACATATGATGTAAGAAACAGCCTAAACAGTTCGTTTACTGAAATTCAGATATCAGTGAAGCTTAATGCCGAGAAATTAGGATTAACACTTGGTGAGATATCTAGACAACTTAGACAGGCATACTATGGTGAGGAAGTACAAAGACTACCCAGAAATGGTGAAGATGTAAAAGTAATGGTTCACTATCCAAAGAAATTAAGAAGATCTCTTGAAAGTTTATCTAAGTTTAGGATAAGAACACCTGATGGAAGAGAGGTACCATTTTTATCTGTAGCATCAATAAAGCAATCACCCGGAGTTCAAAAAATAGAAAGAATTGATGGATTAATTAGCGCATCCGTGAGTACTCAAATTAAGGGTGATTTTAAAACTCAAATTCTCACTGAATTAAGGGAGGATTATCTTCCTGGCTGGAAAACAAGATTTCCAGGAGCTTCTTGGAGACTTGGAGGAGAGTCCGAAGGAGAGGATGAGTTTTTTGCAGAAATTCGATATTTAATAATAATTGCAATTTTTGCAATGTTTGCAATTTTATCAATTGCATTTAGATCGTATTTTTTACCAATAATAATTCTTTCTGCGCTTCCATTTGGTTTTGGTGGAGCTGTTCTTGGACACATTATTTTTGGTAAAGGCCTCTCAATGATTTCATATTGGGGAATTGGAGCAGCATGTGGTGTTGTTGTAAATGATAACCTTGTTCTAGTTGATAATATTAATAGACTAAAGAGCAGTGGAAAACATATATTAGAGTGCATTGTAGAGTCTGGGGTTACAAGGTTTAGGCCAATTGTAATAACATCAATTACAACTTTTGTAGGTCTTATGCCAATGATGCTAGAGCCATCTGTTCAAGCAAACTTTCTAAAACCTGCCGTTATATCTTTATCATTTGGTGTTGCATTATCTTCATCTGTTACTTTAATCCTAGTTCCTTGTTTATATTTAATTGGAGACGATATCAGAAGCTATATAAGCCAAATAAAAGAGACATCCAAAAGACAAATAAGCAAAATCTCGACATAAGTGTCATTTTATTGCATGATTTAATTTAATAAATAAGGTTTGATTATGACTAATAATGGCTATGAAAAAATTGCATACCCTGAAACCTACACAAATGAGGGTGAGCTTCACGCTATCCTTAAATCAATGCGAGAAAATGATCCTGTTTGTTGGCTAGAGCCCAATAATTATAGACCATTTTGGGCTATTACAAAACATTCTGATATTTCAGATATTGAATTAAAAAATGATTTTTTCATAAATGATCCGAGAACAACCTTAATGGACATTACCGCTGAAAATTATATTAAAGAATTCACAGGTGGTAGCCATCTCCTAGTAAGAACATTAGTTCACATGGATAATCCCGATCATAAAGTTTATAGAGCCATGACTCAATCATGGTTTTCACCTCCCAACTTAATTAAACTTAAATCTGAAATTGAGGTATTAGCAAAAAATTATGTGGATAAGATGCTTGAGTCAGGATCCGAGTGTGATTTTGTTAGAGATATATCATCATTGTACCCCCTTAGAGTAATTATGAATATTTTAGGTGTTCCACCTGAAGATGAAAATCTAATGTTAAAGCTTACTCAACAACTTTTTGGTGGCAATGATGAGGATATGAAAAGATCAGAAGAAGAAAGTATTGATAGTAATGTAATTGCTGATTTCTTTAATTATTTTACAGCTCTAACTGAAGAAAGAAGAAAAAATCCGACAGATGATGTAGCGACTGTTATTGCAAACGCTAAATTTCAAGGTGAAGAAATTGGGCACTTAGAAGCAATGTCTTATTATACAATAATTGCAACTGCTGGTCACGATACAACATCTTCATCAACAGCTGGAGGAGTCCTCGCATTAATAGAAAATCCAAAAGAATTTAAAAAATTAAAGGATAATCCATCTATTATGCCAATGGCAATTGAAGAGGCGATTAGATGGGTTACTCCAGTAAAAAATTTCTTTAGAACAGCTACTGAAGATTGCTTAATAGGTGAAAAAGAAATAAAAAAGGGTGATTCAATATTACTAGTCTATCCATCTGGAAATAGAGATGAAGATGTATTCGACGAACCCTTCGAGTTTAAAGTTGATAGATCCCCAAATAAACATTTGGCGTTTGGATATGGAGCGCATTTATGCCTAGGAAAACATCTAGCTAAAATGGAGATGGAAATTCTATACAAAGAGCTATTTAAAAGAATTGAAAAAATAGAATTAAATGGTGAGCCATTATGGGTAAAAGCAAGCTTTGTTTCTGGTTTAAAGACATTGCCTATAAAATATAAAATTAAATAAGGGATATATGATGATAAGAACAATTCAAGAAATTATTCAGGAAGCATTTAATGAAATACCAACTATAACACCTGCAGAGGCAAAAGAAGAGCAAGACAATGGGGCTTTAATTATAGATACTAGAGAAATAAATGAATTAGCTATCACTGGTAAAATTAAAAATTCTGTTCATATTCCTAGGGGTTTAATAGAATTTCAAAATAAAGAAACAAATCCTAATGGATTAGACGGTTTTACAAAAGATAGAAAAATAATTCTTTATTGTGCAGCTGGTTCAAGAGCAGCTCTTGCTGGTAAATCATTAAAAGATATTGGTTTTATGGATGTCCATAATCTTGGAGGTTTTTCTGACTGGCAGTCAGAAGGTCTTCCCGTAGAAAATATTACTTGATTAGGGAAATTTCTCGACAGAGTATTATTCATTTGCTATTTGAATTAGAGAATATTTTACTATTTTTTAAAAATATTTATAGATTATTAAACTTACTGAGTGTTAGATAAGATAGAATAATTTAAATTAAGAGGTGACTCAAATGTCAGCAAAAGAAGAAATTGAAGTTTTAATTAAACGTTCAAGAGAAGCTCAAAAACAAATAGAAAATTATACTCAACAACAGGTTGATGAGCTAATAAGGGCAATGGTTTGGTCAGTTGCAAAACCTGGAATGGCTGAAGAAATAGCTCAATTTACTGTTGATGAAACACAGCTTGGAAATTATGAGGGTAAATTTTTAAAAATTCAGAGAAAGACACGTGCTACACTGATGGATATTATTGGTGATAAATCCGTAGGTATTCTTGAAGAAGACTCAGAAAGGGCAATTGTTAAAATTGCAAAACCAATGGGTGTTATAGGTGCTTTATCGCCATCAACAAATCCTGAGGCTACTCCAGTAATTAAATCAATACATGCTGTTAAAGGAAGAAACTCAATTATAGTTGCACCTCACCCAAGAGCAAAGTTAACTAACAAAAAAATATGTGATCTTATGCGTGAGGCTATCGTTAAATGCGGTGCACCTGCTGATTTAGTTCAAGCTATTGAAATACCTAGCCTTGAACTAACAAATGAACTTATGGCACAATGTGATAGAGTTCTTGCTACTGGCGGTGGAGCAATGGTAAATGCAGCCTACTCAAGTGGTACTCCTGCTCTTGGTGTCGGAGTTGGAAATGCTGTTATAACTGTTGATGATACTGCCAACCTAGATGATGCTGCTGAGAAAATCAGAATATCAAAAACCCTTGATTTAGCGGCATCTTGTTCATCAGATAATTCTGTAATTTTAGTGGATTCTATTTATGAGGAAATGATTTCAAAATTAAAAGAGAAAGGTGGATTCCTTGTCAATGAAGAACAAAAACAAAAGTTAAAAGAAACTCTTTGGGATGAAGAGGGTCATTTAAATACAGCAATCGTTGCTCAACCTGCAGAGAAAATTGCCGATATGGCTAATATTGAAATACCAGAAGGAACTGGATTTTATATTGTACCTGAAACAGGGTGGGGT
Source organism: Rhodobiaceae bacterium (assembly GCA_002723035.1). Classification (GTDB taxonomy): domain Bacteria; phylum Pseudomonadota; class Alphaproteobacteria; order MED-G09; family MED-G09; genus MED-G09. Next base: position 23,041 of record PBNH01000024.1, on the reverse strand, counting down.
AAAGAATTTCCCTTTTCTGGTGAAAAACTGTCGGTAATAATGGCTTTATACAGAGCAAATGATATTGAGCATGCCATTGAACTAACAAATAATATTCAAGCATATCAAGGTCAAGGCCATTCATGCGGTATTTACTCAAACAGTGATGAAAATATAATGAAATTAGCTAACAGCACTAAAACCTCAAGAGTTATGGTTAATCAACCTCAAGCAGCGTCAAATAGCGGAAACCTATGGAATGGAATGCGACAAACATTTTCATTGGGCTGTGGTTCTTGGGGAGGAAATGGTACAAATAATAATATTTCCTGGAGAGATCTTATAAATGAAACCTGGGTCTCAAAGCCCCTAAGTCAAACTAAAGAGCTTATCTCAGATAAAGAACTCTTCGGTGATGTAATGAATAAATTAAATTAAACAATCATAGAAAGCTGGATTTAGTTAACAAATTAACGATTAGAAAAATTATGCACTTATCTGAAGAACAAATTGCCTTTTACGATGTAGCAAAAGATTTTGCTTTAAAAAAAATGGCCCCAAATGCCGAAAAATGGGATGAAGAAAAAATATTTCCTGTAGAAACTCTTCAAGAACTTGCGGCGCTTGGCTTTGGCGGAATCTATGTTGATCCTGAACTTGGGGGTTCTGGTTTATCTCGTTTGGATGCTAGCTTAATTTTTGAAGCCTTAAGCCAAGGCTGTACGTCAACATCAGCTTTCTTGTCAATCCACAATATGGCAAATTGGATGATTGATAGTTTTGCATCAAGTGAACTTAAAGAGAAATTTGTCCCTGATTTATGCTCAATGAATAAAATTGCATCATATTGCTTAACAGAAGCTGGGGCAGGCTCAGATGCAGTAAGTCTGAAAACAAAAGCTATCAAAAATGGTGATCATTATATAATTAATGGAACTAAGTCTTTTATCTCTGGAGGTGGTTACTCTGATGTCTATGTTACTATGGTTAGAACAGGAGATGATAGCGCCTCTGGAATTTCAACCCTTTTAATTGAGAAAGATACTCCTGGACTTTCTTTTGGAGCGCAGGAAAAAAAGATGGGATGGAATTCTCAACCAACTGCTCAAGTTATTTTTGAAGACTGTAAAGTTCCCGTTGAAAATATTATTGGAAATGAAGGTGATGGTTTTAAAATTGCTATGAAAGGCTTAGATGGTGGAAGACTCAATATAGCAGCATGTTCTCTCGGAACCGCTCAATCTGCATTTGAAAAAGCTGTCGATTATGCTGGGGATAGAGAACAATTTGGAAAAAAAATTCAAGATTTTCAATCTATACAATTTAAACTTGCCGATATGGCAACTGAACTTGAGGCTTCAAGATTAATGCTTAGAGATGCAGCCAATAAAGTTGATGAAAATACTCACGATAAAACAAAAGCTGCTGCTATGGCTAAGCGTTTTGTAACTGACATGAGTTTTAAAATCGTAAATGAAGCTCTTCAAATTCATGGCGGCTATGGATACCTTAAAGATTATCCTTTGGAGAGAAACCTTAGAGATGTTAGGGTTCATCAAATACTTGAAGGAACCAATGAAATAATGAATGTTATTATTTCTAGAGAAGTACTTAAGGAAAACAGATGACAGATGAAGAGGTTTTCTTTGAAGTCAAAGGAACTCTTGGGCTTATAACTTTAAATAGGCCAAAAGCTTTAAATGCTCTTACGCTATCAATGGTGAGGGAAATTCATCCAAAATTAAAACAATGGGAAAATGACTCATCTGTAAAAAATATTTTAATTAAAGCAGAGGGAGAAAAGGCATTTTGTGCTGGTGGAGATATTAGAGCCCTTCATGACTGGGGTAAAAATAATGATGAGAAAGCAGTAGGTTTTTATAGAGAGGAATATATTCTCAATCAATATATAAAACGTTATCCGAAACCATATATTTCACTTGTAAATGGGATTGTTATGGGTGGTGGAGTTGGTCTTTCGGTTCATGGGAGTCATAGAATAGCTGGAGAAAACTATTCCTTTGCTATGCCAGAAACAGGAATAGGTTTATTTCCAGATGTAGGAGGATCATTTTTCCTACCAAGACTGAATTTCGAAGCAGGTACCTACCTTGCTTTAACAGGGAACAGAATAAAAGCTCCGGATGCTATTTTTTTAGGAACGGCAACAAACTTTATAAAATCTGAAAATTTTTCTAATTTGATAAATGATCTTTCAAAAGATGAAAATGACCCTAAAAATATCATTGAAAAATACTCAGTTGAACCTGGGAAATCAGAATTTAAAGAAATAAGCTTATTTTGTAATAAAATCTTTAAGGCTGATACAGTTGAAAAGATTATAGAAAATTTAATAGAAGAAAACTCAGATCTGTCCAAGAATATACTTTCAACAATAGAGCAAAAATCACCAACATCTTTAAAAGTTGCCTTAAGAAGTCTTAGGCTAGGTAAGAATATTAGCTTTGAAGATTGCATGCAGATGGAATTCAGAATGGTCAATAAAGTAATGAATGACCATGATTTCTATGAGGGTGTAAGGGCACTTATCATTGACAAAGATAATAACCCATCCTGGAAACCGAGTAATATATCTGAGGTAGAAGAAAATTTTGTAGATAAATTTTTTAGTTCATTAGATGATGATCTTAAATTCAATTAAAAGGAGTTAAGCATGGCAGAAGTTTCGTTTATAGGATTGGGTAATATGGGTCTTCCAATGGCCTTAAATCTTTTAAAAGCAGGGCATTCTGTGACTGGATATGATTTAGCAAAGGATCAAGTAAAAATTCTTATTGATGCTGGAGGAAAATCTACTGATGATATTAGTTCGACTATTCAATCCTCTGATGTAGTAATATCAATGCTGCCCTCAGGTAAAATCGTAAAGTCAGTTTATTTAGGCGGCGAGGGAATAATAGAAAATGCTCCGGATAATCTTTTGCTAATAGACTCATCAACAATAGATGTTGAAACTGCAAGAGATGTCTCTAAAACCGCCATCGCAAAAAATCTTAATATAGTTGATGCTCCTGTTTCAGGAGGGGTCGGAGGTGCTCAGGCAGGTACATTAACATTTATGGTTGGCGGAGAGAGAAAAGCCTTTGATAAAGCAAAAGAATACCTCGATATAATGGGTGGAAATATTATTTATGCAGGACTATCAGGTAACGGTCAAGCAGCAAAAATTTGTAATAATATGTTATTAGGTATTTCAATGATAGGAACTGCAGAAGCATTTAATCTAGCAGAAAATCTCGGTCTTGATGCTCAAACATTTTTTGACATTTCTTCAACAGCCTCAGGCCAATGTTGGTCAATGACTAGTTATTGCCCTGTACCAGGACCAGTACCGTCTAGTCCTGCTAACAATAATTACGAACCAGGATTTGCTTCAGCATTAATGCTAAAGGACCTAAGACTATCTCAAGAAGCTGCAAATATGACATCATCTTCAACACCCCTTGGAGCCAATGCAACTTCAATTTATGAACAAATTGAAACGTTGGGCCATGATAATATTGATTTTTCGGGTGTAATAAAATTATTACAAAATAAACTAAAATAGAGCCAAATAAATGACAGCTGATAAAATATTCCCAGTACCTGAAAATTATAAAAATTCAGCACATGTTACAAAAGAAGTTTATGAAGATTTATGCCAACAAGCCGAGGCTGACTCTGAAAAATTTTGGTATAAAATTGGAAAGAGAGTTGATTGGATAAAACCTTATTCAAAAGTAAAAGATGTTACATGGTCAAGGAAAAATGTTGATATCAATTGGTATTATGACGGAAAGTTAAATGTTTCAGAAAATTGTATAGATAGACATCTTAAAGATAAGTCAGATGAAATTGCAATTATTTGGGAAGGGGATAATCCTGATGAAAGTCTTAAGATATCATATAGAGAGCTTCATAAAAAAGTTTGCAATTTATCAAATGCATTAAAAAATAATGGTGTAAAAAAAGGGGATAGAATAACTATTTATATGCCTATGATTCCTGAAGCGGCTTATTCAATGTTAGCTTGCAGTAGAATTGGAGCAATTCATTCTGTTGTATTTGGAGGTTTTTCTCCTGAGGCACTTGCAGGAAGAATTTTAGACTGTAATTCACATTACGTTATTACAGCAGATGAAGGTATAAGAGGTGGAAAAACAATACCTTTAAAATTGAATACAGATAAAGCCCTTTTAAAATGTCCCAATGTTAAAAATGTATTTGTGGTAAATCGTAATAATGCAAATATAAAAATGATTGAGGGAAGAGACCTTTGGTATCATGACATTATAAAGAATGTAAGCGATGAATGCGAGGCCGAAGTGATGGATGCTGAAGATCCTCTATTTATTCTTTATACATCTGGCTCAACTGGTAAGCCAAAAGGTGTCCTTCATACTTCGGGAGGATATATTGTATATGCTTCTTATACTCATGAAATGATTTTTGATTACAAGCCAGGTGATATTTATTGGTGTAGTGCTGATGTAGGCTGGGTAACTGGTCATTCCTATATAATTTATGGCCCATTATGTAATGGAGCAACAACCCTAATGTTTGAGGGTGTACCCAATTTTCCAGATGCATCAAGATTTTGGCAAATATGCGATAAACATAAAGTAAATATATTTTACACAGCCCCTACAGCAATCAGAGCATTAATGAAGGAGGGTGATGAGCCAGTTAAAGCGACTAAAAGAGATAGTTTAAAGTTACTCGGAAGTGTTGGTGAGCCAATCAATCCAGAAGCATGGTTATGGTACTACAATATTGTTGGAGAAAAAAAATGCCCTATAGTTGATACTTGGTGGCAAACCGAAACTGGGGCTACTCTAATTTCACCCTTACCCGGAGCAACAGATTTAAAACCGGGCTCTGCCTCCAAACCTATCCCTGGAATTAACCCAGTATTATTAAATACAAATGGTAATGAGCTTGAAGGTTCTAACGAGGGCAATTTATGCATTAAAAGTAGCTGGCCGGGTCAAATGAGAACAGTTTATGGTGATCATGATAGGTTTATAGAGACCTATTTTTCTCAATACGATGGCTATTATTTTACTGGAGACGGATGCAGAAGGGATGAAGATGGTTATTATTGGATTACAGGAAGAGTTGATGATGTAATTAATGTTTCTGGTCATAGAATGGGTACGGCAGAGGTTGAAAGTGCATTAGTTTCTCATAATAAAGTTGCAGAGGCAGCAGTGGTTGGTTTTCCTCATGAAATTAAAGGTCAAGGAATTTATGCGTTTGTAACTCTAATTGCAGGTGAAAAAATGAGTGATGAGATTAAAAAAGATCTTATTGGATGGGTAAGAAGAGAAATTGGGCCAATTGCTAGCCCAGATTTTATCCAATTTTCATCTAACCTTCCAAAAACTCGATCAGGAAAAATTATGAGAAGAATATTAAGAAAAATAGCAGCAAATGATTATGATGATCTCGGGGATACATCAACTCTAGCGGAACCAAAAGTAGTTGATGACCTTATAAAAAATAAGCAGAACTTCTAACCATGATGAGAGCTATTAATATTTTAGAAAATAAAAAACTTGAATGGTCTGAAAGTAATTTTCCTTCGATTTCCGATAATGATGTTTTGATAAAAATTAGCGCTACTTCGGTTAACAGGGCTGATATTGTTCAAAAAAATGGTCTCTACCCTCCCCCTCCAGGAGGATCTAATATATTAGGGTTAGAATGTAGCGGTATTATTGAAAAAATTGGAAAAAATGTCAAAAATAGAAAAGTAGGAGAAAAAGTTTGTGCACTTTTAGCTGGAGGAGGATATGCTGAATACGTCTCCTGTCCCGAAGTCCAGGCCATACCAATTCCTGAGGGAATTAATTTAATAGAAGCCTCATCCCTACCTGAAGTTTATGCAACCTGTTGGCTAAATCTTTTTTTAGAAGCCAATTTAACAAAAGGAGATAAAGTATTATTGCATGCAGGAGCAAGTGGTATAGGAACTGCGGCTATTCAATTATGCAAGGCCTTTGAGTGCGAGTCATTTGTTACGGCAGGAACACAAGAAAAAATTAATTTTTGTACTGAACTTGGTGCTACTAACGGTGCCTTAAGAACAGAAGAGCCTTTTAAAAAAATAAAAGAATGGTCACCTGATGGTGTTAATATAATTTTGGATCCCGTTGGTGGTAACTATTTTGAGGATAATATTAATGTACTGTCTATTGAAGGTAGACTCGTTATAATTGGGCTTATGGGTGGTATAAAATCCTCAATAAACTTAGGTTCAATTCTAATGAAAAGACAAAAAATTATTGGTTCGACTATAAGAGCGAGAAGTGTATCTATTAAAGGAAGAATAATGAGTGATTTATATCAAAATGTATGGCCTTTTTTTAAAGCAAAAAAGATTAAGCCGTGCGTTCATGCAATTTTGAATATTAATGACGCGAACGTAGCTCATAGGATCATGGAAGAAGACAAAAATATTGGAAAAATAATTCTAGAGATAAATTAAATTTATTTTTCCTTGAGTAATTTTGAACCATCAATTAGTGACTGAGAAAATTTATCAAATAATTCATCTATCTGCTCCTCTTTTATAATTAGAGGTGGGCATACTGCCAGTGTATCGCCAATAGCTCTAACTATTAAACCATTTTTATGAGCACACTCAGCAATTACAGAGCCAGCACTTCCTATTGGATTGAAGGGTTTAGACGGAGATTTGTCATGAACTACCTCAACAGCTCCCATTAAGCCAATACCCCTAGCTTCACCAACAATATCAATACCCTCAAGCTTATTTAGTCTCTCCTGAAATTGATCCTGTAACATAGGAACCCTATCCATTAATTTATTTTCTTCAATAACGCGAATGTTTTCTAAGGCTACTGCACAAGCAACTGGATGAGCACTTGCTGTAAAACCACTACCAAACATTATATTTTTTTGAGTATTATCGGCTATCACCTGATATATTTCATCAGTCATTAAAACAGCTGCCATAGGCATATATGATGATGTAATTTGTTTTGATAAAACTATAAAATCAGGTTTTATTCCATATAATTCGCATGCAAAAGGTTTTCCAGTTCTTCCAAATCCATTAATAACCTCATCTGCAATAATTAAAATATCATATTTTCTGCAAATCTTTTGTATCTTTTCCCAATATCCAGCTGGGGGTACTATTAGACCACCTGCACCCATTACTGGTTCACCAATAAAAGCAGCAATTGTGTCTGGATCTTCTTTCAAAATAAGTTTTTCTAGTTCATCCGCACACCTTGAGGAAAATTCATCTTCAGTTTCACCTTCAAGACCCTCTCTCCAATAATGAGGGCACATAGTATGTAAAACTTGAGAAATGGGAAGATCAAAATCATTATGCATTAATGGCATTCCTGTAAGACTTCCTGATGCGATAGTTATTCCATGATAAGCTTTTATTCTTGAAATAATTTTTTTCTTTTTAGGTTTTTTAAGTGCATTATTATAATACCAAACAAACTTCATTGCCGTATCATTAGCTTCAGACCCTGAATTCGTAAAATGAACCCTACTCATATCAAGACCTACCATTTCAACTAATTTATGAGATAACTCAGCCACAGCAGGGTGCGATTTATGAGAAAAAGAAGGATAATATGGAAGCTTATTTAATTGTTTAGTAGCAGCATCTATTAATCTTTCCTCACCGAATCCAACTGCAACCGACCAAAGGCCAGCCATTGCTTCAAGATATTTTTTTCCATCATCGCCCCAAACATATATACCTTCTCCCTCGGATATTACCATAGGACCTTGTTCTTCAATCCTTCTAGCATTTGAATAGGGATGAAAATGATTTTCTGCATCTAAAGCAGCATAAGAGTTTGGTTTCAATTTTTTATCCATAAAATCCTCTTCTCAAAGAACATATCTTGATAGTTTTATACTCACAATTATATAAAGGTAAATATTTTAATATTATATTTTTTACTTTTAAATTTTTAGTTTCCTAATTTTTTTACGTTCAAAAGATGATGGAATATTCATTTCCTCTCTATATTTTGTGATTGTTCTCCTAGCAATTTTAATTCCAGTTTCGTGAAGTAAATCCTTTAACTTTGTATCAGATAAGGTTTTTACAGTTTCATTATCTATAAAATTTCTAATTTTTATTTTTACTGATTGAGAAGAAATATCGGCATCCCCAACACTTTCAATAGCTTTAGAAAAAAAGAACTTTAGAGAATAAATACCCCTGGGTGTGTCAATTTCTTTTGAATTTGTAATTCTAGAAATAGTACTTTCATGAAGATCTAATTCCTTTGCAATATCTTTTAAAATCATAGGTTTTATATAAGCCAAGCCGTTTTCAAGAAATGAGTTTTGTTGTCGAATAATTTCTCTTGAAACCCTAAGAATAGTTGCTGACCTTTGCTCCAATGCTTTTAACAACCATTTACCTGAGGCATATCTAGTAGCTAAATAGTCTTTATCCTCTTTTGTAAGGTTCCTTGATGCAAGTTCCTCATAATAACCACTATTTACTAATACCTTTGGTAAAGTATTTTCATTCAACTCTACAATCCATTTTGACTCAACTTTTTTTACAATTACATCAGGCTCTTTAATATCATCAAAATCGTTTTCATCAAATGATGATAAGGGTTTTGGATTACATGATCTTATTGTTTTTAGCATTTTAAAAATTTCATTTTCATCAGTATTACAAATTTTTATTAGCTTTTTTAAATCGCCTGACGCAAGAATTTCTAAATTATTTATTAACTTTTTAATCGAATTGTTTAATAAATTTCTTTCCTCTAATTGTAATAAAAAAGACTCCTCAAGTGATTGAGAAAAAACTCCTGTGGGCTCAAATTTTTTCAACCTTGATAAAACTTTATTTATTTTGCTTTCCTCAATACCAATATCTATTGAAAAATCTTTCAAAGAAATTTTTAAAAATCCACTACCCTCTAAATTTTCGATTAGTTGAAATGCAATTTGTTTATCTAGTTCATTTTCAAAAGTAATGTTAACTTGCTCAATTAGAAAATCCTTTGATGACTTCTTAAAACTGACTGTCTCTTCAATATAATTATTTATTTCAGAGTTATCCCCTCCATAGCTATTGTCAAAAATATTAGACTGATCATCTATGGGGCTTTCTTGATTTGATATGTGAATTTCTGACTCAGTCGATGAATTATTTACAGATAAGATATTTTCATCATAATTTTTGTCATTGTCTTCATCATTGGAGCCATTATCCTTATCCAAAAAAGGGTTATCAATGATTTCTTTATTAATGTATTCATCAAGCTCAATATTATTCAGCTCAAACAATTTAATAGCCTGTATTAATTGCGGAGTTAAAGCAATATTTTGAGATAATTTTGTACTTTGTATTTGTGATAATTTGGCCATTTCTATATTTAATTATTCCACAAAATAATTTATGGCATGTTTTTTGCTTCAAGAATACTAAAAACTTATGGAAAGTTTCTTAAATGATTGAACTATTAAAATTATCATTATGTATTTTTGGCGCAATATTCTTGTTTACCGGCTTTGTTTCAATAATAAATACTATACCAGATTTATTTTTTTTTTCATTACCAATTAATTTAGCATTTATTTTTTGGTTTCATAATCAATTAATTAAAAAGTATTAGTTTTTTCATCATATCTATAAAAAAATAATTAAAAAGAAATCACTTATGTTAATATAGGTAATGAATAATATTTTTATAAATACACCAAGCAAAAACAATAAATTAATTGATAACTTTGGAAGAAAAATTGATTATTTAAGAATATCTGTGACAGATAGATGTAATTTTCGATGTACATATTGCATGCCAGAAAAAATGAAATTTCTACCCAAAAAAGATCTTCTTACTTTTGATGAAATGGATTATCTTTGCTCATTATTTATTTCAAGAGGTATAACAAAAATAAGACTTAGTGGTGGTGAACCATTGGTAAGAAAAGGTTTAATAGATTTTATCTCAAATCTTTCTCGCTTCATATCATCTGGTGACTTGAAGGAAATCACTCTTACAACAAATGGAAGTCTTTTAGATAAAATGTCTAAGCAACTATACGACTCCGGCGTTAGAAGAATAAATGTTTCTCTTGATACTTTAATGAAAGATAAATTTTATCAAATAACAAGAAGGGATGATCTTGAAAATGTCATCAAAGGTTTAATGACGGCAAAAGATAATGGCCTAAAAATTAAAATTAACACCGTAATGATAAAAAATAAAAATCTTGATGAAATAAATAACATTATCGAATGGGCGCATAATAATAATTTTGATATAAGTCTAATTGAAACAATGCCTATGGGACTTACAGATCAGGATAGAATAGATCAGTATATTTCACTTGCTGAGGTAGAAGAAGAAATTAAAAAAAAATATTCACTTAAAGAAACTAACTACAAAACCGCGGGCCCTTCATTTTATAAAAAAACTAATAAAACAAAAAATTTAATCGGGTTCATAACACCCTTAAGTAATAACTTTTGTGCAAACTGTAATAGAATTAGACTGACCAGTACTGGCAAACTTTTTATGTGCCTTGGTCAAAATGATAGTATTGATTTTAGATCAATAATAAGAACTGGAAACATTATGCAGCTTCATTCCTCAATTGATAAGGCTATGAAAATTAAGCCCAAAGCTCATGATTTTAATATATCAAAAAGAAATCAAAGACCCACAGTTAGTCGTCATATGTCAGTTACTGGTGGTTAAAACTTAATATAGAGATTATTTCCTTTTCAATAAAATGAATTCTATCTTGCCCCCACTGATAATACTCATAATCACTATTTAAGTTAGATAGTTTTACAGTTGGAACTCCCCAGCAACCCCCTTTGTACATTTCATTTAAATTATTATTTAATAATTTTTTCCATTCGTCATTTTTAAGTTCCTCTTTTATCTCAGTCCAAGACAATCCCAAATCAGAAATTATTTTTTCTAAATATTTTATTTCACCAATATTCTCTCCATGAAAAAAACATGACTCCATTAACCTCTCTAAATAGTCAAAGCCAAAACCTTTATCATTAATTATCGGAAAAAGAGAGTAAGCTCTCTCAGCAGGTTTACCGATTGGTGAATATATTTTTTTAATTATTACGCCATTCTTGCGGCCCTCTCTTGCCGCATCTGATAGAATATATTTTGCTTTAGTTTGTGGAATTTTCATATTACGCATAAGCATTGGTAGAACTGGTTTTATTTCAAATTTGACGGGGTATTTCTCAAATATTTCTCTAATTCTCTTAAAGCTTATATATGTGTATGGACTATTCAGTGAAGGAAAAAATTCAACTTTTAAATCTACTTGTCTATTATTTAAATTTTCTAAATTAAAATTACTTTGTAAGTAATTGATAATATAGGGTTGAGAATTTTCTGTCTTTAAATTTAATTCGCTTAATCTATCCTCTAAATGATTTAACCTATCAACCCCCCAATAGTTTTCACCTTCATAATGAAAAGAAGAACCAAAGTAATAACCAAATTCAGATAATTTATCATTCCCTTCCCTTAAAAGCGATTTTTCTAAAGTATCAAATATTTGTTTTTCCTTTTCTCCAAGACTTAAAATTATTTCATTGAACGTATCAGTTTCATTTAGCCATAAGGATGATGAAATTTTTATTAGTAATTTTATAAAGTCGATTTGACTAATTTCTTTTTGAAAAAAATAGAAATTAAGGATCTTATAAGCAATTAGTATATTTTTTTCTTTTGGTTGGCCAATATTTTCAAATTTTAATCCGTGATATTTAGCTAAATTTAACGCATCATTTAAACAATAATCTATAAACATTTTTCTTTCAGGCGTAAAAACATTATTGGGATCTGATACCAAAAGTATCTTCAACTCTACATCATACTTGTTAACAAAACTCTCTAATATTTGACATGTTAGATGTGAATATGGGTCTGTTAAAGAATGAAAGTAATAGACAACATGAGGTCTTTTTTCTGATAATCTTAATTTTTCGCTTTTAATTCTATTTTCAAAAAATTTTTTCTCACTTGACCAATCCATCATTAATTTATTCCTAATCGATGATGAAATTGTTTTTTTTGAGAAAAAATTTGATATTTTATTTGTTATTTTCATTGTTAATCAATATCAACTAAAATAAAAAAAATATGAGTAAATCAGTTATTTAATCTTGATCAGCAACTTTTAATAATTGCTTTCCAAAGTTTTTACCCTCAAATAGTCTAGCGAGTGTGGCTGGACAATTTTCTAGACCTTCAGCAATATCCTCCTGATATTTTATTTTACCTTCAGATACCCAAGTACCTAATTGTATCATTGCCTCACCAAATCTCTCTGCAAAGTCTAATACAATAAAACCTTCCATTTTTCCCCTTTGAATAATAAGATTTGTTAAAGTTGATGGTCCGGGGGGAAGCGCTTCAGTGGTATATCCAGATGAAATGCCACCACACATAACAATTCTTGCATTCTGTGCAATCTGAGCGAGAGAAATTTCTAATATTTTTCCACCAACATTATCAAAATAAACATCAATACCTTTTGGAGCTAATTTTAATAACTTTGAAGCAACATCGTCGTTTTTATAGTCGATACATGAGTCAAAACCAGCCTCCTTAATAACCCAATCACATTTTTCAGGACCACCAGCAATACCAATGACATTTTTTGCACCTTTAATTCTTGCTATTTGACCCGCTACAGATCCAGTTGCTCCAGCAGCTCCAGAAACTAAAACTGTATCACCTTCCTTAGGCTGACCAATATCAATCATACCAAAAAAAGCTGTCAATCCTGTAATTCCATATATACTTAAGGCTGATGTAGGTGGTATACCTTGAGGCAGTTTTTGAATTGGAAGTAAACCGAAGGAACTATCCACAGCAGCGTACTCCTGCCAACCAAAAGTACCCATAACAAGATCGCCGATTGAAAAATTATTATCTTTTGACTCAATAATTTGACCAACTGAACTAGCTCTCATTATTTCGCCAATTTGAACTGGGGGAACATAAGATTTCACATCATTCAACCAGCCTCTTTGTGTGGGATCAAAGGATAAATACAATACCTTAACTAAGATTTGACCATCTTTAAGCTCAGGTACTTGTTCCTCTAATAGTTCAAAATTATCTGCGCTTACAGCACCTTTTGGCCTAGTCTTTAATTTTAGCATTCTATTAGTCAACATATTTCCCATGACGTTAATCCTCTAGGAGTATAAAATATTTGTAATTACTATCACACAAGCTAATATTAATTAACAATATTTCAATAGAAATCTAGGCTATAAATTTAATTATGATAAATTTTAATCAAAAAAACCTTAAGATGATTTTTTCAATATCAATTTTCTTATTGATTTTATTTTATCCTAAACCGGAAGGTTTATCTATTGAGGCATGGAGAGTTGCCGCAGTAGGTGTTTTAATGGCGTTATTGTGGGCAACAGAGGCTATACCACTTTTTATAACAGCTCTATTACCTCTAATTTTTTTTCCAATGTTCGGTGTTTCCTCTTTCTCAGAAACAGCTTTACCTTTTGCAAATAAAAATATCTTCTTATTTTTAGGGGGTTTTATTTTGGCGTTAAGTATCCAAAAATCAAATCTTCATGAAAGAATTGCTCTTGGTATATTGAAGTATTCAGGAAAAAATGGCTCAACTTTAATTGCTGGTTTTATGGGTGTTAGCGCATTTTTATCTATGTGGATGATGAACACATCTACTACATTAATGCTACTTCCTATAGGGATATCTGTTGCAACTATAGCACAACAAAACGAAAACAAAGATATAGATAAGAACAATGGTTTTGCAACCGCCCTAATGCTCGGAATAGCTTATGCAGCAACTATTGGTGGCATGACAACACTGATTGGAACTGCTCCAAATGCTGTTTTTGCAAGTTTTATAGAAGAAAATTATAATATTCAGATTAGCTTCTTGAGTTGGTTATTGGTAGGGCTTCCTCTAGCTATTTTACTGCTTCCATTGACTTGGATAATTCTAACGAAAATAATTTTTTCAACAAACTTTTCCTCTAACAATGAAGCGATAGAACTTATTAAAAAAAGATATAACGATCTTGGTAAAATGAGTATTGCTGAGAGAAGAGTTTTGATAATTTTTGGCTTAACTGCTGCTTCATGGATCACAAGGGACCTTATTCAAAATATACCTGGCCTTCAAAATTTAACAGACCATGTAATTGCTATAATAGCATCTGTAGCTCTCTTTTTATTACCAAGTGGAAATAAGGATGATAAATTGATGGATTGGGAAACAACAAAAAATGTCCCATGGAATCTCTTAATATTATTCGGAGGAGGTCTAAGCCTTGCCAATGCAGTATCCTATAGTGGTTTATCTGTTTGGCTAGGTGGTAACCTAGAACCACTTGGTTCATTTGGATTGCTAATACTTGTTGTTGCATCTGTAGTTTTAATAATCTTTCTTACTGAATTAACATCCAACCTAGCTACAACAAGTGTTTTTCTTCCTGTTATCGCATCAATGGCAATTGGCCTTGGAGAGAGCCCTCTTGTGCTTACAGCCTCAATTACCTTAGCGGCTAGTTGCGCCTTTATGCTTCCTGTTGCAACCCCACCAAACCTGATAGTTTATGGGTCAAATTTATTTGATATTAATCAGATGATGAGAGCTGGATTTGCACTAAATATTATTGGAGTAATGTTGGTGCCAGTAATTGCAATAAAACTAGTCCCTTATTTTTTAGGATAATTTTCTAAAATAAAATTAGCTATATCTCTGTTTGCCTTTTTAGCTTCCGGAATTGTAAGTAATCCTTTGCAAAAGATATTAAAGACATGAAACATTCCATCATATATTTTTAATTCTACATTATTATTTTTATCTTCAGATAATTTTTCAAAAATTCTTATTGAATCATCATAAAGTATCTCTTCTGTTCCTACATAAATTTGTATTGGAGGCATTGTAAAAGTGTCAGAAAAGATTGATGAAATTAATGGATTCTTTGGGTCTTCATTTCCAAGATATGCTTTAATAACTCCATCCACATCTTTACCGGGTTTTATCATTGGGTCTCGATCTGCTCTAGATATAATAGAATCACCAGACAAGGTTAAGTCTGTCCATGGAGATATTAAAACAGCTGATGACGGTTGATCTATCTTATCTCTATGGAAAATTTGGAGAAGCGCCATAACTAATCCACCACCAGCGGAGTCACCAATTAATGAAATATTTTTTGAATTAATACCCTTTTTCAATAATTCCTTATATACCATTAAACAATCTTCAATTGCTGCTGGAAAAGGATGTTTTGGGGCTAACCTGTAAACAGGAAATAAAGTTTTAACACCTGAATATTCTGAGAGTTGAGTTACTAGTGTTGAGTGTGTTTCAGGTCCACAAGTAACATAACCTCCCCCATGCAGATATAATATTAAATTTTTATTTTTTTTATTCTTAAGATCAAATTCAATAACCTTAATAGAATTATATAATTTTTCATAAATATTGAAATTTTTATATCTTTTCCAATATTTTGAATTAGAAAAAGAATTTTCAAAGGTAGTTACTTTTAAAAGAGATCCGCGAGGTCCTTCCATCCTTTTTCTAAAAAAACTAATTAGAAAAAACCAAATTCTTGCTCTTATGCTTATCATTATCTAACAGATATAATTTCTTTTTTTGCAAACTCATTTATCTTTTCATTAGAAAAACCATTTTCTAAAAGTATTTCCTTAGAATGTTGCCCAAGGTCTGGCATAAATCTTGGATTATTAGAACATGGTGTTGAACTAAAATTTGCCGGTGACTTGGGACTTTGCATTGAGTAGTTGTCATCGTTTGAAATACTCATAATCGAATTATTATTTTTAACCTGAGGGTCATCAATAACGTCACTAAGCTTATTAATTATTGCAGATGGAACGTCATTTTGATCCATACGCTCAACCAATTCTTCAGAGGTAAATAATGTATAGGCATGTAATAGAATTTCTTGCATTTCAATAACATTCATCATTCTATTCTGCATCGTTGAGAATCTTTCGTCAGTCAATAAATCCTCTCGATCAATAGCCTTACATACTCCTGCGAATTCACTGTCATTTATTGCAACTAAAGCTATATAACCATCTTTAGTTTTAACAGGTTCATAAAAGTCTGCTATGTTTGGAATTGGTTCCCAACCATCACCTAACCATGTAAAATTATACATATTATCAGACCACATAAAGTATAAAGCGGTATCTAACATTGATAGATTAATTTTCTGCCCCTCATTTGTTTTTTCTCTTGAATAAAGAGCAGCAGTTATTGATTGAGCAGCAGTTAGAGAGGTAATCTTATCGCACATTAATGTTTTAACAAATTTAGGGTTACCATCTATTGATTGAGCATTTGCTATACCCGCAGTAGCTTGTATAAGGGGATCATAAACTCGCCTTTTTGAATAAGGACCATCAATACCATAGCCCGTTATTGATAGTTGTATTATTTTTGGATTATATTTTTTTATATCCTCATATTCTAAATTAAGTTTTCTTAAAATACCTGGACGAAAATTATCCATTACTACATCAGAATTTTTAATTAATTGGTAAATAATTTCCTTTGCTCCCTCTTTCTTTAGATCTAAAGCAAGGCTTCTTTTTGATCTGTTGGCTGCTGCAAATAATGCACCGTTTTCTCCTCTTAACGGGCCCATAAATCTAGCATTATCAGGACGTAGTGGAGATTCAATTTTTATGACATCTGCACCTTGATCACCTAATAATGATCCAGCTAAGGGTCCTGATACAATTGTTGATAGGTCAATAATCTTTACATCATCTAGAGGTCCATTCATTTTTATTCTCCCTAAAATTAATTTATTTAATTAATTCCCATTTTTAAATTCAAGTTGTTCTTGTATTTCTTTATGTCTCTCTGATGTTAGCTCATAGCCAATGCAAAATAAAGTAGCACAAAAATATAAAATCATCGGAATAAAGGCAAAAACAAATAATAAGATTTCTTTAATTTTTTCTGATGCAATTTGATCAGGCTTAAATCCCATAAATTCTAAATATGTATACACTAGGCCAACTGCGATAGCCGCACCAACCTTTGAAAAAGTTGTTAAAATTGAATAAAACAAGCCAGGACGTTTTTTATCACTTCTTAACTCATCGGCATCAACTATGTCAGCCATCAAAGCTCTTGTTAATGTAAATGGTGCTCCATAACCTATTCCATACAGAATTGTCAGAGTAATTAAAGTTATGAGCGCATCATTTGTATCAATGAGTAAATAAGTAGCTAATGTAAGTGAACATAAAATCGTTGAGATAAGCAAAGTCCGAGGTTTACCTATAAAATAAGATACTTTCATCCAAATAGGCATTACCAACAAACCTGCAAAAAAATACAAAAATAATATCCTGCTTGAAATATCTTCTAAGTCAAAAACATGTTTTGCTAGATAAATATAAGTAACAGCCGATATTGAAGACGCACTGCTGCAAAGAAATTCTATAGATAAAGTTCTAACCAACGGTCTATTATCTTTTAAAATAAGAGGTAATTCTGCTAATTTTGGAAAACTTGTTCCTTCATTTTTCTGATTATCTGGAATAATTAATAAACCAAATAAAGCTGTTAGAGGAAGGACAATCATAAAAAAATAACCCATTCCACCTACCATTTCAGAAAAGTTTGATCCAGCATTTTCTAAAATAGCAGGTAAAGCTAAAACGGACATCATACCAAAAATTGATCCAATTTCTCTCCAGCCATAGACTCTAGATCTATCATTGTAGCTTTTTGAAATATCTACTCCCCATGCTTGTTGGGTTAAACCTACAAAAGTAAAAGCCAAATATAAAATAAATAACCAAATAATAAGATAAAAAGGAGACTGATTTCCACCTGGAAAGAAAATAAACCAAGACGCAAGCATTAAAATTGGTACACCAATAGCAATCCAATGTTTACGTTTACCCCACCTACTAGGATAACGATCTACAATCATTCCCATTATAGGGTCGGTGAATATATCCCAAAATCGGGCTACCATAAAAATTATTCCTACAGTACCAACCCCCAAACCAACAGGTCCGGCATAAAAAGGAGGAATATAAACCGCTAAAGGAAGGCCAAGAGCTGCAAGGGGTATAGCAAGGCTACCATAAGCTATTAAAATAGGTGTAGTTAATTTTTTCATATAAACAAACTTTGCAAACGATTTTAATTGCGTCAATGTTTATATTTTAGTGTTGAAGAAACTATTTAGAAATGTAATTTTAATAATCAAATAGCGAGAAAAAAATGATAGATTTATACACGGCATCTACTCCAAATGGTTGGAAAGTTTCCATTACCCTTGAAGAATTAAATATTCCTTATAATATAATTCCCATAGATTTAGTCAAAGGTGAGCAGAAAAAATCATCCTTTCTAAAGATTAATCCTAATGGAAGAATTCCTGCCATAGTTGACCGAAGTGAAAATGATTTAGCAATTTTTGAGTCTGGCGCAATAATGATTTATCTCGCTGAAAAAGAGGGTAAACTTTTACCAGAAGATCCAGCAAAGAAAGCAAAAGTTCTTCAATGGTTAATGTTCCAAATGGGTGGAATAGGACCAATGATGGGTCAAGCAAACGTTTTTTTTAGATATTTCCCAGAAAAAATTCAGTCTGTAATAAACCGCTATCAAAATGAGAGTAAAAGATTATTCACGGTTATTAATGATCATCTTGGTGATAATGAATATTTGGCAGGAGATTTTTCATTAGCGGATATTGCAAATTGGTCATGGATTAGAATCCATAAATGGTCTGGGGTCGAAATAGACGATCTGCCAAATCTGATGAGGTGGATGAAAATAGTTGGAGATAGACCTGCCTGTAAGAAAGGTGTTGAAGTCCCTCATCCGTTAGAACTACCTGAGGATGATAATTCGGAGGAAGTAAAAAAATTCGAAGAAAATGCTAATAAAATTTTACAAAAATAATTAAATTATTTTTTTTATTTCAAAAGTCATTCCGCCAGAGCTTCGTGAACCAGTTATACCTCTTTGAGAGGAGAAATATAATCTTGAACCATCGGGAGAAAAAGCTGGTCCAGTTATTTCTGATAACCAATGACCATCGAGCCTCACCAGTGGTTTAGCAAAACCCGATTTATCAAGAAAACAAAGCTCCATATTGCCTCCATCTTCTGCAACAAGAGGATAGCCATCAGCATTTACTGTCATCTGATCAGGATTTTTTAGAGTATAACCCGCGTTATCTCTCTTCCATCTTTTTAGCCAATTTATTGGATTAGAATTATCTATATTTCCTAAACCGTCATAAAAAATTGATAATTTATTTATTTCAGGCTCATAAACCCAAACTCTATGATCATAAGTAGTCGTAAAAAAAATCTTTCTATCATAATAAGCAATGCCCTCTCCTCTATGGAAAACAGTTGCCTCAGGAAGCTGATCAGAAATAGTGTCTTTTTTTGCATAAGGATCTGGGACCCTAATCCAATTTAATGTCCCATCATAGTTTACTTCTGCTGCTTGTAATTCACCCTCAAGATAAAACTCTTCTGACCCGGGTTTTTTATTTGAAATAAATCTAAAAAATAAACCGCTCATGTCATCATTGGTCATATATATATAGTTTGATATTGGATCTACTGCTGCTCCCTCATGTTTAAAAATACCTAACATTTCTCTTTTTTTTGGATAATTGGGATTATTTTTTATTGGTGATGTTTCCCATACAATACCTCGATCATGCTCTTCACATGATAACCATGTTCCCCATGGTGTTACACCACCTGAACAATTTCTAGAGGTATTTAGCAATATAGAATATGAGTCTTCTATCTCACCACTTCGATTAAATTTAATAGCGCCAACTCCACCTTTATTATCCCATAACTCAGAGTTGCTTACATAAATCCAACCTCCATCATCTGTGGAAAAAATAGATGCACCATCTGGTGATCCATGCCATTTATATGTATTTGATATCTTTCTTCCTGATTTTGCAATGAGTTTGCATTCCATACCTTCTGGAACCATAACGCCAAATTCGTTTGACTCCTGAAGAGGACCGATATCGTTCCAACTTATTAAATTAGGATTTAAAAAACTATGTTTATTAAAATTTCCTTTTACTTCAGCAGAAACTTCCTTATTTACCCCAATTAAATATGGCGCAACTGAGAGAGAGAGACATCCAAAGCTAGCATCTCTTAAAAATTCTCTACGTGATTTTTTAATCATCTTAATAGTTCCTAGAATTTAGATTATTTTTATACTATCAAAACAATGTGAAAATTATGTGACTGAATGTCTCATTTTAATTTGGATTTTCTTCAAACGAAATGCTTGGATGATTTATCTCAAGCCAATCTGGTTTACTTTTTGTCCAACAAACTAATTTAGGCTTCGTGTTTGGTTGTTCATCCAAGACACCTGTTTTAATTGCTACAACTCCTGGCGCACTCTTAATTCGACTAAAAATTTGAGAGCCACAGATTTTACAAAATGATCTGGTTACTTTTGCTTTACATTTATAACTATTAGTTGGGCCACTAACGCTAAAATTATCTTCCGAAATAACAATTATTGATGCAACAGGACTTCCTGTTGATTTTTGACAATCTGTACAATGACACATTAAAAACATTACTGGCTCTGATTTATAAGTAAAATCAACCTCACCGCACAAACAACTACCAGTTTTTGACATTGAAAATCTCCACAAATTAAATAAATACTTAATGTGTAAAAAAAAGGGGTATCCAAAGATACCCCAATTAAAATTATTTTTTTAAACTAAGCACGTTGGATTAAGTAAAGAATAATTCCAATAGAAATTAAACCAACTAAGCCACCTTCTCCAAGGCTGCCAATTAGATTTGTTAAGTTTCCAACAATGTCACCTCCAACAAATGGAACAGCTGAACCAAAAATAACTTGTAGAACAACACCTACAGCTATTAGTAATAGCCCTAGTGACACAACTTCACTTAGAAAGTTTTTTGCAGTATTTAGCATGCTATATCCTCCCTTGCATGTTCAAATGATTTGTTTAATAACAAATTAATATTGAGATTCCATAATTTTAAGAGTGATTTGTCAACAAATGTTTCCTTTTTTTTGACAAAATTTTGACATAATTTTTTTCAAAATGTTTTGAAATGGCTTAAAATAGGTATTTTTTTTAATAATTTAGTAAAATTCTATACTTAAAATTATGACCAATGTTTAGTTTTTTTAAAAAAATTGATTCTAAAATTAACACCAATTTTCAATTAAGAAAAAATAACAAATTTTTAAATTTTAGCAAAATAATGATTATGTTAGTATTGAAGTAATTTAAGATGGTGCCCACGAAGAGAATTGAACTCTTGGCCTCTCCCTTACCAAGGGAGTGCTCTACCACTGAGCTACGTGGGCTTACTAAATTAAATCAACTAAAGATGTAAGTATGTCAATAAATAATTATCTGTTTAAAGTTAGAGGTTTCAAAAATTATGCGTGATAAAGGAAAAGATAAAAATAAAGATCAAAAATTATATGATGCATTAAGAAAAAATCTAAGAAGAAGAAAACAACAAATAAAAAAACAAAAATTAAAGAATAAAGAAGACTGATTATGGATATAATTCAAATCAAAGGTGGAAATTTTTTAGAAGGTGAAATAAATATTTCTGGATCAAAAAATGCCTCCCTGCCAATGATAATTGCTTCCTTATTAACTGAAGATAAAATTAAAATTAGAAATATCCCTAATCTTTCAGACGTATTTACTTTACTTAAATTAATAAAATCATTGGGTTCAGAGTTTGAATTAATAAATGAAGATAACTCTACATATAAATTAATTATCCAGACTAAAAAAATTAAAAGTAATATAGCTCCTTATGATCTAGTGAGAAAAATGAGAGCAAGTTTTTGGGTTCTAGCTCCTCTTATCTTAAGATATGGGGAAGCAAAAGTGTCACTTCCTGGTGGTTGCGCAATAGGTACTAGACCAATCAATTTCTACTTATCAATATTGAAGAAAATGGGTGCTTTAATAAAAATAAAAGATGGTTACGTGAAGGCATCAATTAAAAATAATTTAAAACCTATTAATTACAAATTAGATTTTCCATCTGTTGGTGTTACCCATTTTTTTTTAATGATTTCTTCCTTAATTGAAGGAGAGTCAATAATTAGAAATGCAGCAATAGAACCAGAAATTATTTCACTTGCTGAAATGCTAAATAAAATGGGAGCCAAAATTAAAGGTTATGGAACAAGTAAAATTGTTATTAAAGGATGTTCAAAGTTAAAAGGTACAGATATTACAATACCCTCTGACCGAATCGAGGCAGGAACTTTTGCTCTAGCTGTAACTGCAACAGGTGGAAAATTAAAATTAAAATCCATAAATATAAAAGAAATTGAGGCGTTGAAAAATGTATTACAAAATACTGATGTAGAAATAAAATCGTTAGAAAACTCTATCGAAATTATAAAAAAAAATGGGGTAATCCATCCAATAGATATTGAAACAAAACCATACCCAGGATTCCCTACAGACTTACAGGCACAATTTATGGCTCTTATGGCCTACTCAAACGGTAAAAGTAAAATAAAAGAAACTATTTTTGAAAATAGATTCATGCATGTTCAAGAGCTCGTAAGGATGGGAGGAGATATTTCTCTTGCAGGAAATACAGCAATAATAAAAGGGAAAAAAGACTGCCTTCACTCTGCACCGGTAATGGCAACAGATTTAAGAGCTTCAGCGAGCTTAGTCTTGGCAGGTCTAGTTGCAAGAGGAGAAACAAAAATTGATCGTATCTATCACATCGATAGAGGATATGAAAGGATTGAAGAAAAATTGAACTCTCTTGGGGCTAATATAGAGAGGGTTAACGCATAATGTTAATAGTTTTACCCAAAGGAAGATTACTAAAAAAAATTAAAACTTTATTGGATGAAGTAGGCATTTCCTTTGATGATTCCTCAAGAAAACTGGTAATGAATACTTCTAGAAAAGATATCAAAGTAGCTATTTTGAGATCTT
>PBNH01000023.1 GCA_002723035.1 Rhodobiaceae bacterium | reverse complement strand
TATTTTTTAATTGGTCATCTATTACAGGCATAAAAGTTCCAGTTGTTAATTCATCTAGACTAGATGTTGCAAGAGGGTTTCTTAGCAAGCTTTTTGGTGAAATTATTATAAGAGGTCTTCTCATTTTCCTAATCGTTTGAAGTCTTAGTAGATGATAAATTTGAGCCGGGGTAGTAGGGATACAAACTTGAATATTGTCATGTGCACATAACTGAAGGTATCTCTCTAATCTTGCACTACTGTGTTCAGGGCCCTGACCTTCATAACCGTGAGGTAATAGCATTACTAGGCCAGATAATCTCTCCCACTTGTGCTCTGCTGAAACTATAAATTGGTCAATAACAACTTGCGCACCATTTGCAAAATCACCAAACTGTGCTTCCCAAATTACAAGACCACTTGGCCAAGCTGTAGAATAACCATACTCAAAACCTAAAACTGCCTCTTCAGAAAGAAGGGAGTCATAAATATCTAGTATTGTATTATTTTTTTCAGCTATTTCAACCAAAGGCATATATTCATTACCGTCCTTTTGATTATGAATAACAGAGTGCCTATGAGAAAAAGTTCCTCTTCTGACATCTTGACCGGAAAATCTAATAGGATAACCTTCGCTTAGTAATGTCGCATAAGCCATGTTCTCAGCAAATCCCCAGTTTACAGGTATTTCGCCTAAATTCATTTTTTTTCTATCATTAAGTAACTTTGATACTTGTTTTTGTAAATCAAAATTATTTGGGGCCGAGCTTATAATATCACCTAGTTCGGTAAACTTTTTTTGGTCGAATGTTGTATCAGTTTTTTCATTCCAGACTCTATTTAAATAGGGTCTCCAATCAAACCACTTTTCTTCATTTGTTGAAGCTAAATTATCTGTAACTCGTTCACCTTTTTCCAGAGATGTTCTATAGTTTTTTTGAAAATTTAATGTTTCTTCTTTAGAGACAACACCTTCGTTTATTAATCTTTCTTGATATTGATCTCTAACTGATTTGTGATTTTTTATCTTTTTATACATCAATGGTTGAGTTGCAGATGGTTCATCGGCTTCGTTATGACCTCTTCTTCTAAAGCAAAACATATCAATAATAATATCTTTTTTGAAAGTATACCTATACTCACATGCGAGTTTTGCAGCAAATACAACCATTTCAGGATCATCACCATTAACATGCAGTATTGGGCACTCAATCATTTTTGCGACATCAGTAGAATAAAGTGTTGACCTTGAGTCTCTTGGGTCAGAAGTTGTAAATCCAATTTGATTGTTTACTATTACATGAATTGATCCGCCAACTCCGTAACCTCTTGTCTGAGACATTTGCAATGTTTCCATAACAACACCTTGACCAGAAAAAGCTGCATCACCATGTATTAAAATTGGTATTACTAAATCTTTATTTTTATCTTTTAGCCGCTCTTGACGAGCCCTCACTGAACCTTCAATGACAGGATTTACAATTTCCAAATGAGAGGGGTTGTTATTTAGAGAGACATGAACTTCCCCGTTTGGTGTAATAATATTTGATGAAAACCCTAAATGATATTTTACATCACCTGTGCTTGCTCCTTCTAATTCATAATCTTCTTCAAATTCTGAAAAAAGTTCTTTTGCAGATTTTCCTAAGACATTAACTAGAAGATTTAATCTTCCTCTATGAGACATTCCAAGACAAATTTGTTCAGCTCCAAAAATACTGCAATTTTGAATTAAACTATCAACAAGCGGTATTAAGGACTCACCGCCTTCGGTACCAAATCTTTTCATTCCAGGATATCGAGTTGATAAAAACTTTGCTAATCCTTCAGTTGCATTTAAACGTTTAAGTAAGTTAACTTTTTCGTCTTTTTTAAAATAGACTTTTCCAAGGTTAGGCTCAAGCCTATCTTGAAACCATAACCTTTCTTTAATGCTTGTGATATAGTTATACTCTATTCCAAGTGTTCCACAATAGATTTTGTTAAGGGAATTAATTATCTCCTCTAAAGTTGCCTTATCCTTTTTAATGTTAAGAGTATCAGTATCAAACTCTTTTTCTAAATCACTTTCATTTAATCCATGAAACTCATAATCTAAATCCTCGCAAAAACTAGTCTTTCTAATACCAAGGGGGTCTAGATTTGCTCTCTGATGACCTCTATTTCTATATGATTGGATTAATTGAATGACTCTAATTTGCTTTTCATCAAAAGCTTTTTCATTTGTTAATTTACCAGAATAGTTTCTTTTTCTTCTCTGATTTTTAAAACGTTCAATAACATCTTTATGTGAGACTTCAGTTTTACCTTCTGATTGAACTGGAAGGGTTTCAAAATAAATTTTCCAGTCTTCTGAAACAGATTTTGGATCCTTTAGAAATGATTCATATAATGACTCAATAAACGGGGCATTACCATCTCCAGCGCCAACAGTTTTTTGAATAGAATTTGCATATGATTCGTCTTTATCGATATCATTATCAATAGAGATTTTAGAATTATCGGTCATATTTTTTCTTTTTTTCTCAAAAATTAAGGTAAATACTTATGTTATTACTTAATTATTACCATAAGATTAAATAAATATTTATCTTTTACATTCTATATATACTTATAGGATCATAATACCAAATAAATTGAGGAATTTGTTACATATATTAAAAAATAAATGAATGATTTTAAATGGAGGCCACTGCCAGATTCGAACTGGCGTCCACGGCTTTGCAGGCCGCTGCGTAACCACTCCGCCAAGTGGCCTTAATAATACTATCTTTCTTATTAGATTTTTATCATATTTGTCTAGATATTCTTTATTTTTATTAAGTCATATTCATCTTGAAATATTAGTAAACATAGACTAATTGTAAAAAATGACGCATACGTCACTTTTATATAGTTAGGATAATAATGAAAATATTTATTTATATATTTTGTTTGTTTTTGAATACAACACTTCAAGCAAATAGTCTGGAGGAAGCACTTTCTCTTGCATATAAAAAGAATCCTTCAATTCAGGCTAAAAGAGCCAATTTAAGGTCTAACGATGAGCTAGTATCTATATCATCATCAGAGTTTTATCCAAAAATTAGAATTATTGGTTCTTATGGAGAAACTGTTACAGATTATAATGATACGAATGAAATAAAATTAAAACCAACTGTTGCAAAAGTTGAAGCTGAACAAATAATTTTTTCCGGTGGTCGTTTGCTTAATAATAGATCTCAGTCTTTGAATTTTGTAGCCGCAAGTCGAGCTGATTTAAATATTTTAGAACAGGAGGTTTTATTTTCTGCTGCAGAGGCTTTTTTTAATGTTTTAACAAGTCAGAAAATTATTGAACTAAGAGAAGTAAATCTTGATGTACTAAATAAAAGGCTTGAAGTTGCAAAAATACAATTTGAAGTAGGTGAGCTTACTTTGACGGATGTTGCACAATCTGAAGCTAGGTTGTTATTATCACAAGCAAATTTAGCTGAAGCAAGGTCTATTCTTGAAAAAAATAAAGCAATTTATAAATCTATTATTGGCGTAAGTCCTCAAAATTTATCAAATGATTTTATCTCTCTAAGTTTGCCAAAAACAATTGAGGAAGCACTCTCTATTGCCAATACTAAAAGCCCATATATTAAATTTGCAGAAAAATCAGAGTTATCTTCAAGGTTTGGTATAAAATCTGCAAAATCAAAATTACTTCCATCTCTGAGACTAATAGGTGAGTTTTCAAATTCAGAAGAAATGCTATTTAATATGGATGGAGACACATATCAATTAATGGGTGTATTAAGTATGCCAATTTTTTCTGGTGGTTTAAATTGGTCAAATATTAGAAAAGCTCAGGAAATAAATATTAGAGACAAATTTCAATTAGTTGAAGCTAGGAGATTTGTTGAACAAGAGGTAAAATCTGCTTTTTCTCAATATCATTCATCTTTGATTAAGGTAAATTCCTCAAAAAAACAATTTGAAGCAAATAAAATTGCACTTGAGGGAGTTAAAGAAGAGTTTGAGCTCGGCACCAGAACAAATTTAGATGTGTTGGATGCGGAGCAGGAATTTTTAGACTCTCAAGTATCAATGATCAGTTCAGAAAATAATTCAAAATTATCCATGTTTTATTTACTTTTAAGCGTTGGCTCCTTAAGTCCCGACTTTTTATCTCTTCCTGTTTCAAAATATGACCCTAATTTAAATTATAATAAGGTAAAAAATGTTAAACTTGGATGGAAAAGATTCAAAGATATTAAAAATCTTGATTGATCTATAATGTCGATGTTGTAAGGTGTTTTTTGTCATGGTTTCAAACGAAAATAATGAAGAAATGTCTGTTAATGATATTCTCTCATCAATTAAAGAAGTTATCTCTAGTGAGCAGGACTTAAGTAAATCCTCTGATAATAATGAGTTTATTGAGTTAACAGATGTTGTTGATGAAGATGAGGAGTCAATTCTTTTAGAGGACGTAGTTGATCTTAACAATGACTCATTATCTAATGATCGAGCTGAAAATTTAGAAAAAGATAATAGTTTAAATATTGATAATTCTAATTTTATTTCTGATTTATCTATTGATGATATTGTTAGAGAAACAATTAAAGAAACTCTCAATGATTGGTTTGCTAAAAATTTAAAAACGATTGTAGAAGAATCTGTTAAAGAAGAAGTAGCAAAATTATTTAAAAAACGTAATTAAAATGATTGAAAAAAAATATGATCCCTCTGAGGCTGAGAGGCGAATTTATGACATGTGGGAGTCTAAAGGACTTTTTAAACCAACGGTCTCTGAGAATGAGAATTTTTCTATAGTAATGCCGCCACCAAATGTAACTGGAAGTCTACATATGGGGCATGCATTAAATACGACCCTTCAAGACATTATTGTCAGATATCAGAGGATGAAAGGAAAAAATGTTTTATGGCAACCAGGAACTGATCATGCCGGTATTGCAACCCAAATGGTTGTTGAGAGAAATCTTCAATCAGAGAGAAATGTTTTAAGGCGTGATTTGGGGAGAGAAACTTTTGTTAATGAAATATGGAAGTGGAAAGAAAAGTCTGGTGGTACAATTACCGAACAATTAAGAAGTTTGGGAGCCTCATGCGATTGGAGTAGAGAGAGATTTACCATGGATGATGGTTTGTCTGAAGCGGTAATTAAGGTTTTCGTTGAGCTCTATAATGATGGTTTAATATATAAGGACAAAAGACTTGTTAATTGGGACCCAAAGCTTAAAACGGCTATTTCTGATTTAGAGGTTGATCAAAGGGAAACCAAAGGAAGTTTATGGTATATAAACTACCCACTTCAAAGCGATGAAACTAAATATATAACAATTGCTACTACACGACCTGAAACAATGTTTGGTGATACAGCTATTGCTGTTCATCCAAAAGATGAAAGATATAAAAATTTAGTAGGTCAGAAAGTTTTAATTCCCATTGTTAATAGACAAATTCCTATTATTAAAGACGAATATGCGGATCCAGAACAGGGAAGTGGAGCTGTAAAAATTACCCCTGCTCATGATTTTAATGATTTTGAAGTTGGTAAAAGAAATAATCTTTTAATGATTTCAATATTTGACTCGGATGGAAATTTAAATGAGAATACCCCTGATGAGTGGAAGGGTTTAAATAGATTTGAGGCCAGAAAAAGACTAGTAGATCAACTACAAATTGAAAACTTTTTAGTTAAAGTCGAAGATCATACTCATGTTGTTCCTTATGGCGACAGATCATACGAGGTCATTGAGCCTTTTTTAACCGATCAATGGTATGTAGATGCAAAAAAACTATCGTTAGCTGCCATTAAGAATGTTGAAGAAGGCAAGACAAAGTTCATTCCTGGTAATTGGGCAAAAACATATTATGAGTGGATGAAAAATATTCAACCATGGTGCATTTCTAGACAGCTTTGGTGGGGTCATAGAATACCTGCGTGGTATACGAGTAATGATGAAATAATAGTAGCTTCTTCAGAGAGTGAAGCTCTAAAAATAGCTAAAAAGAAATATAAAACTGAAATAATTTCTCAGGATGAAGATGTTCTTGATACATGGTTTTCTTCTGCTCTATGGCCCTTTACAACTTTGGGATGGCCAAATGAAGAAAATGATCTGTCCAAATTTTATCCTACAAATCTTTTAGTTACTGGTTTTGATATAATTTTTTTCTGGGTCGCGAGAATGATGATGATGGGACTATACTTTCAGAAGAATATTCCTTTTTCAGAAATCTATATTCATGCATTGGTAAGAGATGAGAATGGACAAAAAATGTCTAAGTCAAAAGGCAATGTAGTTGATCCATTAAAGTTAATAGATAATTTTGGAGCAGATTCTCTTAGGTTTACACTTGCATCAATGGCATCTTACGGAAGAGATATAAAGTTATCTGAATCAAGAGTTGAGGGTTATAGAAATTTTGGAACTAAGTTGTGGAATGCTGCAAGATTTTGTGAATTAAATAATTGTATTAAGGTAAATAATCAAAATATAAAAGAAATCTCAAACCCTGTAACTAGTTGGCTTATATCAGAAATGATTAAGACCGAAAAAAATATTGATACATTTCTTAACGAATATAAATTTAATGAAGCTGCAAACGAAATCTATCATTTTGTTTGGCATATTTTTTGTGATTGGTATTTGGAACTTATAAAGCCATTTTTTAATGATCCTAACCATGATGAATTGGATGAGTTAAGATACATTACCTCTATGTCATTAAATTTTATCTTAATTAAATTACACCCTTTTATGCCCTTTATAACTGAGGAACTATGGAAAAAAGTAACTAACAGCGAGGAAGCATTAATTTCAAGCAGTTGGAAAATATCATTACCATCTTTAAATGACTTTTCTTTTGTCAAAAGTACTGAAAAAATTATTGAAATTATTACTAGCGTTAGATCGATTAGATCAGAGTTGAATATCCCATCTAAAAAAGATCTTTTGTTGCAAGTATATAAAAAAGATTCAAGAAAAATAGATGAAATTAAAAATATTGATTTATTGCTAAATAAATTAATAAAAATAAGAAAAATTGATAAAGTGGCTGATTTTTCAGATCGCTCTGCGTCTTTTTCGGTATCAAATATTGACTTTGCTCTTGTTATTGACAATGACATAGATCTATCATCAGAAATAAAAAGAATTGAAAAAGAAGAAATTAAAACTAATAGTGATATTGAGTTACTTAAGAAAAAGTTAAGTAATGATAGCTTTATTAAAAAAGCACCAAAAAATATCGTAAAAGAGAGCAATGATAGATTAGATGATCTTTTATTAGATCAGAAAAAATTAGGGGAATCTAAATTATTTATTAGTAAACTTATTGCTCATGGAAAATAATATTGAAATAAAAAAAAGATGCTGTCCTTTATGTAAAGAGCCTAAACATAACAATGAGTTATTTTATAACTCTGAACCTTGGAAGCTTGTTCAGTGCCAGTGTTCTTTTGTTTACATGCCTGAGGTTCCGGTATACGAAAGAATGAGGAATGAATTTTCTTGGGAAAGAAATTTTGAAGAAGAAAAAAAAATAAGTCTTAAAAAAAAGATTAGAAGAAAAGTGAAAACTTTTTTTAAGAGGGATAAACTAAAATTTCTTCTAAACCGTTATTGTGAAGAAGGGAGCGTTTTAGATATTGGCTGTGGTTCTGGTGCTAAATTCGAAAATATCTCAAAGATTTATACTCCTTATGGGATAGATATTTCTGAGGAGTCAGCTAACAAGGCTAATTTGTCATTCAAAAAAAGAGGTGGAAAAGCTATTTGCGCTCCCTCTACAAAAGTTTTAGAGGAGTTTGGTGAAAATAAATTCTCTGGTGCAATCTTAAGATCTTACTTAGAACATGAACACGAACCTTTTGAAGTTTTAGAGAATTTAAAATTTACTTTAAAAAACAACGCTTGTGTTATTATAAAGGTACCAAATTACGATAGTATTAATAGAAAAATCAGAAGAGAAAAGTGGTGTGGTTTTCATTTTCCAGATCATGTGAATCATTTTACTCCAAAAACTTTACTTAAGATGGTAAAGGATACAAATTACGAAGTTATAAAGTTTAATTTTTTAGACTATCTACCAACTAGCGATAATATGTGGATGGTGGTAAGACCGATTTAATATTATAAGGTTTAATTATGTCAGAAAAAAAGTTTGATAAAAATAAATTACCCAGTAGGCATGTAAGTGTTGGGCCTGAAAGAGCCCCTCATAGATCCTATTATTATGCGATGGGAATGACCGAGGATGATATTGGGAAACCTTTTGTTGGTGTTGTTTCTACATGGAACGAAGCCGCCCCATGTAATATTGCTTTAATGCGACAAGCGCAATCAGTAAAAAGGGGTGTTCAAGATGCAGACGGAACTCCAAGAGAATTTTGTACGATTACTGTTACAGATGGGATTGCTATGGGTCATCAAGGTATGAAGTCGTCTCTGGTTTCCAGAGAAGTCATTGCAGATTCTACAGAGCTTACAGTTCGTGGTCATTCATATGACGCAATAGTTGGTTTAGCAGGGTGTGATAAATCATTACCAGGTTTAATGATGGCAATGTGTAGGCTTAATGTTCCTAGCGTTTTTATGTATGGCGGTTCAATACTACCAGGATCATACAAAGGCAACGATGTAACAGTTGTTGATGTATTTGAGGCGGTTGGTAAGTATGCTGCTGGAGCAACTACAGAAGAAGATTTAAAAGAATTAGAACAAGTAGCTTGTCCAAGTGATGGAGCATGCGGGGGTCAGTTTACTGCAAATACTATGGCATGTGTATCCGAAATAATGGGGTTGGCCTTACCATACTCTTCTGGAGCGCCAGCTCCATATGAAGATCGAGATAAATATGCTTATGAATCTGGTAAGCAAGTTATGAATTTGATTGAGAATAATATTAGGCCAAGAGATATAGTTACTCGTAAGTCTCTTGAAAATGCTGCTACAATTGTTGCTGCAACTGGCGGTTCAACAAACGCAGGTTTACATTTACCGGCTATTGCACACGAATGCGGTATTAAATTTAATTTAGATGATGTTGTCGAAATTTTTAAAAGAACTCCGTATATTGCTGATTTAAAACCCGGGGGACAATATGTTGCAAAAGATGTTTACGAAGCTGGTGGCGTACCAATTATAATTAAAACACTCTTTGACGGTGGGTTTGTTCATGGAGATTGTTTGACCGTAACAGGAAAAACTCTTGAGGAAAATCTTGAAAGCGTTGTTTTTAATGAAAATCAAAAAATTATTCGACCATATAATAAACCATTAAGTCCAACAGGTGGTGTTGTTGGTTTAAAAGGAAATCTTGCTCCTGATGGCGCCATTGTAAAAGTTGCAGGATTAGAAAGCACCTACTTTGAGGGTAATGCAAGATGCTTTGATTGCGAGGAAGATGCATTTGAATGTGTATCTAATGAAGGTTATAAAATTGGTGAGGTCATAGTGATTAGATATGAAGGTCCTAAAGGAGGACCTGGTATGAGAGAGATGCTATCAACCACAGCAGCATTATCTGGCCAAGGTGTTGGTGGAAAAGTAGCTTTAATTACTGATGGAAGATTTAGTGGAGGAACTAGAGGGCTATGTGTTGGCCATGTTGGGCCTGAAGCTGCAACGGGTGGTCCAATTGCTTTAATCAAAGATGGCGATAAGATTATAATTGATGGTGAAAAAGGTATCCTAAGTGTAGATTTATCTGAAGAGGAGATGGAAGAAAGAAGAAAAACCTGGAAACCCAGAGTTACTGATTACAATAGTGGAACATTGTGGAAATACTCTCAAACAGTAGGTTCTGCTCAAAATGGTGCAATAACTCATCCTGGGGCTGAAGAAGAAACCCATATTTATGCTGACATATAAACTATGATAAATCTATAATTATTGGCACATGATCTGAGGGTTTTTCCTTATCCCTTACTGACTTATCAATATAGACATTATTTGTTTTATCACTTGCTTGAGGTGATGTTAGAATATGATCAATTCTAATACCTTTATTTCTTTGCCAAGCTCCTCTTTGATAATCCCAGAAAGTATAGTTTTCAGGATCTTGATTAAATTGTCGAAAAGAATCTATGAAGCCTAATGATAAAATTTCTCTATACACTTTTCTTGTTTCCAATTTAAAAAGAGCATCGTCTCTCCACTCCTCGGGGTTATATGTATCAATATCTTCAGGGATTACATTAAAATCTCCAAGAACAATAAATATTTCTTCGTTAAGAAGAGTATCATATAAATGATTTTTAAGTTTATTCATCCAATCTAATTTGTAGTCATATTTTGGTCCCGGCGCAGGATTACCGTTTGGTAAATAAATATTTGAAATTCTTATCATTCCTATATTTGTAGAATGTACTGTTTCTATATATCTTGCTTGTTCATCATTGTAATTAGGTATACCTTGAAAAGTCTCCTCAACTAGATATTTAGATAAAGTAGCAACGCCATTATAGCTCTTTTGGCCATGAATTTTTACATTATAGCCTATTTCTTCAAAGGGACTTAATGGAAAGTCTTTATCAACTACTTTTGTTTCTTGTAAGCATAAAATATCTGGTTTTTCTGCCTTAAGCCAATCAAGAATATTACTTATTCTTGTTCTTACAGAGTTTACATTCCAACTTGCAATTTTCACAATATTTACAATGAAAAAGATGTTCCGCAACCACACTCAGAAGTTGCATTAGGGTTTTTTATTTCAAAAGATTGACCTATTAAATCATTTTTATAATCAATCACAGATCCTTGAATATAAGGAATTGAAACTTCATCAATTATTATTTTTGCTCCATACTCCTCAATAATAATATCACCTTGTTCAGAATTATTAACAAGGTCGAATTTATAAGAAAAACCAGCACAACCTCCACCAAGTACGGAAATTTTAAGCATTAAATCTTTTTTTTCTGAAATAATAATATTTTTAATTTTTTCGGCAGCTTTTTTACTTATTGATATATTATTTTTTTGCATCATTAATTTCCAGGTAAATTACCTGCTCCTAAACGACCAAGATTTCCAAAGAGCTGTTGAAGGACTGTAAGCTCTCTTCCTCTGGTAGGTGTAGTTCTATCCACATATGATATAATTTTTCCTTCTTCTAATCCATAATATTTTAAATTATTAACTTTGTTATCATTGTCAAAAGATACTGCCAAAACTCTTCTGTCCGTTACCGTTGGACGATAGAATGCAACTGTTTCAGCCTTGCTATATATATAATACCAGGTAGAAGCATCAATTGCTGAAGTAGTGGATGGTGATCCTAAAATATCCATGACATCATTTGAGATCGTCTCGTTAACTTTTATTTGATCTAAAAGTTTTTCGTCAAAAACATAGCCCCTGTTTTCTACAATTGGTGAACACGATGCCAATAAAGAAATCAGAGAAATAAATAAATATTTTTTAATTACATATTTCATTAAATAAAGTTACCATTTAATTATAATAAATTATAGAAATGATATTTTCTATTATATTTGTCAATCTTAGTGATTAAAATGTTTAAAAAAATAATTTCATATATAAAAAATCTTTACAGTCCAATTCCTGATTACTCGTCACCTCATGGCATTTTATATAGAAGAATACTTGATTCATCTTACGAAAGGCATTTTTATAAAAAAATAATGATTCCAGATACACTTGATGGAAGGTTTGATTTAATAATTCTGCATATTTTTATAATCATAAAAATTTTTAAAAACTCAAACGATCATAACAAAAATTTTACACAAAAATTATTTGATATATTTATGCTTGAAGTAGAATCATCATACAGAGAAATGGGAATAAGCGATCAGTCATTTAGTAAAAAAATGAAAGTTGTTATCGAGTCTTTTTATGGAAGAACAAAAATGTATGATTTAAATTTTAATAATAAAAATGAATTCATAAATTGCCTTGTCCGAAATATTTGGTCTGAAGATATTTCTAAAGAAATTTATGCTGGGGAGTTATATGATTTTGTTACTAAAAAAGTTAATAAATATAATAATAAATCAATAAGTGAAATTTTAGAACTTTCAGTTGATGGTTTTTAGATTTTTGAGGTCTTAGTTTGGGTAAAATAATTTCAATAGATGCAATGGGTGGAGACCGTGGCCTTGATATAACCATTGATGGTGCTTGTTTGGCGCTTAAAAATCAAAAAGAATTATCTGTAATTTTTTTTGGCGATAAAAATCTTATTAAAGAGAGGCTGAAAAATAAAAATTATCCAATTGATAAAGTAGAAGTTATTCACTGTAGTAAGGTAGTTGAAATGGATACTAAACCAATTGATGCCATAAGAAAGGTTGGTAAAGAGTCCTCTATGTGGGGCTGTATAAATGCTGTCTCAGAGGGCAAAGCAGATGTAGCAATATCTGCAGGAAATACTGGTGCATTAATGGGGCTTTCTACAATAATATTAAGAACAATTGATGGCATTGAAAGAGCTGCAATATCAAGTTTGTGGCCAAATAAATCTAATTATTCCGTAGTTTTAGACTTAGGTGCAAACATAGAAGTAACCTCTGATCAATTATTGCAATTTGGCATCCTTGGATATTCATATGCAAAGAGTGTATTTGACAAAGATAATCCGACAATAGGCTTATTAAATATCGGTCATGAAGAGATGAAAGGAACAGAAATAGTTCAAGAAACATCTTTAAAAATGAAAAATCTTTTTCCAAAAGACTTCATTGGTTATGTTGAGGGAGATAATCTATCTTTAGGTAAATCTGATGTAGTTATAACTGATGGCTTTACTGGAAATATCGCTCTAAAAACTGCTGAGGGAACTGCTAAATTAATAAGTCATTTCATGACCGATGTTTTTGCTAGTTCTATTAGGGGTAAATTAAGTTATTTAATTGGTAAAAATGCCTTCCGAGCTCTAAAAGATAAAATGGACCCTAGAGAATTAAACGGAGGTGTTTTCTTAGGCCTAAATGGCTTGGTAGTTAAAAGTCATGGAGGAACAGATGTTCTTGGGTTTTCAAAAGCAATTGAATTTAGTACAAAGTTATCTCAATCTAATATTTCGAGTGAAATTAAAAAACTTATAGCAAAGAAAAAAGATTATGAATCAAAATACTAAATCATATCAATCAGTTGTTACAGGTATTGGTGCTTCACTTCCAAAAAAAATTGTTACAAATAAAGATCTAACAAAAATAGTGAATACTACCGAAGAATGGATAGTTGAAAGAACAGGAATTCAAGAGAGAAGAATTGCATCAGATAATGAAACTACATCATCCCTAGGAACTGAAGCAGCAAAAATTGCATTACAAAATGCACAGCTTAAAAATACAGATATTGATTTAATTATTTTAGCAACCGCTACACCAGATAATACTTTTCCTGCATCAGCAACTGTTATTCAATCATCACTGGGCATAGATAAGTGTTATGCTTATGATATGCAAGCAGTATGCTCAGGGTTTGTTTTTGCTTTAGAGGCAGCTGATAATGCAATTAAGGCTGGTAATATCAAAAATGCGCTTGTTATTGGCTCTGAGACCTTTAGTAGAATTTTAGACTGGAATGATAGGGGAACGTGTGTTTTATTCGGAGATGGTGCAGGCGCTGTCGTTTTGTCTTCATCGGAAGGATCTGAGAGAGGTATTTTAAGTAATCATTTACATTCCGATGGAAGATATGGTGATTTATTATATGTGGATGGTGGTCCATCGACATCAACTAGTGTTGGTTATTTAAGAATGGACGGACAGGGAGTCTTTAAGCATGCTGTTAAAAATATATCATCTGTTATAGAAGAAGCATTAGATTATAACAATTTAAAGGTTGATGATATTGATTGGTTTGTACCTCATCAAGCAAATATAAGAATTCTTGAGTCTGTTGCAAAAAAAGTTGGACTTCGTGAAGATAAAATTATAATCACACTTCATAAGCATGCAAATACATCTGCAGCTTCTATTCCTTTAGCATTATTTGATGCAGTTCAAGAGGGTAAGATTAAAAACGGTGACTTAGTGCTCCTAGAGGCTATGGGTGGTGGGTTTAGCTGGGGTTCTACTTTAATTAGATGGTAGAAGTCCTTGATTTTTTTATTTAAAAAGAGTTTTATATAATACGAGGAATTTATAAAATGAACAAAACCTTAACCAGAGCAGATTTAGCAGAAGCAATATATTCAAAAGTAGGGATTTCTAAAGTTGAGTCATCAGATATTGTAGATCAAATTTTTGAAGAAATGATCTTGGAATTAATTGATGGTAAAAGTGTTAAATTATCATCTTTTGGAAGCTTTATGGTGAGGAATAAGAAGCAAAGAATTGGTCGGAACCCTAAAACAAAAGAGGAAGCTGTAATTGATGCAAGAAGAGTTGTAGTTTTTAGAGCTAGTAAAGAACTTAAAAATAAAGTTATCAATGAGTAAAAAATTAATAAATGATAAAAAAAAGTCCTGAGGCATATAGAACAATAGGTGAGGCTTCTAATGAAATAGGAGTTCCAACATATGTTTTACGTTTTTGGGAGACAAAATTTAAACAAGTTAAGCTTATCAAGCGACCAGGCGGTAGAAGATTTTATAAACCTGAGGATATTAAACTTTTGTTAAAAATTAAAAATTTCCTTAAAAATGATGGATTAAGTATCAAGCAAGTAAATGAGAGACTTAATTCAGGAATTGACCATAGTAAGTCTAATAATAATGAATATATAACCCCGGTATCTGAAGAAAAAACTACTTTTAAAAATAAAGATGAAGTTTTCAAAAGGTTAAATAAAATTTTAGAAATTTTATCTAAATAAAAATTTATGTAGACAACTTTTTTTCATGAGATAATATTTATTTGGGATTTTTTCAGACTCGGGTGATGATTGAAAAACTTAATAAAATAAAGAGGGGAATGTGAATAAAATTTTAGAGGCCGGATGGCACTTTGTTGAGGGTTTTTTGAGTGATAATAGTACAGAAAACGACTCATATGCAGATGAAAACTTTGGTGCAGAATTTTCCGTTGACCATGTTTTAAATTCTGAACAAGACAAAAAATAATCTAGTTATTGATATAATTACAAATTACTTCAAGCTCTTCAAAGCCTATTGAGTCAAAATTAGGTGTTGAAAAACTGCTATCATCATATTTTTCTTTAAGGATAATTTTTCCTTCTGACATTTTTTTACTATAAATAATAATTTCAGATGCACTTGTTCTAAATCGTCTGCAATCAGTTTGTTTATATACTTTTTTTGATAAAAAACTACTATCAATTATTTCATTTTTTTGAGGTTCTTTATAATCAGTAAGTATCCAATAATAAACATACCTATCATCTGAATTTGTGTTATTGAGGTCAATAAAATGGTATCCAGCGTCAGTTTCTCCATACATTGACCATTCAGCATTAACAGTTTTTATTGAGAATATTAAAACAAAGATTATAATAAATATAAGAATTTTTTTCATACTTTAGTTTTAAATAATAAGCTTTAAGTTGTCTATT
Source organism: Rhodobiaceae bacterium (assembly GCA_002723035.1). GTDB lineage: Bacteria > Pseudomonadota > Alphaproteobacteria > MED-G09 > MED-G09 > MED-G09. The sequence continues at coordinate 6,345 of PBNH01000023.1, read as the reverse complement.
GGGCGTTATTTTCTTTTAGTCTGAGTTTGTATATTATTAAATTATAATGTAAGTCTTTTTTAACTTAAAAAATATTAAAGAGGGTACTTACATGGTTGTAAATTTAAAAAAAATATTATTAACATTCATTTTTTTAATTCAAATAATGGGGAATACAATGGCAAGTAATCTATCTGTAAATGATAAATTTGAAATTATCGATGTAATGAATAACTATGCAAAGGGAATAGATACCAAAAACTATGATCTTTTTAGATCAATTTTTCATGACAATGTTGAGGTCAATATTATTTATGATCCAAGTTTTAGATCTGGCGAGCCAGTCTCTTTTGAAGGAATAGACTCTTGGATTGAATATGTTGAAAATGCTATTAGCGAGTATAGAAGTACACAACACATGCTCGGTAATCCATTAATTAAATATGAAGATGGTATTGCTATGGCTAGAACAGATCTTCAGGCCACTCATTACTATAAGGACAAAGATAATGAAAAGACTACATTATGGGGTTATTATGATACTCATATGATTAATAAAGGCGGTTCTTGGAAAATTATCAAACATACTTTAACAAGTATTGGTTCAAATTAAAATTTTAATAAGTTAACTAATATGAGTCAAAATAGAGATATTGCAGAAAAATTTTATACTAGTATTACCAATGGAGAGATACAGGTAATTGAAGATTTACTTATTGATGATTTTGAACTAATTGTCCCCATGGAAAACGGTATATTATCTGGTCATTATAAAGGAAAAAAAAGATTCATGGAGGATATTCTTCCTCTTGTTTTTTCTTGCGTTAATCCTGAAGATATAGTCTTTTGCAAAAATTTTAAAATTATAAATTCTTTTAATAATATAATAATTTCTATGGCACAAAATGATGGAATTGCATTAAGTGGTAAATCTTATAATCAGATATATTTACATATTATGACAATAGAAGATAGAAAAATTATTCGTTTAATCGAGTCTTTTGATAGTGCCCTAGCAAATGACTCTCTGTGGGGTGATAGTAAAAAATTAATTCCTGATAAACTGTTTTCACTAAAAAATTTCTCTTAAACTGATTTACGTTTTTTATTATTATTTAAATATTTGTAGTATATTTTTGGTATTGCCCATTTTTCGAGAGCATGTTTTTTATCCCTTCCCAATTTATTAACTTCATAAAATAAAAAACGTTTAGTTTTTGCAATATTCCAGTCACCCCTTTTAAAGTTTTTACCCGTCTTTGGGTTGGGTCTCTTGGGGTATTCTCTCATTTGAATAAATTAACTTAAATGATCGAAATATCAAATAAACTAATTTAGAAATTTACATAAAGCATTAATATTCCAGTAGCTGGCACAAAAAGAAAAAAGGTTATTCCTAAAATCCATTTAAGATCGTTTTGAATATAATTCTCCATTATTATTTTTATTTTTATAAGAATTAAGACTGATATTAGCTTTATTTGTAAAAGAAACAAATTTTTATTTTGTTATCTTGGGGGTTTATCTCTATTTATTTACTAATTATAAATTTTAAAAAGGTGAAGATATGAATGATTTTGTTTTGTATGGCCAATGGGTTGTAGTTGTTATCAGTCTATTAGGAGTTGCTCTTGTCAGTTCAACTAAACATAACACGCGCCTTAGTGGTTATATTGTTACAGCTCTTGGACGATTATCGGGAGCTATATTATTCATTTTCTTAGATTTATATGCTTTTGTGTTAGTAAATATCATTCATACTATTGTTGGCCTAAGGGGGTATTATAGAAACAAAAAAGAAGGTATTGGAGAGAGTATTTAGTAATTTAAGAAAATATTTTTAAATTAATTTTTTCTAATATATAAATTATTTGTCGGAGCGTGGCGCAGCCTGGTAGCGCACTTCGCTGGGGGTGAAGGGGTCGGAGGTTCGAATCCTCTCGCTCCGACCATTAATAATTTTAAAAAATTTTTACTAAATAAATTTGTTTCTTTCTTTTTTAAAGAAATGTAGTTTAGTTTAATGAATTTTAAAATTCCAAAATTACCAGCTCCTTTAGCTACATTTTTATTGAGAATTCCACTTTCTGTGATGTTTCTCCAACAAGGTTTGGATAAATTTCCTGTTAATGAAGAAACCGCAGATGCAGTAGGATTGCCTTATATTGTTTGGTGGTTTGTTGCTTTTGGAGAGGTTGGTTCAGCTATAGGTCTAATTATGGGAGGTATTTTTGGAATATTTTTTACAAAAGGTATAATAAGTAATCTTGCTGATTTACTGACGCGTTTTAGCGGTATTACAATGACGTGTGTAGTTACTGGTGTAATTTGGTTAATGATGCCAAGTAACTTACTAGACGTGATTTTAAATGATTATCTGCATGTAAGTTTATATGTCGGGGGACTGTATTTTGCTTTGAGAGGAAATTCAAAATATGGATTTTAGCGAAACTCTAATAAAAAAATTTTTAAATTTTATTTTTTATTCTTTAACAAAACCCTCAAAAACGCCAAGGTATTCTATGAATTTTTCACTTACTCCTTCTTTTCTTAAATGATCTTTTGATACAGGTAATTCTATAGGCTCAAATTCAGGATTATCTATTACCAGCCTTGGAAAATTATGATTAACTATTGCTGCTCTTCCAATTGCAACGAAATCTACACCGGAATTAATAACTTTTTTAACATCTTGACCTGTGCGAATATTTCCAGCAACTGTAAGCAAAACATTTTTAAAATCTAATTCTGTAAAATGCTCTAATAATGTTTTTTTATTAGAATTATCTATATCTTTTTCAACGGCAGGATACTTAAATGAATCCCATAAAGAGATATCTAAGAAATCTACTTTTTTTGTGTCTATCAATTGCTTACAAAGTATTTTTATCTCTTCAAGATCCATTCCAAATCTCTCTGGTGAAAGTCTAACTCCTAAAAGAAAGCTCTCTCCACATTCATTTCTAATACCATCAATAATTTCAAAAATTATCCTTGATCTATTTTCTAGTGATCCACCATACTCATCTTTTCTTTTGTTAATTGATGAACTTAAAAATTGACATAAAATATAGCCATGAGCTCCATGGATCTCGACACCATCATAACCAGATTTTTTTGCTCTAACTGCAGCGGATATAAAATCATCTCTTAACTCCTTAACTTCTTCTAAAGTAAGGGCTCTTGAGTTAGTTTTCTTATCATAGGAGGGGCAGACTGGTCTTTCGCCAATAATAGCTTCAGGAGATCTCATTCCAGCGTGGTGAAGTTGTGCTACTGCTAGACTGTTAAAAGATTTTATTTTTTTAGTGAGTTTCCTTAAACCTTCAATGTGATTATCATTAAAAATTCCAAGCTGACCTGAAAACCCTTTTCCAATTTCTTGCACATGTGATGCACAAGACATTGTCATACCAAAATCACCCTTGGATCTCATAACTAGCCAGTTGAATTCATCATCAGAAAGACAACCGTCCTCAAAACTTTGTGTATTTGTCAAAGGGGCCAACATGAAAAGGTTTTTCATAGAAATCCCGCATGGAAATATAATTTTTTCATTTAATTTTTTCATTTTTTATAACTTTGAACTTTTTAAGTTTACATTATTTTAAATGTACCTTGAAGATACTAATCTCAATCTATTAAAGATAATTATAGAAAATAAAATTAAACCCATTATCATGCTAATCCACATACCTTCTGCACCTAGAGGTTTTGTTAATCCGTAATTAGTTAGAAAATAACCGAGCGGTATAGCAAAAATCCAGTAGGATATAACAAGAAATACCATCGGCGCAAAAGTGTCTTTATATCCTCTTAGTGCACCCAATGATCCCATTTGTACTCCATCGGGAATTTGAAAAATTGCTGCATAAAATAATAGAGAAATTGCAATATTAATTACTTCAATATCTTTTGAGTATATTGAAGAAAAGTTTTCCCTAAAAATTAATAAAATTATCATATTAAATAATGCTCCAATAAAACAGAGCGAAACCCCTACGTAAGAGGAATATTTTGCATCCAAAAATCTTTTTTCACCCAAAAGATTTCCAACTCTAGTTGAACCAGCTAAACCTATAGCCAAAGGAAGCATAAAAAGAATACTCGCTATATTTAATGCAACCGCATGGCCTGATAAAATTTTATCTCCAAGTTGACCAATTATAATTGCAGCACCTGAAAACATTGTCATTTCAGCAAATATTCCTATACCAATTGGGACACCAAGCTTTAAAATTTCCTTACTAACTCTTAAAGAAGGACCATTAAATTCTTTAAGTAACTCTGTTTTTTTATATTTTTTTGAGGATAAAATAATTCTAAGCATTGAAAAAAACATAATCATGGAAACTATTGATGTTGCATAACCACATCCCTCACTTCCCATTTCAGGAATTCCAAAATAACCAAAAGCAAATATGATATCTAAGGGAATGTTAATAACAGCACCAAAAAGAACAACAAAAAATACAGGAAGTGTTAATGTCATTCCTTCACTAAAAGAGCTTAAATACCTAAACATTACATAAAAGAACATTCCAAGGGATACTGCTTTTAAATATTCAGTTGAAATTGAGAGAATATTTTTATCTAGTGGAAAAAATAAAAGAATTTTACTTAAAAATAAAAATATTAAGAAAATTAAAAAGGCAATTACTATTGCAATCCAAAAAATTTGTCTCATTTTTTGGCCTATTTTAATAAATTCTCTTGATCCATAAAGCTGAGCCACAATAGGGGTAATGGCAAACATTACACCCTGAAAAAGCATATAAACTGGAAATGTAAATGCACCAGCCAGAACAAGACCAGCTAATTCTTCAGAACTATATCTTCCAGAAACAATTGTATCTGTAGTATGCATTATCATATAAGAAAGCTGGGATCCAAAAATTGGAATTCCTATTTTAAAAAAATGATTTGACTCTTTAATAAAATTTTTCATTTATTTTTCTATCATATTTTAAAAATCCATTACAACTCCTCAACGACTCGTATTACCTCTAAATTAGGTTTATTTAATAATTTAAAGGAGAGAGAATATGATCGATATTATTTTATTTACATTATTATTTTATTTTATTCAGCTACCGCTACCTATGATTCTTGGTTTGAGGGATGTATCCTTATCTTATCACTTATCTAGTAGAGATGAAGAAGTGAAACGCCCAGTTATTTCCGAGAGGGGAATAAGGGCTTTAAAAAATTTGAAAGAAAGTTTATTTATTTTCTTACCTCTATCTTTATTAAGTATTATAATTAATATTGATAGTATTTTAGCTGCGACTGTATGGCTAGTTTTAAGAGTTGTATATTGTATTTTATACTATTTAGGTGTTTCTTACTTGAGAACTGTTGTTTGGTTTCTCTCTATTATTTGTTTATTAGATATGGCAGTAAGAATTTTTAAAAATTCAGTATAAGTTAATAAAATGAAATTTTTTTTAATCTCAATAATGATCCTTCTTCCTACTGCATTTGCCTACTCGAATGATAGTCAAGCTGTTTGGTCAAAAAATGAGGCAACTGATACAAAAAAATGCCAGCTAGCAATTGAGCAGGGTGTAGCTGTAAATTTAAAAACATCTAAATCACTTGAGAGAACAGCTTACCTTTATGAAGGTGATTTTTATATGCTTACAGATTACAACGAGATGATTATTTGTTTTAAGTATTCGCAAAAAGAAATAAAAATTAAGTAGGTATAAAAAAAGGGCTTAAAATTAATTAAGCCCTTCTCTTCATTATAAAGAATTATAATTATGCGTTTGAGTCTCTCGACGCAGCAACAAAAATTACAAGACCGAATAATATTTTATTTACAAAGTCAGCTAAATTGTAAACAAGGTTAAGGCTATTTGTGTCAACTCCGCCACCTAAATAACCAAGATAGTATCCTACAGGATAGATTAACCAACCGACAGTTAAAATCCACTTACATGCAGAAAAGGCCATTTGTGAAGAAGCATTTCCGCTTGCAACATTAATTTTTGAGGTTTCACCTGCAAATAATTCATAGATTATGTAGAACCAAGCTGCACAACCAATTACAAAGGCAGGTAGAACAGGCGCAAGACCAGCTTCACCAAGGTAACCAGCAATTAGCATTACTAGAGAGCTAATTAATAATTTAAAAAATACTCCGCCTCTCACAGTAGTAACAGCAGCAAGAATTAGATAAAACTCAACAACTTGTAGAGGAACAGTTAACAACCAATCAATATATCTATAAACTGTTGGTGATGTTCCTGTTTCTATCCACATTCCTCTCATATATAAATAATGCCAGAATGCTACACCAGTAACTAAACCAGCTACTGATAAAGATGTTTTCCACTTACCGTGAACTCTATCTCTTTCAAC
>PBNH01000022.1 GCA_002723035.1 Rhodobiaceae bacterium | reverse complement strand
TTATAGTGAGAAAACTTATTTATTTCTTTTTCTTGTTTTTTCCAATCATATTGGTTTGACCAATAATCAATTAAATTTTTTAAATAAGTTTCTTCAGTACCATATTTCCATTTTTTATTTCCATAATCATTTATTATTCGAGAGTTTTTAACTCGATACGCAACATCATCGAGAACAGATTTTTTAATATCTAAATTAAAAGAATAATTTTTTAAATTTTTAAGCACTTAAAACTCCTTTTTAATAAAAAGATATTGATTTCTTAATATATCAACTTACTGTCATATTATATAATTATATGAGTAATGAGGAATAATTTGTTTTTACGAGCAGCAATTTTTTTATCTATTTTTTCTTCTCCTTTATTTGGTAATTCCTCTAATGATTTTAGTTTTGAAAAAAGCTGGAGAAATGAAGTAAATATTTTGAGAATTGGGCTTCTGGGTGGAGAAAATGAAGCTGATAGAATTAAAAATTATGAATGCTGGAGAGTATACTTAGAGAATAATCTTAAAATACCTGTTAAATTTTTTCCTGCCTCAGATTATGCTGGAGTAATTCATGGACTTCTAGGTGGCTTTTTAGATTATGCAAGTATCGGAGCATCGGGTTACGCCGCTATCTTCATTGAAAACCCTGATATTGTTGAACCTATATTAACAGTTAAGGAGAATGATGGATCTAAAGGTTATAAAGCTGCAATGTATGTAAAGAAAAGCTCTAAGATTTTTTCTCTAGAGGATATGAAAAATAAGTCAATTGCTTGGTCAGATCCTAATTCAACATCTGGTTTTTTGGTACCCAGCTACGAGTTTGTAAAAAAAGGTATCAGTATCAATGATTATTTTAGCTATACCGGTTTTGCTGGAGGGCATGAACAGGCTGTAATAGCTGTTTTAAATAATCAGTATGATGCTGGAGTAACTTGGGTATCAGGTATTGGTGAGGTTGATGAAGGATATACAAGGGGAGTTTTGAAAAATATGTCTAATAAAGGCCTTCTTAATTTAAATGATATCAGGGTCATTTGGCTTTCAGATATAATAATTAATGGACCGCATGTTATACAAAAATCTTTACCCGTTGATTTTAAGAAAAAAATTACTAACCTTAATCTTGAGTTATATAAAAAAAATCTCTCTTGTTACAATCAAATTACAAATGGTAACAGTTTAGGTTTTGTAAAAGTTGATGAAAACGATTATCAAAATATAATCAAGATGAGAAAAGAGATAAAAAGTCAAAGAAGAGCTAGATAGTCATTAAAACTGCCTTGTTCAAAAAATGAATTAATAGTCATAGGTATTTCAATGAGATTTATTAAATTTATATTCATTATTTTAATTATAGTTATTATTTCAGTCTTTCTTTTTGATGAAAAAGAAGATCTTTCATTTGAAAGACCGATTCCAATAAAATTTTCTGAAAAGTTAAGAGAAGACTATAGAAAGCTTCCTTTTACAGGAGCTCACAACTTTAGGGATTTAGGTGGTTATAAGACGAAAGATGGCCGAACTGTTAAATGGGGAAAAATTTATCGATCAGATAACCTTCATTCTTTAACTGATGAAGATTTAAAATATATGAAGAGATTGAATATTGAGTCGGTAGTAGATTTTCGTTCAGTTGAAGAAAGAGAAAATGAGCCTAACAGGCTAAATCCAAATATGACGGAAGTAAACCTTCCCATAAAATTTCAACCAAAAGAATTGGATGATGACTCAATGAAAAATCTTATAAAGGATCTAACTTTTGGAGACTTAGACTCAAGTAATTTATTAAGGGATTTTAATATTGTGATTGTTGAGGAATTTGCAGAGGAATATAAAAATTTTTTTAGATATATCATAGAAAATAATGCCGAGCCTCTAGTTTTTCACTGCACTGCTGGAAAGGATAGGGCTGGCTTTGCAAGTGCTATGATATTAACTATACTTGGTGTTACTAGAGACAAGGTTATTGAAGATTATTTACTTACAAACACATATGTTAAAGATCACGTTGATGATAAAATGTTGGAAATAGAATTAAAAACTTTCTTTCGAGCTGATACTGATAATCTTCGTAAAATTAACTTAGTTGAGGAGAAATACATACAAGCTGCCTTTGATACAATCGATAGTAAATGGGGAGGAATGGATCGTTACATTTCTGAGGCCTTAAATCTAAATGAGGAGGATATTTTAAAACTTCAAGATTTTTATCTTGAATAAATATTAGTTTTTTATCTTTAAATTATTACTTAAATAACTATTTTATTAGTTTATAAAATTATTATTAAAGACAGGAATAGAATGCCAAGAGAAATTCCAAACGATCATCCATCTTTGGATCTAAAAAAAAGCTTAGAATTTGTATTTTCTAACCTTGAGAAAGGTGTAACCGAGCGTGGCCATCATTTTCATCTTTTGGTTCTTGGAACAATTGATAAAGATAATAGACCTCAGAATAGAAATGTTGTTTTAAGGAAAGTTGATATGGCCAACTCTTTAGTTCGATTCCATACCGATATAAGATCGAATAAAATCATAGATATTAAGAATAATAGTTCTATTTCATTATTGGGCTATGATAAGGCTAATAAACTTCAGGTTAGATTGATGGCAAATGCAATTATTGAAGAGTCCAAGGAGGCACTATTCGATGTTTGGTCTAAGATGTATCCTATGAGCCGAGAATGTTATCGAGTAAAAGACGCACCTGGCAAAGTTGTTACTTCCAGAGAAGAGGTATATTTTGAAGATGAAGGTGACGATAAGCTTAATGGTTTTGATAATTTTGTAATAATTAATTGTCATATTCGTTCTATTGAGACACTTTTTTTGCATTCAGCAGGTCACTTAAGAGCAAAATATAAATATGAAAATGGAGTATTTCATGGGGAATGGTTGGTTCCCTAAATGACTATAAATTATAGTTCAGATAATGATATAATAATTCCCACTTTGCACAATACAACCTATAGAGGACTTGAGGGTGATGATACCTACATAATTACTAGCGCAATTAGTGATGAGTCAAAGATAAATATTATAGATACAGAGGGAACTAATATCATTCAATTAACTGATGGATTATCAATATTATCAAGTAAATTTGCTTCAACAGCATTTCAAATAACTTTAACAAATAATGCAGAGATAACAATTAACTCTTCACATAAGAATTTCTATGAGATCGGAGGAAACGCCACAATTGGATTAATTGTTGATCAAAACAACTATGAAGATTTTGTAATTAATTTTGGAATTAATTCCTTTCCATCCAGTAATTCAATAAGTGGTTTATCTAATGTAATGATTGAGAATGGCAGACTAATTTTAAGTAATAAACAATTTTCTTGGCAAATAATAAGTCCTGAAAGCGTCGGCTTAGACTCAAGCAAGGTTAACGCTTTGATGAATTTTGTTAAGAGTGAAGAAGCTAATACTCAAGCTGCTATTTTATTGAAAGGTTCAAACATCGTGGCAGAGTATTACGCGGATAATTATGATGAAAAAAGTATAGTAACCAGTTGGTCTGTTGCCAAAAGTTTTACATCAACCTTGATTGGTATTGCAATTGATGAAGGTTTTATTAACTCTATTGAAGACCCTATTACAGACTATTTGCCGGGGTGGAAAGGTCAAGAACAAGATAAGATTTTATTAAAACATTTACTTTCAATGAGATCTGGAATGGAAGATCATGGTTTTGTCTACGTTATGCCTGATATGGTAAGTCATTCTTTGGACAGAGATGTTATAAGGCCACCAGAAACATTATTTCGATATTCAAATGAAGATTCGATGTTGCTAGGCGAAATAATACAAAATGCTACTGGTTTATCTTTTCAGGAATACGCTGACAAAAAACTTTTCAACTTAATAGATATTAATGAAACTTGGTGGACTGATCAAGGAGGTAATACAATTACATATGCCAGTATTGATATGACCCCCAGAGAGTTTGCAAAGTTTGGTTTAATGATCGCTCAAGAAGGTAGTTGGGAAAATCAACAGATTGTGTCATCGAATTGGATTGATTTAGCAACCTCAAAATATGATAATTTAATGCCTTATGGTTTTCAATGGTGGACAAGTGAAACCGAAGATATTGATTATCCTTTTTTTTCAGCCAGAGGTTTAGACGGACAGTTAATTTATATATGGCCAGAAAAGGACTTAGTTTTTGTTAGATTTACTGCCTATAAGAAAATAGGTGATCAAGACTCTTCTACTGTTAGAGTCAATTCAATAGGAGGTCTTGAGGTTTCTTATCAACAAACTGAAACGGGTAATTTAAACACTAACAAACTAGAGGAATTAATCTATGATATTGGAAATGATTTAATGATATCATCAAATTTGATTTCTGTTAATGATTTTGGGTAAAGAAATGGATATCAAGAGAAGAAACAAGTATATGCGTGAAGAACCTCTTTTTCAAGGAATGGGGTTTAGTAAAATTTTAGAATTCAGTAGAGAAAATCAATCAATAAAAATTGAATATATTGCTGAGACTCGTCATTGTCACTCTGGTAATATTGTTCAGGGTGGTTATGTAACTGGTTGGATTGACTCCGCTATGGCACATAGTGTGATGATTCCTACAGATTTTAAGCTCAGTCCTTTAACATTAGAATTAAAAATAACCTTCTTAAAATCAGCTAATCCTGGAGTTGTTGTAGCTGCAGCAAAAGTTATTAAACTCGGCAAGTCAATAGCTTTTGTTGAGGGTACTCTTTCAAACTCAAATGGTGATTTAATTGCAAAAGGAACGTCAACAAATAAACTTGTTCAAATGCCTAAACAGTAATTAGATTTCCAAGGTATCCGAAGAATTTTTATCCAAATCTTTTTCATTTATCCATGCTCTTATAGACAAAGGAATTGATATAATATAACTGAGACCAACTAAACTAAGAGTAATCCATGGTGAGTTAATCATACAAATTATAAATAAAAATACACAAACTATTATTTTTAAATCTTTAAATTTTTTCAACTGAAATCTAATTTGTTTTCCTGAAAAGGTTGGAACTTTGCTTACTAAGAGTAATCCAATTATAAGAAAGTATATACTCGCTATGATTGGTGTTTCATAAGCCCAGTTAAAACCTAAAAATGAATGAATTAGAGGCAATAATATTAAGCCTGCTCCCGCAGGAGTAGGAATTCCAGTAAAGAAATTAGTTGATTTATTTTTCTTGTTATCAATATCGGCATTAAACCGTGCAAGTCTTAGGCAAGAGAAAATAATAAATGATAGAACAGCTACCCTCTCAATTAACCCAGCATTTTGTAAAAGTGATATATAGATTAGTATACTAGGTGCAATTCCAAAGTTTAAAAAATCAGCCAGTGAGTCTAATTCTGCACCAAGCCTAGTCTCGCTTTTTAAAAGTCTTGAGAGACGTCCATCAAGGACATCACATATAGAGGCCATCATAATACATATGACCGATAATTTTGATTGACCAGATAAAGCAAAACATATTGCTAGTATACCAAAACATAATCCAATTAATGTTGTTATATTAGGAATAATTGATCTGATTGATAGTTTGCTCATTTAAATACTCATTATCACTTACTAGTAAATATTCATTATCACTTAATAGGATTAAAAGGACCCTATAATTGTTTCACCTGCAATAGTTTTATCGCCAACTTTAATTTCTGATTTAAAAGTTTTTGGTAAGTAAACATCCACTCTCGAACCAAACCTAATTAATCCAAATCGCTCACCTGATTTTAGATGATCTCCATCATTTACAAAACTTAAAATTCGTCTAGCTATTAAACCAGCTATTTGTACGACAATTACTTCTATACCATTTTCAGTTGAGATAATGATACTATTTCTTTCATTTTTTTCACTAGCCTTATCAAGGCTAGCATTAAAAAAACTTCCTTGTTTATATTCAATTTTTTTAATTTTTCCTTTAATCGGGCTTCTATTTACATGAACATTGAAAACATTCATGAAAATACAAACTCTCAACATTTCGTCATTACCATAGTTTAATTCTTTTGGAGGAATTGATGAATCTATTAAACAAACCTTACCATCAGCTGGTGAAATAATTTTACCCTCTTCATTTTGTGTATTTCTGTCTGGATCTCTAAAAAACCAAAGAATAAAAAATGTTATTAAGAAACCAAATAAAGATAATTGGGGAACAGAAACTGCTAATAATATTGAAATGAGGAGTGATATTGCTGAAAATTTCCAGCCCTCTCTGTGAATAATATTTAAAATTTTTATAAAATTGTTCATAGTTTGCAGTTTATAAATAATTATTAATTAAAAAACATGTCATATGTACATTAATATTATAAAAATGGAAGTATTATTGATATTTGTCTCAAAGTATAGTTTAAGAGTTTAGGAGAAAATATTGTTAGAATTTTTAAAATCATCTACTTTATTTATATTTTGCTTAATTTTGAGCCGCTTTATAGGTTTACCTTCAAACTTTACGCCTATAATTGCTGTTGCTTCTTTTCTCCCTTTTTTAACTAACAATAGATATATTCAACTATTTTTACCAGTTGGTGTTTTGATAATTACTGATCCCTTTTTAGGCTTTTATTCCTCTATGCCAGTTGTATATTTTTGTATTTTTATATCCAGCGTTTTAGCGGTCTTATCAAAAAGCTTAACTTTCAAAAATTTGATTTTGAGAGGTGTTATCTCGGTATTTATTTGGCATATATTTGTTAACTTTTCTGTTTGGTTATCTGGTGGTCTAGGTTTTTCTCTCCTAAAGACTTATATGAAGGCTATTCCTTTTGATTTTCGACTTTTGCTGAGTACCGTATTCTTTTCATCATTATTTTATTATTCTAGAGAACTTTTTATTAATATTTACAATAGCTCAAAATTAAATATAAAGGATTGATTTGATCTGCAATCTGAAAAATGAAAAGACTAATTATTTTTTTCTATATTATTGTTCTCAATTTTTCTAATATATGGGCTATGGATAATCCTTTTTTAAATAAATACGATACTGAATTTGAAATACCTCCTTTTTCAAAAATTAATAATAGCCATTTTATACCTGCATTTCTTATGGGTATAGATGAACATAATAAAGAAATAGCTAGCATTATTAATAATTCAGATAAGCCCTCATTTGAGAATGTTATCATTGCACTTGAAAAATCTGGTGCTTTATTGGACAGAACTGGTGCTGTTTTTTTTAATCTATCTGGATCGACTTCCAACGAGGAAATTCAGGATATTGAAAAGGAAATATCACCAATATTATCTGAGCATTATGACTCAATAAGTTTAAATCCCAAAATTTTTCAAAAGATTAAATATTTGTGGGACAATGTTGATGATCTGAGTTTATCTTCTGAGGAAAGAAAAATTCTAGAAGAGAAGTATAAGAATTTTATCAGAAATGGTGCGTTACTTGAGGGTCCTGAGAAAGAGAGATATTCATCAATTAATCAAGAAATATCTAAACTTTCAGTTGAATTTTCACAAAACTTATTGTCTGAGACTAATAATTTTGAGATCATTTTAACTAAAGATGATTTAGATGGTCTCCCAGATGATATTATTATTCAGGCAAAAGAGGAGGCTGATAAAAAATATAAAGAAACAAAAGATAAGGCTTATAAGAACAAATATATTTTTACGCCTCACAGAAGTAGCATGTATCCTTTTCTTGCTTATTCAAAGAGAAGGGATTTAAGAGAGAGGTTATACAAAGGTTACACAAATAGGGGTAATAATAATAATGAGTTTGATAATAAGGAAATTACTGCAAAAATTTCTTCACTAAGATTCGAAAGAGCAAATTTACTTAATTTTGAGACACATGCGCATTATGTATTAGATAATACAATGGCTAAAACACCTGAAGCTGTATATGACCTTCTCGATCAATTATGGCAACCAGCTTTATTAAGAGCCAATAAAGAGTTAGAAGATCTTCAATCTCTAGTTAATAAAGAGGGTGGAAATTTTAAAATTGCCTCCTGGGATTGGTGGTACTATTCAGAAAAGCTGAGAGAAGAAAAATATGATCTTAATGATGAAGAACTAAAAGAATTCTTCACCCTTGATAACACAATTGATGGTATCTTCAAAACTGCCAATAAACTTTTTGGATTATCTTTTGAAGAAAGGTTTGATATTGAGCTTTATCATGAAGATGCAAGAGTATGGGAGGTTAAGGATAGAGATGGTTCTCATTTAGGAATTTATATTGGTGATTATTTTACACGTACTAGCAAAAGAGGCGGTGCATGGATGAGTACTTTTAAAGATCAGTCAAACTTCGATGGTAGAAAGAGGCCAATTGTAGTAAATGTTTGTAATTTTCCACCTCCATCAAATGATAAGCCTTCACTTTTAAATCTTGAGCATGTAACAACACTTTTTCATGAATTTGGACATGCCTTACATGGGTTGGTCACAAATACTCAATACCCCAGCCTTTCAGGTACATCAGTTTCAAGAGATTTTGTTGAGTTTCCATCTCAAGTTCTTGAACATTGGGCAGTTGAACCAGAATTACTAAAACTATATGCAAAACATCATAAAACTGGAGAACCTATAAGTGATGAATTAATTTTCAAAATGCAAAATGCTAGTAAGTTTAATCAAGGTTTTGCAAATGTTGAATATTTAGCAGCATCTTACCTAGATATGGATTGGCATTCGCTTAGAACTAATGAAATTCAAAATACGATTGACTTCGAAAATAATTCTCTTAAAAAAATAGGATTAATTGATGAAATAGTTTCTCGATATAGAACTACTTATTTTCAGCATATATATTCCTCCTCTTATTCTGCTGGATATTACAGTTATATATGGGCAGCTGTTTTAGACTCCGATGCTTTTGCAAGATTTAAAAATACAGGTGATATATTTAATAAAGATTTAGCTGACAAATATAGAGAGTTTATTCTTGAAAAGGGTGGAACAGAAGATCCTATGGAGCTTTATCGAACATTTGCAGGGAGTAATCCTGAAATTTCTGCACTATTAAGCGATAGGGGTTTAGAATAAAAATAGAGATTTAAAATGAAAAAAGGAACCCGTTAAGGTTCCTTTTTAACACCTAATCGCCCTCGATTAAGCTTGCCACTCGCTCTTCTTTTAAAAATTTCTTTCCTTTTCTTTCCCCTAAGGGCTTTTCTAGGCTTTCAATTTCATGGAGCTTCCTTCCTTTCTTTCCCCTAAGGGCTTTCTTGGTTTTCTTCTCCATCAGAAGTGGTTCTTTCCAAATATTACTATTCTTCTTTTACCATGTTCCGATGACCATTCGTTACTCGCTGCGGTGACACCCGCCCATCGATAATTGGTCATTTCTATCGATGAGTTGATAAAAGCATAAAATATTAATCTAAACAATAGGCAAAAAACATAAAACTGTGGATAACTTTACTTTTCTGTGGATAACTAAAATTAATGTGGTACAGCCACTTAGATTTGAACTAAGGACCTCCTGGTCCACAACCAGGCGCTCTAACCAACTGAGCTATGGCTGCCCACAACATATGTATCTATCATTATTAAGATTTTTTCAACTATTGAATAAAAAAAAGATGTTAAATTAAAATAATTTTATAAAAATTTAATTCATAAAGCTTTTAGTTTTTACAAATAATTGTGACATAATATTTTTTCCTGATAATCTTTTTCTATAGAGATAAAAAATGACTAATGAAAAAACTGATTTTAAGCAAACCTTATGGAAATAGCTCGAAAAGTTGCTCAAAAATTACGAAAACAAGTTATTGTTTATTGGTCTGTAAGAAAGAGTTTAAGAGCAAAATAAGATTAATGGTGAAAACACTTCTTAAAAGTTAATAATATCCTCCGGATGAGCAAGAAGAGGCATTTGACCTTATACTACGTCAAGCGGAAGTGGTTTCAGAGGAGTCAGTTGCTTAATAAATATTTATAAAACTAGAGGGTTAAAAAATTTTTAAAGTTGTAATTATTTTTTTCACAATACTCTCAGTCTTTCTGGGTAAAGAAATACCTATTGAAAATATAGCTTCTAAAAGTATTACCGACATAGTTCCAAGTAAATATCTATATAACGATACAGATCAACAACAAACTCTTCGCAATAAACGCTATTTAGATTTTGTAAGATTAATGTATCGCTTTGCAAAGTATAAAAAGCATCCTTTTCCTGAAGCTGTGGCTGTTCAAGCAAGTTATGAATCACGCTATGGTGCTTCAGATATAGCACGCAATGCTAACAATATTTTCGGTATAAAGGCTCGTAAAAACAGAAATGGAATTTATGGACTTAATATTTATAGAGCTATAACAAAAGAAGAAACAAGAGATGGTAAAGAGGAGTATTTCTATCAAAATTTTGAATCCTTTGAGAATCTAGAAGAGAATTGGATGGCTTATATGCGTGTCATTAATAGAGATCGTTATGTACGAAATGGGCTAAAAGAAGCAAAGACCAATAAAGAATATATTACCGCATTAAAGAAAGGTGGGTATGCTACGGAGGACGATTATATTAATCACTTAGTCCTTATTATTAAAAGGTACAAAGATTTGGGATTATTTTATTGATTATGTTTTCAATTAAATTTGTAATATTTTTTATTTTCTCTATTTTCTTCTTCTCAATAAGTTTAATTGCTAAGGACTGGAATCCTCAAACTTATACTATTACTGATGGCGATACTCTAAAACGCAATGGTATTCGTTATCGTTTAGAGGGTATGGATGCACCAGAGATTAATCAAATCTGTACCCTTAATAACCAGGATTGGGAATGTGGATTAGCAGCAACTTTATATCTAGAGCAATTGCATGAAACAAACGGATTTGAATGTGAAGATCTAGGGCAAGATCGCTATAAAAGAATATTAGTACGATGCTATATCCTTAAAGATGATAGGCGTATGGATATAGCCAGTATAATGGTGAAGGAAGGATATGCTCTAGCATATAGAGAGTATTCTAAAGATTATATTGATGAAGAGGAGTTAGCTAGAGAGAATAAAAGAGGGTTATGGAGAAGTAAGTTTATAAAACCATGGGAATGGAGAAGGAATAAATCTAATAAGAGGTAAATCTCATAGAGTCATATAAAATCATTAAGTTATTACAAGTTTTATTTCGGCCTTTGAAAACATAAGGTCATCTTTTGTATTTGATTTTAAATTTAATTCGAGGCTAATATAGATAGCATTTTTCTTTTTCTTTATATCATTAATAATTCCATTAACTTTGATTTCATCTCCAGAGAAAACATTTCCTTTTAATTTATTATTTATACTCAAGAGTTCATAATCTTTAAAATTTTTAGATATACAGTTTATTACATAAGCAATATTTGCGGGCCCTTGATTTATACAATCATGACCAAAGCCAAGTTCGATTACTTTATTTTTATCAAGATGAATTGGATTTGGATCATTAAGAATATTTGACCAAGTTACCAAGTCAGACTGTTTAACAGTGTGTTTCCATTCATCTAATTTTTGATTAATTTTTAATTCCATAATATTAACAGGGAAGTATTAGTGTGTATTCTGCACTAACTATCTTTTCTTTCTCTAATATAATTTCTACAACAAATTTAACTATATCTATATCACCAATTTTTTTTGATTTTTTGTGGTCTAAAGAAATAATTCTGCCTTTGACATCATATTTTTGGTTAAGCATTATTTTAGAATTGAATGAAATATCACATTGTCCTAACATTGGTCCTTTACTTACATCAAAATCTAATAATTTAAATAATTCGTCTAATGAAATACCACTATGGCTCATAGCAATAAGTGAAAAAATTTGATGAGAGTCGTTATTATCAATATTTATACTTGTTTGTTTTCCAGTGGATAAGCTTACTAATTCATTTGTTTTTTTGTCTATAATGAATGAATCTCCAGGAAATTCATAATTTATTGCATTAAGATTAAGCACTCTATCTCCTATAATTTATTCTTTCTTTTTCAATTTCTTTTGTAGTTGATTTGGTTACTCAATTAAATTGGTTTTTTGAAAAGAAGTGTCATTCTATCACTTTCACCAATTTGACGATATTTTTCTTTATCTCCATTCTTCAAGAAAAGAGTGGGCGGAAGCGTCCAAACTCCATTAGGATGATCTTTAGTATCTTTTATATTGGCATTGATTTCAGACTTTTTTGATAAAATGAAACCAGCTTCTTTTGCTAAATTAATGGTAAGCTCTTCGGTTACATAACCACTTTTTTTCATTTCCTTAATTGAAGTTCCAGGTTTTGCTCTATGTTCTACTACACCTAGAATACCTCCAGGTTTTAGGGCGGCATAGGATTGTTCAAATATTTTTTTTACTCCACTTCCATCTTCCCCAAGCCAATTATGAACATTTCTGAATGTAAGGACAGCATCAACCGTTTCATTTTGAGCAAGCTCACCAAATAGATCAACAATTTTTACTTTTTCATAAATACTTTTGCCACTTAATTTAGCCTCAAAGGCTTCTCTTGATCTTTTCGCATAATCACTCAATGAAGCGCTGTAAGGAGCAGTGATTAATTTACCTTCATCATACATATAAATCGCAAGAATTTCAGTATACCAACCCCCTCCAGGGGACAACTCAACAACTGTCATTTCAGGCTCAATTCCAAAGAATTTTAGTGTTTCATATGGATGTCGAAATTTATCTCTTTCAATATTTTCTTTTGATCTGTCTTCATTATTTACTGATTGTTCAAGATTATGTGCTTGAAGTGAGATAAAATTAAAAAATATAAAACTAAAAATAAAAATTGAGATAAATTTTTTCATAACTAAATCCTTTATTGTCTAATAATTAGCTTATAGATAATTAATAATTTTAAAAACATTTTTAAAAAATTTCTTTTCATTAGATTTTATATATTTATTGTAAGTATTTTTTATTTTAAGTCGGGGATAAAGTTGTTTAAATCATTTCATGGATGGAGAATTGTAGCCAGCTCCGGTTTTATCAACATGTTTTCAGTTGGCATTCCCTTTTATGCCTATTCTATTTTTTATATACATCTTCAAAATGAATTTAATGCTGGAAGATTTTTAATATCAAGTACTTTATCGATTATGATTATTGCTGCTGGGGTATTTGCTCCAATTTGTGGTCAGCTAGTAGATAGATTCTCTCTTAAAAATCTTCTATCTATTGGGGCAATAATTTTTGGTACCGGGTTAATTTTACTCGGTTTTTGTCAAACCTATTATCAATTTTTAATTGTTTATGGATCTATAGTTGCATTGGGGATGACATTATTTGGTAATTTAGCGACATCTAAATTAATTTCTAATTGGTTTAAGAAAAAGATTGGTACTGCAATTGGTTATGCTACTCTTGGTATTTCTTTATCAGGGGTTTTTATTCCTCCTGTTTCTGTCTATTTAATCAGTTTATATGGGTGGAGAGCAACATATATAATATTTGGCATTTTTCTAATTGTCTTTTTTGTACCTTTTTGTCGTTATTTGATTATCAATAAACCCTCTGATATTGATCAAAATATTGATAATGAGAAATTGACTAAAGAAATTGATAATAGCGTCGCAGAACAAATGATGAATATTATTGATATATTAAAAGTACGTACTTTCTGGGTTTTAATTCTAATTTTTAGCTTACAGTTTTGTGCAAATCTAGGTGTCTATAGTCATATTTTTCCTCATGCAACAGATTTAGGTTTTAATGCAAGTAAAGCTGGTATTGCTGTTTCTATTGGTGCATTAGGCGCTGCATTAGGAAAAATTGTTTTTGGTAAGCTTATAGATATGATATCTGCTAAAAAAACATTATGGGTTTCAGTATCAATTCAAGGTTTTGGTATTATTATGGTTTCTTTATTTTCAAGCTATTACCCCTTGCTAATTTCTATTTTTATAATGAGCCTTGGCCTTGGAGGAACTGTTCCGTTAATGAATATTCTTTTTTCGAAAACCTTTTCCCCTGTAAATTTTGGAAAAGCACTGGGAATAGCGGTACCTTTTATGGTTCCTATACAGGTTGTAGGGGGCCCCTTATCCGGATGGTTATATGATATTAATGGAAATTATGACCTAGCTTTTTATTTAAATACAGCTGTTTGCTTTTTAGCTTTTATTTGTGTTTTCTTTTTAAATATTCCTGATAACAAACACAGTTGAAAATTTATAAATATTAACGCAAACTAAATATGATTAATTTAAATAAAGGGGTGAAAAATGGGTAACAAGAATTTAAATGAAAAAGTAACTCTAATTATAGGTGCTGCAGGAAAAGATAATATGGGTCAAGTCATGGCTCGCCGTTTTGCAAAAGAAGGAGCAAAGTTAGTTCTTGCAGGAAGAAATGAAGACTCTCTTAAGGAAATTTCTGATGAAACGGGTGGTTCTTATATCTTATGTGATATCACTAAAAAAGAAGAAATAGATGCTATGGTTAATGAAGTAGTAAATCGTCATGGTGTTTTGCATTCAGCAATTCAAGCAACTGGCTGGGGTTATCTATCTCCTTTCTTAGAAAGTAAAGAGGAGGATCTTATTAAAATAATGAATCTTCAGTTTAAAGGCCCGTATCAGTTTTTTCAGGCCTGCATTCCTGCAATGACTGAGGGAGGTTCAATTATACAAATATCATCTGCAACAGCAACAATTATGTTAGATAATCATGCTGCTTACATGGGTACAAAAGCTGGCATTGATCATGTTGTTAGAACAGTAGCTAATGAGTTTGGTGAACGAGGTATAAGAGCCAATTCAATTTCACCAGGATTGACAGCTTCGCCTATGACACAAGATGCAATGGCTGCGCCAGGATTAGAAGAAGCATTTCTAAGAGAATATCCTCTAGGAAGAATAGGAACATCTGAGGATATCGCTGCGATGGCAGTTTTCTTATGCAGCGATGAATGTTTCCTTTCTGGTCAAAATCTTCAAGTAAATGGCGGCCTTACATTAAGAAGAAATCCTAGAAGTGCTGATATTGATGCATCTGTAGCTCAAGCAATGGCAAAACTTGAAAACTAAATCTTAATTATGGAAGGTAAGAAAATTGAAAAAAGGAATTAATAATCAATCCGATGAAGTAACTGATTTACAAATTGGTCCAACTGATCGAGGTATGGTGAGGATATATTTAACATCTAATAATATTGATCTTCCAATGGATTTTTCTCCTGAGGAAGCAAGAAGTATTGCGGATGAATTAAATGCATCAGCTTTATTAGCTGAAAAAGCTGTTTAAAGAATGAAAAATGATAGAAACTTTCTTTTTTATGGAATTGGCTCAGTTGCTTTTGGAATAAAAGGAAACGCTTTTTCTTGGTTTCTATTTTTCTATTACAATATGGTTATTGGGTTACCAGCATGGATGGCTTCTCTTGCTCTAGCAATTGCTACTATATGGGATGCCATTTCTGATTTAATCATTGGTTATTCTTCTGATCATACAAAATCCCATTTTGGGAGAAGACATCCATATATGTATGCCGCACTAATTCCGGTTCCTATTTTTTTTATTTTGTTATGGAATCCACCAACTTTTGATACAGATTTTAATCTTTTTTTATATCTTCTTATTATGGCTATTCTCGTGAGAACCTTTACAACATTATTTGAAATACCTAATCAAAGTCTTGGGCCAGAGATCACTAAAGAATATCATGAGAGAACAAAAATGATGTCCTTGCGTTATTTTTTTGGCTGGATGGGAGGTACAATAATGACAGTTTTAATGTATTTTGTATTTTTAAGACCAACTGATGATTATCCAAATGGTCAGTTAAATCCGGAGGGTTATCAAATATATGGATTTGTGGCTGCAATTATTATGTTGGTGGCAATGATTATTTCATCAAGAGGTTTAAACCATTTAATACCTAATTTAACAAAGCCGGCTGCAAATAATAATTTTAGTGAGATTAAGGATGAGCTTAAAAAGACTCTTTTGAATAAGTCTTTTTTGGTATTATTCATTGGTGGAATTTTTGCAGGAATGGCGGCAGGATTTTCATCAGCTCTAAATATTTATTTTAACACATTTTTTTGGGGTTTTAGTACTTTCCAAATTGGTATTATTTCTTTTGTAGCTGTGGTACCCGGTATTATATGTTCTATGGTAATTGCTCGTATGCTATCAAAAAGTTTAGGTAAAAAAAACGCCGCTATTATTTGCGGGAGTATAGCTTTAGCATTAACTCCAGTACCTTACATTTTAAGAATCTTTGAATTAGCTCCAAGCTTTGGGTCTAATGGATTATTGTTAATGATGAGTTCATATTATTTTATAGAGGTTTCGACAGGAGTTGCTGTTACAATTTTAGTCTCATCTATGGTTTCAGATATTGTTGAAGACTCTGAGTTAACAACTAAAAAACGCTCTGAAGGCATCTTTTTTTCAGCCCAAGGTTTTTCTTCAAAAGCTGTCTCAGGCGTTGGTATTTTTCTCGCAGGACTTGTTACTTCGCTTGCAGGACTTCCAGCAAATGCAAAACCAGGGTCAATAGATGACACTATATTAACAAATATAGCTTTATTTTTTGTGCCTATTTATATGATTTTATATTTATTTTCGATTTATTTTTTTAGTTTGTATAAAATTAATCAAGATACGCATGAGAGTAATCTTTCATTAATAAATGAAAGATAATTATAAGGGTAGTTTGCCATGACTAAATTTAATAGAAAAAATGTGATCCAAGATATTGCTGATAGTTATGTTAATAGAAGTTTATTTAGTGGTATTGAGTGGGTTGCAGAAAAATCAGGAAAAATAGTTCTATCTGGAAAGTCTGGGTATCAAAATTTTGAACAAAAAAAGCCCATACCTAAAAATGCTATTTACAGAATTTATTCAATGACTAAACCAATCACCTCTGTTATGGCTTTAATATTAATAGAAAGAGGAAAGTTACGTTTATATGATCCCGTAGCTTCGTTTATTCCATCTTTTGAAAAATTAAAAGTAATGAATCCTGATGGATCAATAGAGGATTTAAATAGACCTATTATTGTTGAGGATCTCTTAACTCATAGAAGTGGTTTAACATATGATTTTTTGATAGGTTGCCATATTGCACATCTATATAAAAAAAAAAATATTTCCGATGATGGAAGAAAATCTTTAGAGGAAAATTGTGCTCTTCTCTCGGAATTACCATTAGCTTATCAACCTGGTACAAGATTTAATTATTCTGTTTCAATGGATGTTTTGGCTAGGATTATTGAAATCGTCAATGAAAAAGACTTTGGTGACACGCTTAAAGAAGAAATTTTTAATCCGCTTGAAATGAAAGACACTGGATTTGGTGTGGATGAAAAAAATCTTAACAGACTTATGTCGACTTATGGGGCATCTAATTTTAAAGAAATAATGAATGTTGGAGCTCACAGTTTAAAAGAAACAAATGTTAGTGAGCATAATCCTCATGATAAAGGACAAACTTTCAGAAGAGGAGGCACTGGGCTATTTTCAACATCTTCTGACTTTTTAGCTTTTGCTCGAATGCTGCTATCAGGTAAGTCGCAAAGTGGTAAAATTTTACTATCTAAAAATATGATTGATTTTATGAAAGTTAATAGATTACCTGATTATCAGCTTCCAATTAAAATGGGACCCCTATCATTACCAGGTTATGGTTGGAATTTGTTAGGGAGAACTGTTCTTGATAGAGGGCAAATTATGTCTCAAACTGGAAAAAATGAATTTGGATGGGCGGGAGCAGCATGCACTTATTTTTGGGTTGACCCTGATCAAGATCTTATTGGGATAAATATGACACAATATTTAGGATCAATGTGGCCAATAAATGATGATCTAAGAGTGGCTATGTATCAGGCTATTAAATAAATTATATTTTTGATTTGATGAAAAAGATAAGCGCCATTAGGTACTCAATACCGGCGTAAATAACTCTTTTTTCCTCGAGACCCTCGAAATAAGGTAAAAAACCCACTGATCTACCAATTGCAAGCCCTAACATTAGTAAACTAAAGACACTAAACCAGCCTCTTCTTGTATCAGGTTGGTGTGTTGCAAGAAGTATACCAAGACCCATAAATGAAAACATTCCAGCAAGAGCTCTTATTTCACTTGCACCAGCTTCGCTTTGTATAACAACATTGAGGCTTACAATATCATTCTTTGCAAAAATATTTGGATCATATACACCTACTAAGCCAAGGATGAGCCACATAACACCAAGACCATAACAAAGGATATTAATTAATGATTTCATATTAAATAAATATACTGATTTTTAAAAAAAATAAATTAATTTATCTTTTTATACTCTTCCATACAGTTTTTTTTATCATCCCCATCTAATGTTTCACACAGTTCAAGAATTTGTTTTTTCAAAACATTATCATCTTTTTCCTTTAGGCTTCTTTTTTGATTAGATTTATCATCAGTTTTACCTTTTTCACTTTTTAATATTACATTTCCACTTTCTGTATTTTCTAAGGAGTTATTATTTTGATTAACAATTTCATTAATATTTTTATTAATTTCTGTTCCGTATACATCATTTGAAGAATTATTTTGAAATTTATTATTTATATTCTCTCTATTTGATCCCGAGGAAGATTCGCTAACATTAGTACTCCCAGTTTCTCCACCAGAGCCTCCTCCAGACCCTCCACCAGAGCCTCCTCCAGATCCAGTATTATTTATGATACAATCATCAAATTTGTTAAGAGCTTCTAAAAAAGCCATATCCATTCTTTTTAATTTTTCTTCATTAGTTTCTGGAATTATTGAGTCTTGATATTTTACTTTTGGTTCATTGCAGTTTGAAGGTAGTATGATTTCGTCACTACCAATTAAATTAGTGTTTAGAAAAATTGTTAGAAAAAAAATTATAAATTTCATCATACCCTTTATTTTTTATTTATTTCAAAATTTAGTCTAGATATATAACGAATTAAATTAAAGTTATTATTTATTATTAATTTTTTTAAATTATTATATCATAATTATAATGATAACATTCATGGGGTTAAAAATTGAAGTTTATAAAAAACTCAAAACTATCAATAATTATTTCTGTTATTGTCTCTCTTTCAAGCTGTTCATCTACTGGAACATCTTCCTTCAATTCGGGATATAAATCAGGCTATAGTAAGAGCGAAAGTTTAAAATACTATCCTCCAGTTGCTTTAGATGTATTAATTCCAGTTTTTAATGGAGGCATTGAAAAATTAACTGATGAAGATTTAAAAAATTTTAGCGATATAAGAAGAGCAGAGTCAATTCATTTTGCAGTAAAGCTTAAAAACAAGATTAAAAAAAGAAAAATATTTGTTAACCCAAAAGTCATGCCGAGCGCTAGGGCATTTTCAGATATTTATGTTTTTGGAGAAATCATAAAGTCAAATGGAAGGGATTTAGAGTTAAAGATTCTATTTGAAGACGCACAAGGTAAAGAAATCAAGGTTAGGAAAAATAAATTAATTAAAACATATAAGGGCAATGGAAGATATAAGCTGAAGTGCAATGAAAAATGTAGAAATAACTTCAAATCAAACCCTAGATTAATTGGTAAGTCACCATTTGATCTAATTTTTAACGATATAGCTCAAAATTTAGAAATAGCTGTTTCAAAAAGATCTGCAAAAAATTTATATCAGGTCCAAAAAACAAAAGAATTGAGGTTTGCTAGATTTATTGCGCCAGAAAAATTCAATAATTATTTAGAAACAAAAAAAGGTAAAAAAAATCGTTTAACTCATAATTTAATTTATGAACCTGATGCAACTGATCCGATGTTCATTAGGTCTAATGCTGTGCGCTTAAGAGAGAGTGTTTTTATAGACGATTCTCAACAATACATTGAAGATCATGTATATAATCAAAAATTTCTCACACAATATAGAAATTGGTTAGATCAAAATGCTAATGCATTAGAGGCAAAAGAAAAGGCTGATAGTGCTAAAACTGCTGCAGTAATAGGTGGAATCTTATCTATAGCAGTTGCTGCTTATGGTGCAAGCGAAGGTAATAGTGATTTAGCTGCCACTGGAGCTGTAAGTTCAGCAGTTTTGTTTAAACAGGCTGAAAAATATGGTGCTGAAGCAAAGATGTATGCGGATGCAATTGATGAATTAAATATTGACATTAATAGTTCTGCCGCATCAAGAAACATAGAAATTGAAAATCTTATATTCGAAGCCAGGGGCTCAATTGAAAATCAATTTGAAGAATTTAGTAATTTCTTAAGGAGGGTTTATTTTCAAGAGACATTACCTGTAGATAATACAACTAACTATTAGATTTCATATGGAAGGCCCTAAAGATAAAATAATAAATGATCTTTTAAAGAGAAATAAATCCAGAAATAAACTAATTATAATTTTTACAACAATAATTTCATTATTTTTTATTTTTTTCTTATCGCTTTTTTATTTCTTTGATTTTGGACCAGATAAAATTAACTCAAAAGATACTTTGGTTTTAGATAAAGAGAATATTTCATTTGATTGTTTAGGTGAGGATAAAAATATAGATTTTTGTATGAATCGTCAGCTCTCGATAGATTTAATTAATGATATTTCTAATAATATAAAAATCCTTGAAGACAGAAATATTTTGCAATGGAATGAAAAAGACTATTCAAAATTAAAATCTTTTTATGATGTTGGAAATAGAAGCTTTTTATTAAAAAAATATAAAAAATCAAAGGATGAATTTGATTTAGCTTTATTATTATCTGAGGAATTAATTAAACAAAGTGATAAAATTTATTTAGATGGAATAAGTATGGGCTTAGACTTTTTAAAAAATGGTAACCCCAGTCTTGCAAAAGAAAAATTTCAAGAGGCTGGATTAATAAAGATAAATCATCCTGATGTTATTGAGGGCATCTATAGAACAGAAGTTTATGAAGAAATAAATAGATTAATAAAAGAAAGCAATCTTTTAATCGAAAGTAATAAAATTAACGAAGCTTTTCTCATATCCCAAAAAGCAATATCTTTAGATCAAAAAAATCCAAATGCACGAAGTCTATATGAAAGCTTGGCTTTATCAATATTAGAGCGAGATTATGATGAATTTATAAAAATTGGTAATTCATCTATAGTAAATGAGAATATTAAAGAGGGCTTGAAGGCATTTAATGAAGCTTTATCTTTAAAGCCAGGATCAGAAATTGCAAAAAAAGGAATTCAAAATTTATTAGTTATTCAAAAAAGATTAAAAATTAGTAAATTATTTTCTGAAGCTGAAGATTATGAAATTACAGAGCAATGGAATAAATCATTTGATGCTTATCAAAATATTATTTTAGAAGAAGAAAATATAACAAAAGCACAATTAGGATTTGATAGAATTAAAAAAATTATTGAAACAAAAAAAAATATTGAAATCTATTTGTCTAATCCTCAGAGACTATCTGAGAATATCATTAGGGATGAAGCTAACAATGTATTAGCCCTTTCTGAACAAATTATTAATGATTTTTATTTATTATATCAAAAAGCCCCAAAGAAATTTTCTAATCTTAAAAATGAGCTAAAGGAATCAATATCTAAGATGCAGATACCTGTAATTATCAGATTTATATCTGATAATAAAACTACTTTAATAATTTCTAGGATTGGCTCATTTGAACCTTTTAATGAGAAGGTAATTAATTTAAGACCTGGGATTTATGAAATATTTGGAAGAAAAAAGGGTTATAAAGAAAAAAGATTATTAATTAATATTACAAGTGATTTTAAAAAACCAATAAGGATAGTTTGCAATGAGAGAATTTGAAGAATCTATCATTCAAGCAAAAAGAAACTCTCTCAAAAGACAGCTACTTTATTTTATTTTAGGAATAATAATTATTTCTTTTATTGGTATATTTTTATTTCTCTCTCGAGGTGTAAGTATAAAAATCAATCCCATTGAAGCTGAGAAAAAAGCTTCAGTTTCGATAACAAAGGGTTTTTCTTTTATATTGAATAATAAAATTTATTCTTTGAGTAAAAGTATTGGTATTTTAGTTAAATCAGAAGGTTATAAAGTTTATCAAAATAATTTCTTACTTAATAATAATTCGGAAACTATAGAGATAATCTTAGAGGAATTACCGGGCAAAGTTAGAATACGTATAAATCCTTTCTCAGAAAAAACTAAAATAAAATTTAATGAAAAATATATAAAAAATGAAGAAATCATTAAAATTAATAATTTAAACGGCCTATATAGTTATACAATTTCTAACCCTCTATTTGCCGAGTACAATGATCAAATAGAGGTCGGGCTTGGTCAGTTAAAAGAAATAGATATAAACCTTACTAAAGAAGAAATGCCAGTTCAAATATTAAGTAAACCGAGTGATGCTGATATTTATCTTAACAATGAATTAATAGGTTCAACCCCTTTTAAGAATTTACTGTTATCAGGTGAATATAATTTAATCTTAAAAAAAGAGGGTTATAAAAATTTAGTTGAGACATTAATAGTGTCTACAGAGGAAAAAGTTATTAATAAAAATTTTTCTTTAGAACTCTTACCTGGCGAGATTTTTATTAAATCAAGTGAGAATGACTCAGAAATATATATCGATAATGTTTATTCTGGTATGGGCGCTATAAGAAAGAAACTGCCCCCGGGTTATCACACTATTTCAATTATGAAAGAAGGATTTTATACTTTTACCAAAGAAGTATCGATCGTTTCAAAGAGAATTAATCAACAAGAAATTATTTTAAAAGAAAAGATTGGTTCAGTAGTAATAACATCAATCCCAGTTGCTAATGTCACTATTAACGGAAAATCATATGGAGAGACGCCATTAAATCTAAGTTTAAGATCTGTTGAGCAGAAGATCGAATTATCTAGAGAAGGATATAGATCTTTTTTTACAAGTTTAATTCCAAATACTGAATTTGAAAAAAAAATTAAAGTCTATTTAAAGACTTATGCACAAGCTAAGCTTGATGAGTCTCCACTAAAGTATAAAAATAAAGTTGGAATTGAAATGAACTTATTAATGCCTGGAGAGTTTCAAATTGGCTCCTCCAAGAGAGAGGCAGGCCGTCACTCAAATGAAGTAATGAGAAATATTAAATTAACAAAACCTTTCTATATTTCATCAACTTTAATTACCGAGGAACAGTATAATAAGTTTTTAAGAAAGAGTTCTTTAAACTCCAATAAGCCAATTACATCCATATCATGGAATGAAGCAGCAAAATTTTGTAATTGGTTGAGTGACCAAGAGGGTTTTGATAAAGTTTACAATTTTACAAATAACAATTATATGGGTTTAAATATAGAAGCTAATGGTTATAGGCTTCCCACAGAATCTGAGTGGGTTTGGGCAGTAAAATTTTATAAACAAAGTGATATTAAAATCTTTACTTGGGGTAATGAAATGCCTGTAAAGAAAAATGTTGGTAATTTATCAGGTGAGGAAATGAAAGGTAAAAATTCTAAATTTATCAGAGGGTATTCAGATAATTATGCAAATTTGTCGCCAGTAAAATCCTATCAACCAATTAATTCAGGACTATATGATATAACTGGGAATGCTCATGAGTGGATGAATGATTATTATGAATTAACAAATTTTGAGTCTAAAAGTATAGAATTAAATAGAATGGGTCCTGCATTTGGTAGTGGGAATGTTATTAGAGGTTCCAGTTGGAGAAGTGCAACATTAAGAGAATTAAGATTATCTTTTAGAGATAAATCATTAAATGGAGCGGATGATATAAGTTTTAGAGTTGCTAGATGGTTAGGTGAATAATATGAAATATAATCAATATATTATACTTTTTTTTATAATAAATTTTCTCTTTTATCTTGCAAGTATTCAGATTTTTGCCAATCAAGAGGCTAATTCTAAAAAAAGTGATGAAGAAAGATATGAGGAATTCCAACCAGATGAAAAAATTTTGAAGGATCAAAATATTAATTTCCCAGTTGATATATAATGAGGAAGAAAATGAAAAATGAAAATGAAAAATTATCAAGCAATCCAATTAAATCTAATTTTCCTGTTGAATTAATTTATAATATAGGAACATTAATTTTTTCAATAATATTTGTTCACACAATTTACATAACTTTGATTAGACCAAGAGCCCAGGCTTTAATTACTATTGCTGAACAGAAAGGGGTTAGTGTTGAGAGAGTATTTTCTGTCATAATGAAAGATCCAGAGCAAGAACTATGTATAATATTAATGTTTTGGGCTATCTTTATGATTGGTAGTAAAATTTATTCTATTATAAAGCAAAATTATATTATTAATGTTGATATCTTAGGTTTTGATAATTCTGGAAAGGTAACAAAAGATCAAGCAGTTGAAGCTCTACAAGATATTGAAAGATATAAATTTGGTCTTGGGGATTCAGTTATCATTCAGACCTTATCCTCTTCTTTGAGAAGTTATATAACAACTTCAAATATTCAGAATGCTTCAGAGACACTTGTGACTGCAACGGAAAATATTGGCATGAGACTTGAGGCAGATCTATCTATGATAAGGTATATTGTCTGGGCAATACCATCTATAGGTTTTATTGGAACTGTAAGAGGTATTGGTCAGGCTTTATCACAAGCAGATGTTGCCTTAGCAGGCGATATCTCCGCAATGACAAGTAGTTTAGGCGTTGCGTTTAATTCGACGTTTGTAGCATTATTGATTAGTATTTTAATAATGTTTTTGTTGCATCAAATACAGCGTATGAACGATAAACTAGTTTTAGATGCTCATGATTATTGCAATAAATATTTTATAAGCAAGGTTTTAGAGTAAACTAATTGCCTAAAAGAAGGTCCATAAATCGAAGGAATATGTCGCCTTTAAATTTAGCTTTTCTTGATATTATGTCTTGCGGGTTAGGTGCGGTAGTTCTTATTTTTTTACTAATAAAACATAATGTAAATTCTAATAATATTGATGATAATAACTTAATGGAGGAAGCAACGGTTCTATCTAAAATTAATTTAGAGTTAGAGAGTGAAATAGATTTATTATCGAAAAAAAATTTAGAAACTTTAAAAAAGATTACTGATCTTAAAACGAATCTTGAAAATTTTAAAAAAGAACAAAGTGATATCAAAGAGGATATATTAGGTATAGATGAAGAAAATAAAACTTTAGAGGGCAAATTAAAAAAAGAGGAAGGTAATTTAGATAACATTGATTTAGTTAATCTTGATGGAAAAAATGAGCAGTCTTACTTAACAGGCTTAAAAATTGAAGGAGACTCTATTATTATTTTAATGGATACATCAGCCTCAATGAGTGACGAAAAATTAATAAATATCATTCAAAGAAAAATTAGTTCAAATAAAATTAAATCTGAAGGAAAAAAATGGTTACAAACAGTTAGGGCGGTCAAGTGGATATTAGCTAGATTACCTGAAAAAAGTAATTTTCAATTTATCTATTTTAATGAGAATTCAAAAATTTACTCAGAGAAAACAAAAATGTTTAAAGCCAAAGATAAAAAAGTTTTAAATGAAATAATACTATCGCTATCATCATTATTTCCTGAAAAAGGCACCAACTTATTATCAGCATTTGAAGCTGCTAGAAAAATAAATGCAACATCACCAAATATATATTTAATAACAGATGGATTACCAACAATTGGAAAAAAAACAAATTTACTAGATCGGAATAAAAATTCCGTTTCACCGAAAGAGAGGTTAAATATTTTTCGTGAAAGCGAGAGTTATTTTATTAAGAATTTTCCCAGAAGTTCCTTAA
The DNA here is from genome assembly GCA_002723035.1 of Rhodobiaceae bacterium. Taxonomy (GTDB): domain Bacteria; phylum Pseudomonadota; class Alphaproteobacteria; order MED-G09; family MED-G09; genus MED-G09. Next base: position 4,664 of record PBNH01000022.1, on the reverse strand, counting down.
ATATTATTCTTTTACCGCTTGAGGGAGATATTGATGCATCTTATCATTATTGGCAATTTACAAAAAAGACCAATGGATTATTCCTTTCACCATCAAAGGATTGGCCTTAATGACAAAAAATAACAGAAGATCGTCTGAGTTATTTAATTTATCTTTTTTGGATATTATTTCTTGTGGCTTTGGAGCAATAGTAATTCTTCTGCTTATCTCTAAAACAGGAGTAGAGAATAACAACCTAAATCAAGTTGAAGATGAGGTTAAAATTTTAATTGAGGTGCAAGACAAAAATAAATTCCTTAATGAAAGAAAAAAAACCTTAGACAGTCAGTTAGTATTTTTTACTATCTCTGAAGACCAATTAGAGAATGAAATCAAAAGTATAAAAAAAACAATAGAAAAGCTTAGTAATGAAAAAAGAAATTCAGTTAAGTCAAATTCTGAATTCTCAAAAAAACTTAAAAACATAGAGAATGCTCTTCAAAATTCAAATGATAACAATGAGCGAGATATTGAGGTTGGAGGAATACCGGTTGATAGTGAATATATAGTATTTATTATTGATACCTCAGGAAGTATGCAAAGAATATGGAAAAAAGTAATGATGTATGTTGAGGAAATTATTAAAATTCATCCGACTGTAAAAGGTTTTAAAATTACTAATGACCAAGGTGTACCGATGGGGGCTAATGATACATATTTAATAGATACTGAGACATTCAGGGCAGGTGCTATAGCTCAACTAAAGAACTTTAGTGGTCAATCATCAAGTAACCCAGTAAGAGGAATTATATCTTCCTTGAGAAAAATTAAAACAAATGAAAGAACTAGCTTCTATGTTATTGGCGACGACTATTCAATGATTGGATCAAGAGAATTTAGTAAAGATTTAAAAAGTATTAGGGATTTAAACACAACTGTTTCAGGAAAAAGAAAAGCTAGAATTCATGGAATTGGATTTGTATCATCTGAGGGATCTGGATTAGAGTTCTCTAAATTCATGAGAGCTCTTACACAAGAGAACGATGGCACATTTATTGCACTACCAGATTGAAAATTTTAATGGTGCCCAGGGGCGGATTTGAACCACCGACACGCGGATTTTCAGTCCGCTGCTCTACCAACTGAGCTACCTGGGCAAGTAAATAAATATTACCATATAATGAGGTAATATAACCTTCCGTTACTAAGAGACAAGCTAAAATATTGTATATTTAAAGATCAATTATCTTCAGATTTTTATTAATCTGATAGCCCTCACCTAGCCATCTATTTAGATCTACTTGCGAACATCTTTGTGAACAAAAAGGGAAGAAATCTTTATTTGCAATTTTTTTACAATTTGGACATTTAGATTTAGTCATTAATTGGTACCAAATTATTTATGTCTGTATGTTATACGCCCTTTTGTAAGATCGTACGGTGTCATTTCAACTGTTACTTGATCTCCAGCCAGGACACGAATTCTATTCTTTCTCATCTTACCGGCTGTATGGGCAATTATTTCATGATCGTTATCTAGTTTTACCTTGAAAGTTGCATTAGGTAAAAGCTCTAATACTGTACCGGGAAATTCTAATAGTTCTTCTTTAGCCACAAAGTCTCCATTTAATAAAATCTGTTATAGCAAACATAAATAACTTATTAAAGTAGGGAATTTTATTTAATAAATTTAAATATATAAAGAGTACATTAGTGTGAATAATCTTCGAGAGGTATTTTCATCAATAATAAAATCTTTATTTAATATAGATGATAAATCTTTAGCACCGTCATCATGAATTTTTCTTCTAACTTTTTCTATAATTTCAACTTTTTCAACTGAACCATTTTTTATAGACTCATAATAGTTTGAACATGCGTTATGATAATCTTTAAATATTTTCTTTAACTTACTTATAGAGCTATTAAATTCGTAAATACCCTCATTATCCTCGTTTTTTAACTTTATTTTGAGTATTCCCTCCTCAAGAGAGATATTCATAATAAATGGTCCACTACTTTTATAATTAATTATCTCAAATGAGTTTTCAGCAGTTAGATCATATATAGCCGCTTCTCTCTCATAGCTAACAAATTCACTTAATTTATTTTTACTAGTATCTCCAATCTCTATTTTAGAAATTTTATTATTTTCCATTCAATCTTACCTGTATAGATTTGGCATGAGCATCTAAACCCTCACACTCAGCAATCATTTTTGCAGAAGGTCCAAGTATTTTGATAGTTTTTTGACTATTTTTTATTGAAGATATTTTTTTAATAAAATTATATACAGACAAACCAGAGGAATTTTTTGATGCACCATTTGTCGGTAAGACATGACTAGGTCCCATAATATAATCACCCATTGCCTCAGGTGTCCATTTTCCTAAAAAGATAACGCCTGCATTGGTTATATTTTCTTCAATTTTTTGAGCATCTTTAAACATTAGGGAGAGATGTTCAGGAGCAATTTTATTAATTAAATCAAATGATTTTTTAATGTGTTTAATAATTATGATTAGTCCATTTTTATTAATGCTCTTTTTTATTATTTCAGATCTATTAGATGTTTTTATTATTGATTTAATATTATTGCTTACTTTTTTGGCAAATAAATCATCATCAGTTATCAAAATTGATTGAGCAGATTCATCATGTTCAGATTGCGCTAACATGTCGTAAGCAATCCATTCAGCATTATTTGATTTATCAGCAACAATAAGAATCTCACTTGGCCCTGCAAACATATCAATATTAACATCTCTAACAACTTGTTTTTTTGCTTCGGCAACCCATTGATTTCCAGGACCAACTATAACATCAACTGGGTCTATAGTTTCTGTTCCATATGTTAATGCTCCTATTGCCTGAGCTCCGCCAACTCGAAAAATCTTTTTAATTCCGCAAATTTCAGCAGCAACCAATGTAAGTGGGTTAATCTCTCCAGAGTAAGACGGAACTGTCATTATTATCTCATTAACTCCAGCTACTTTTGCTGGAATTGCACTCATTAGGACTGAGCTAGGATATGATGCTTTACCTCCTGGAGCATAAACACCTGCTCTCTCAATTGGTAGCCAACGTGTTTTTATGCTCATTCCTTCTTTATCTTTATAAGTAACATTTTTTGGCATTTGATTTTTATGAAATTTCTCAATGCGATTGGCTGCTAGCTTCAAAGCTTTTATACTATCGCTATTACATAAATTCTTCGCTTTTTTTATTTCACTCGATTTTACCTTAAGGTCTTTATTCGGATTTTTAATATTATCAAATTTTTGTGCATATTTAAAAAGCGCTTTATCTTTATTCCTTTTTATATCATTTAGAATTTTTTTAACTTTTAATTCAATTTTATTTGACTGAAGTCTTTTTGAATTAATTCTTTTATCGAGAATAGAATTAAAGTTTTTTTCATTATATTTAATAATTTTAACCATAATAGCCCTCATCATGGACAGGTTTATTAGGAATTTTCCAAGGCTCTCCCATATCCGTTAGAAATGCTTCAATACTTTCTACATCAACCGTAACAGATTTATTATTGGAAAATTCCAAAAAAATTGAACCACTTGGTTTTAATTTACTCTCAAACCTTATTGCAAGAAGTACAAGAATATCATCACTAGAATGTTTATCAATACCAACTGATTTTACTGAGTCAACAAAATCGAAATGAATGGCTGTTCTGATTCTTGATGGATTTTCTTCTTCATGTCGATACCTGTTCATCAATAGTGCAAATCTTTTAGTTTTTTTATCATAACCCATTTCGTTAGTTTTAATAATAGAGTCTTGGGCTAAAGATGAAATAACAGTAAGTTGTTCATCATCTTGGGCTATTAATTTTAAAGCATCACTCATTTTTATCTCTTTTTCTCTCTATTGTAGCCCCGCAGGAACCAAGTTTCTGTTCTATTTTATCAAAACCTCTATCTAAATGATATACTCGTCTTATAGTTGAAGTTCCTTCTGCTCTCAAGGCACCAATTATCAATGATGCTGAAGCCCGTAAATCGGTTGCCATTAAGGGTGCTCCATAAAGTTTTTTTACTCCATCTACAATAGCTGTATCACCACTCAGTTCAATTTTTGCCCCTAATCTTACAAGTTCCTGGACATGCATGAATCTATTTTCAAAAATAGTTTCTTTTATTCTACTTTTACCCTTTGAATAGGCCATAAGGGCCATGAATTGTGCCTGTAAGTCTGTGGGAAAACCTGGGTATGGTTTTGTTTCAATATCAGTTGGATGTATTGCTCTATTTTTCTTTATAACTTCTATAGAGTTTTCTGACGATTTTATTTCTACATCAATATTTTTTAAAACATTTTTTAAGGTCTCGATTTCTCTTATATTTATAGAATTTAATTTTAATTTTCCTCCAGTTGTAGCCACAGCCAAAGTAAAAGTTCCTGCTTCAATTCGATCAGGTGGTATTTTTATATTTGTACCTTTTAACTTTGAACATCCATTAATAACAATTGTATCAGTTCCATAACCTGAAATTTCAGCACCCATTTTATTTAGCATATCAGCAAGTGAAATAATTTCTGGTTCCATTGCTGCATTTCTAATTATTGACTTTCCTTCAATTAAGGAAGAAATCATTAAAAAAAAATGGGTAACACCAACAGATGGAAAATCTAATTTGTAATTAATAGGTTTTAAATTATTTTTA
>PBNH01000021.1 GCA_002723035.1 Rhodobiaceae bacterium | reverse complement strand
AGTTTCTTATAACCTTAAAATACGATCTAATGCTATAAGTATCTCTAAATGCCTCAGGGTCAGGATTAATCTTACTTATACTTTTATTATTATAAATTTTATATCCTTTTACATATCCCTTTGTTTCTTGATTAAGATTTGTTCCTGTTAAGGTAAAAATATAATCATTAATTCCTTCAGAGTTATCCCATCTGAATAGGAATTTTTGTTGTCCGTAATGTGGTTGATCAATTGACTCATCGTGACTGTAACCATTATCCTCTCTCCAAAAAAGATTAAGAACAATACCACCTTTTTGAGTAGGACCAGAGTAACTTCCATCAATTGTAAATTCTTGGTCTGAAAATTGAGTTCTTATAATTTGTTTTTTTTCTTCGCTTGGGGTGGGGGTAATAACATTTATTAATCCATGAACAGCGTTTGAACCATAAAGAGCAGAACCCGGTCCTCGAACAACCTCAGTTCTGTCTCCAATTTCTATAATAGACTCCATTAATCCATTCACATTTCCAAAACCAGGGGATCTTAGTGGAATACCATCTTCTAAATATAAAAAACTTCCAGCACCAGCACCCCCTGATAATACTGGAGATCTAATAGAGGTTAAATGCTCTTGTCCGCTACCTTGGCTAATATAAACAGCTGGAAGTCTATTTAAAATTTCACTTGGATTTATTGCATTAATAAATTTTATTTCATCACTATTAATTGAGGAAATATTACCTCCAACTTTTAAGATTTGAGTGTCTTCTTTTGATGCCGTTACAACAATTTCATCAACAAGGCTTGCATTAGCTTTTTGATTAAATTGCGTTAATGGAATAAAAAATAAAATTAAGAGGTATATTGTTATCTTAGTCATTTTCTCGCTTTCTATATTGGTAGTTTTAATAATTAATTAGTCTTTTAACACTTTAATTAGATCATGGAAATGTACAAAACCTATTGGTGCTTTATTTTTATTAGTAATAAATAACCCTTGAACACTTTGATTATTTATAAGTTTTAATGCCTCTGATACTAAAAGCTCTTCAGATATGCTTAATGGATTTATGGTCATAATTTCTTCAACATTCTTTTCTAACATCTCAGGTCCCATGTGCCTTCTTAAATCTCCATCAGTGATAATTCCTATGAGCTCATTATTTGAGGTTATACCTATACAACCAAAACCCTTTTCAGATATCTTAATTATAGCTTCTGACATTTTGCATCCCTTGTTAAGAATTGGGATTTCTTCTCCAACATGCATAATATCTCTCACTTTTGCGAGTATTGCCCCTAATCTTCCTCCTGGGTGAAGTGAACGAAAATTATCTTTATCAAAGTCTCTCAAATTTAACAGAGAAATCGCAATGGCATCGCCAACAATCAGTTGCATTGTTGTAGAGGTTGTTGGCGCAAGACCATTTGGACACGCCTCTTTTGTATTTGGAAGATTGAGATCAATATTTGATGACTTTGCCAAATGACTGTTTTTATTTGAGGATAATCCTATTAATTTATTATTATTTTCATGAGCAAATCTAACAATATCCCCTAATTCAGTTGTTTCTCCTGACCATGAGATGGCAAAAATCACATCATTTTTCTCAATCATTCCCATATCACCATGACTTGCTTCTGTTGGATGAATGAAGAAAGACGGTGTACCTGTAGAGGATAATGTTGCAGAAATTTTTCTTCCTATATGCCCAGATTTTCCAACACCTGTAACAATAACTTTACCTTTTGACTTAAAAATTATATTTACAGCTTCTTCAAAATTTGAATCAAAAAATTCTTTAAGTAGATTTATTCCTTCAATTTCATCATTTAATACTTGAAGAGCTGTTTCAATAATTTTCATTTTGTTTCCTTGTTGAAATTTACGGCCTCTCTACCTACGGAATGATATTCAATTTTAAGTTTTTCCATTTCATCAATAGAAAAAAGATTTCTAAAATCTATTATAATTGGTTTATTCATAATATCGCTTATTTTTTTTAAATCCATATTTTTAAATTCAGTCCATTCTGTAAGTATAACTAAACAATCTGAATTTTTTGCAACTGAATAAATATCGTTTTCCCAATTAGCCTTTTTAAATTCTTTTATACCAACCTTTTTTGCTTGCGGGTCATAAATTGAGATATTAAAACCTTTATTAATTAAATCAGAAATAATTGATATACTAGGCGCCTCTCTCATATCATCGGTATTAGCTTTATATGTTACACCAAGGACTCCAATATTTTTTTTATCTTTTGTTATTGAAGTTATTTTTTTTGATAAATTCTTTTTTCTTTTCTCGTTTCCGTCAATTACAGCTTTAAGTAAGTTTTGAGGAGCATTATAATTTTCTCCAGTCTCAACTAGAGCTCTTGCATCTTTTGGGAAACAAGATCCACCAAATCCAGGACCAGCATTTAAAAATTTGGGGCCTATCCTCTTATCTAAACCTATTCCAATAGCGATATCTTCAACATCTGCTCCTACTTTTTCACAAAGGTCTGCGATCTCATTTATGAAAATTATTCTCATTGCTAACATTGAGTTACTGGCATACTTAATTAGTTCAGATGATCGTCTTGTTGTAAAAATTATTGGAAAATGATCATCTGCTTGTTTCTTATATATTGAATTCAAGGTTGATATTGAGTTTTGATTTTTTGTGCCCACAATTATTCTGTCTGGGTTTTCAAAATCAAAAATAGCTGAGCCTTCTCTTAAAAATTCTGGATTTGAAACAACATCAAAATTTATGGCTGGATTAACTAAACTAATTATTTCTTCTATTTTATCACACGTACCAACTGGTACAGTTGATTTTAAAATCACAACGGTATTATTTTTTATATTTTTTCCTATTGCCTCTGCGCATGCAAAAACTTGAGACAAATCTGCACTATCATTTTCAATATTTGTAGGTGTTCCAACAGCAATAAAAATGACATCTGCTTTTTTTATTGTTTCAGCTATATTACTTGAAAATGAAAGTACACTATTTTTTACTTTTTCTTCAATTAAGTCTTCTAACCCTGGTTCATAGATCGGTATTATTCCATTTTTTAAATCTTCAATTTTTTTTTCATTAATATCTAAGCAAGTTACACTCTGATCAGCTCTTGCTAAACATGCTCCAGTGACAAGCCCTACATAACCAGATCCAATAATGCTTATTTTCATATTTTTACCTAATTAAGCAATTTTAAAGAAAAGTAAAATAATTTTGAAAATAAAATTTTTGACAATTAATTAAAAATATTTATTTTTTCTTTAACAACTTTTTCTAAATATGTAGATGGAGAAAAATCAGTACCATGCTCTTTTTCCATGTCTTGAAGCCATGATAATATTTTATCATATCCAACTAGATTACCATAAAACATTGGACCTCCCTCATAAATCGGCCAACCATAACCATTAATCCAAATTATATCTATATCGCTTGCCCTAATAGCCATACCTTCATCAAGAATTTTAAATCCTTCATTTATCATTGGAAATAAACATCTTTTTAAGATTTCATCTTTTTCTATTTTCCTTCTTTTAATTTGTTTATTTTCTGCAAAATCCTGAATAATTTTTTCTACATTATTATCAGGTAGCTTATTTCTATTTTCATCATAAGTATAAAAGCCTTTTCCAGATTTTTGACCAAATCTTCCATTTTCACATAATATATCTTTAATAGTTTCGCTTCTTGATATTTCTTTATCCCAGCCTATATCAAGTCCTGCTAAGTCTGACATTGCAAAAGGACCCATTGGAAAACCAAAATCAAACAAAACATCGTCTATTTCCCAAGGTAATGCTCCCTCTAGGATAAGCTTGTTAGCCTCCCTTTGTCTTTGGGCTAGAATTCTATTTCCCACAAAACCAGGGCAAACACCAACTAAAGCGGCAGTTTTTCCAATAGTCTTTGCCAATCTCATGGATGTAGCAATGATTTTTTTAGAGGTCTTCTCTCCTCTTACAATCTCTAAAAGCTTCATAACATTTGCAGGGCTAAAAAAGTGAAGTCCAATTACACTTTCAGGTCTTTTAGTAGTTTCAGCAATTTCATTTATGTTAAGAGCAGATGTATTTGTTGCAAGTATTGCAGTGTCTTTAGCTATTAAATCTAGTTCTGAGAAAATTTCTTTCTTTAAATCCATATTCTCAAAAACAGCTTCGATAATTAGGTCTTTGTCTGATAGAGAGTCAATTGAGATACTTCCATTAATGAGTTGCATTCTTTTCTCAACATCTCCAAGGCTAATGCGGCCTTTTGTAGCCGTATTTTCGTAGTTTTTTCTAATTATACCGATACCTTTATCAAGCCGTTCTTGACTCTGCTCTATAATAGTAACTGGTATCCCTACATTTGCAAAATTCATTGCAATGCCTCCACCCATTGTACCTGCACCAATGATACCTACCTTATTAATATTCAATAATTCTGTTTCTTTTGGAACATCAGGTATTTTTGCAACTTGTCTTTGAGCGAAGAAAAAATATCTTTGTGCTGCTGATTGATTACTGCTAATTAGCTTAACAAATAAATCTCTTTCAACTTTAATACCTTCATCAAATGACTTATTTACAGCTGCTTCAATACATTGAATATTATATTCTGGTGCTAGGAACCCTCTAGTTTTTCTCTCAATTGATTTTCTAAAGTTTTGAAAAAGTTCATTATTACCTTTAGCAGCTTTTACTTTTTCATCTATGTCTCTTACTTTTTTTAGTGGTCTATTTTCTTTTATAATTTTCTTTGCAAAGGATATAGAGTCATTCAAAAGATCATCATTGTAAGCTAATTTATCAATAAGACCACTTTGTAAACATTGTTCGGCAGGAAGATGTAATCCTGAGGTAACCATTTTCAAAGCTTGTTCAACTCCAACTAATCTTGGAAGTCTTTGTGTTCCGCCTGCGCCAGGCAACAAACCAAGATTTACTTCAGGCAAACCACATTTTGCTGATTTAATCGCTATTCTATAATGACATGTTAGTGCAACTTCTAGCCCACCACCTAATGCTGTACCATGAATAGCAGCAATAACTGGTTTTGGAGAATTTTCCATAATATCTTGAACTTCGAATAATGATGGTCCTTTTGGTTCTTTGCCAAATTCTGATATATCTGCTCCAGCAATAAAAGTTCTTCCTTCACATATGATTACTATTGCTTGAATATCAATGTTTTCAATAGCTTTTTTTATACCAATATCTAAACCTTCTCTTACATTTGCCGACAAAGCATTAACTGGAGGTGAGTTTAAACTAAGAACTCCAACATTCTCAATTATATCCAATTTGGTCACGTCATTGATATTGGTCATATTTTTTCCTTTCACGTTAAGTAAATAAGTATATTCTACCTTAAATTTAAACGAAACTTAATTAAGGAGATTTTATTGTCTAATAATAAAACATCATCCGATGTTTCAGCAAAAGATTTAATAGAGAATATTCAGTCTAATTTTGAAAAACAAGGTTATATTTGTAATACTCATATTGCTACTGCGATATTTTTAAGCCAATCATTAGGAAAGCCTATTTTAGTAGAGGGTCCTCCTGGAGTTGGTAAAACAGAGCTAGCAAAGGCAACAGCCGAGTGGATGGAAAAACCTCTTATAAGACTTCAATGTTATGAGGGTCTTGATGAGGCAAAAGCATTATATGAATGGAAGTATGGTAAGCAGTTACTTTATACTCAGGTTCTAAAAGATAAATTGAATCAAATTGTTTCAAAATCTGATAGCCTTGAATCATCAATTGACAATTTAAATAATTTTGATGACATATTTTTCTCCGAGAAATTTTTAGAACCTAGGCCACTTTTAAAAGCAATTGAAAGTGAAAATGGTTCAGTTTTATTAATTGATGAAATTGATAAATCAGATGACGAATTTGAAGCATTTCTTCTTGAGATATTGTCAGATTATCAAGTATCAATTCCAGAAATAGGTACTATAAAAGGAAAAGTAAAACCGATTGTATTTCTAACTTCAAACAATACTAGAGAAATAGGGGATGCTCTTAAAAGACGTTGCTTGCATTTATACATCCCTTTTCCTGACCCTTTTTTAGAAGAGAAAATTATCAGTTCGAGAGTTCCTGAAATTGATGAAAATTTAAAAAAACAATTAGTAAGTTTTGTTCAAGGGTTAAGAAGCTTAGATTTAAAGAAACTTCCTTCTGTATCTGAGACAATTGACTGGGCAAGGTCACTTGTTTTATTGAATATAAAAACTCTTGAGCCTGATTTAGCAAGAGAAACTCTCAACATTTTGTTAAAATTTCAAACAGATATAGATGTTTCTGACCCTGAAATAGATAATTTAATAGAGCAATCAAAAAAATAAATGGTGGATTTCTTAAGAGATTTTATTCATATTCTCAGATCATCTGATTTAAGAGTTTCAACATCAGAGAGTATTGATGCTATGAATGTTGTTTCCAAAATCGGCCTCAATGACAGGTCTTTATTAAAGGACTCTCTTTCTTTTTCATTAGCAAAAACTTTAAGAGAGAAAGAAATATTTAGCGAATGTTTTGATAATTTTTTTGAAGAAAATTATATGAATTTTAATGATGAGAAGTTGCCCAAAATATTTGATGATAAAAATATTAAACTTGGGGATATAAAGGATTCAGATAATTTCCAAAATAATCTTGAGGAACTTTATAAAAATTCTGACAAAACATCTCTTATGACTGCTATGGCATTGGCGGCAAGAGATGCAAATCTTCAAGATATAAAACTTTTTACACAAGTAGGAATGTTTACACGTAAAATATTTGATGAAATGGGGCTTGAAACTCTTAACAATGATATTTTTCAGGCTTCTAGAGATGGAAAGACACAAAGAGAGGAAGAATTAAAAAATATAAGAGAAAATCTTCGTATTGAGATCAGAGATTATATTGAAAATCAAGTAAAGCTGAGAACATCAAATACTGGCAAACAATTAAGAGAAGATGCATTATCGCAAATGCGATTAACACAAGCCGATAAATCTGACTATAAAATTATGTCAGGAATAATAAAAAAAATGGCAAAAAAATTAATATCTGTCCATTCAAGGAGAAAAAGAAAATCACAAAGGGGCTTGCTGGATATTCGTTCAACAATAAGAGCAAATCAAGAATATGAAGGTATTTTATTCGAAACTGTTTGGAAAAAAACAAAAGTTGATAGACCAAAAATTGTTGCTCTTTGTGACGTTTCTGGATCAGTAGCTAATGTATCAAGGTTTTTTTTGATGTTCCTTCATAGTCTTACTGAAATACTTCCAAATGTCAGAACATTTGCATTTTCAAATAAAGCTGGAGAGGTTACTGATCTTTTTGAAAATAAGGATATTAATATTGCTGCAGCCGAAACCCTATTACTTAATGGTGGTGGATCTACAGATTATGGACAAGCCTTTGTTGATCTTGAGGGGTATTTGGAAAATAACATTGATAGAAAAACAACTGTTATAATATTGGGAGATGCACGCTCTAATTATGGAGATCCAAGATGTGATGTTCTCAAAACAATTCAAGAAAAATCAAAAAGAATTTTATTTTTAAACCCTGAACCAAAATCAGTGTGGGGTACTGGAGATTCTGAAATGCTAAGGTTTGTACCATATTGCTCTAAATCAAAAGTTTGTAGTTCTTTGTTTGATCTTGAGAGAGTTGTAGATGACATGTTGAGGTCGAGTATTTAGGTTGGAAGATTTTTTTCACCTGTTAGGAAATAATCAACAGAACTTGCACATTGCCTTCCTTCTCTAATAGCCCAAACAACAAGAGACTGTCCTCGTCTCATATCACCAGCTGTAAAAATTTTATTAGCAGAAGTTTTATAGTCATATGTGTTAGCTTTTACATTACCTCTTTCATCGAGTTCTGTTTTTGAATTTTCAATTAAACCTTCGTGTATAGGATGAACAAAACCCATAGCCAATAATATAAGATCGGCTTTTAGACTAAACTCTGTTTTTGGTATTGGTTTCATTTTTTCATCAACTTTAACACAATTTATACTTTCAACTTTTCCATTTTCTCCAGAAACACTCTGTGTCATAACAGAGAAATCCCTGAGGGCACCCTCGGATTGACTTGAGGATGTCCTTAATTTCAGAGGCCAATTTGGCCAAGTTAAAGATTTATTTTCCTGCTCAGGCGGTATAGGCATAATTTCAAGTTGAGTAACTGACTCTGCTCCTTGCCTTATAGAAGTTCCTATGCAGTCAGAGCCTGTATCGCCACCACCAATAACTATAACATTTTTATTAGTGGCAAGTATTTCTTTGGTTGATGAAGGAACTCCTTCATTAGAAACTCTTTTGTTTTGTTGAGGTAAAAATTCCATTGCAAAATGAATACCATCTAAATCTCTGCCCTCAACCGGTAAATCCCTAGGGTGTTCAGATCCACCTGATAATACAATAGCATCATATTCATTCTCAAGATCTTCAATCGATATATCTATACCAATATTGACTCCATATTTAAAAATTGTTCCTTCACCTTCTAATTGATTTATACGCCTATCAATTACATGTTTTTCCATTTTAAAATCAGGAATACCATACCTTAAGAGACCACCAGCTTTATTATTTTTTTCATAAACAGTTACTTCATGGCCGGCTCTTGTAAGTTGTTGAGCACAAGCAAGTCCTGCTGGGCCTGCGCCAATAATAGCTACTTTTTTTCCTGATTTAATATTAATAATTTTTGGTTTAATCCAGCCTTCCTCAAAACCTCTATCAATAATTGCGCATTCAATTGTTTTAATTGAGACCGGTTCTTCATATAAATTTAAAGTACAAGCTGCTTCACAAGGGGCAGGGCAAATTCTTCCGGTAAACTCTGGAAAATTATTTGTAGAGTGTAAATTTTCAAGTGCATTTTTCCAATCATTTGAATAAACTAAATCATTCCAATCTGGAATTTGGTTATTTACTGGACATCCATTATGACAATAAGGGACACCGCAGTCCATGCATCTCGCAGCTTGACCTATAGTTTCTTCTTTTGATAAAGGAACAACAAACTCTTTATAATTTGAAATTCTTTCAGATACAGGCTTATACCCTCTATCAATTTTTTCTATATCCATAAATCCTGTAGGTTTGCCCATTTCTTATCCTTTTACTGAACTTTTAGATTTTTCTAAATTTGAATACATTTCCATAAGCACTCTTTTATATTCTGTTGGCATTACTTTAGTAAATTTTGGCAGATAATTTTCAAAATTATCTAAAATTCTTTTAGCTTTAGGACTCTTGGTATAACGGTAATGATTTTCAATTAAACTTTTTAATCTATCTTTATCATTGATGAGAAGGTTTTCTGTATGTGCTTCATTATCACTTATATTAATGTCTTCGAGTTCAATCATTTCAGGATTATATAGACTTTTAAATTTATCATCTTCATCTAAAACGTAGGCAATACCTCCAGACATGCCAGCGCCAAAGTTTCTTCCAACCTTACCCAAGACAACAACAACACCGCCAGTCATGTATTCGCAGCAATGATCACCTGAACCTTCAACTATTGCGGTTGCACCAGAATTTCTTACAGCGAATCTCTCTCCTGCAATACCGTTAAAGTAACACTCTCCAGTAATACCTCCATAAAGAACAGTATTTCCAACAATAATATTTTCTTCAGGTATTATTTTTGAATTACTTGGAGGGTATATAGATATACGACCTCCAGAAATTCCTTTACCGACGTAGTCATTCCCTTCACCCTCTAAATTAAGTGAAACACCTTTTGCTAAGAAAACCCCGAAACTCTGACCAGCAGTTCCTTTTAATTTAATATTTATTGTGTCATCGGCAAGACCTTTATGACCATGAATTTTTGCTATTGCTCCTGATAGCATTGCTCCCGTTGAACGATCAGTATTTTTAATTTCTGATTTTATTTGAACTGGTTGAAATTTATTTATTGCTTGTTCGGATTGCTTAATTAATTTTCTATCTAAAATTTCATGTATGTCGTGATCTTGTTCTTGACTTCTATAAAGGGTATCTCCTTTCCAAGGTTCAGGTTTATAAAATAATTTTTCAAAATCCATACCTTTTGTTTTCCAATGCTTAACTGCTTCGTTTGTATCTAAAAATTGTGTTTGTCCAATCATTTCATCAAAGGTTTTAAAACCCATTTTACTCATATATGACCTTGCTTCTTCGGCTACAAAGAAAAAGAAGTTAATTACATCCTCCGGTTGACCATTAAATAATTTTCTTAGCTCTGGATCTTGTGTAGCAATTCCAACAGGACAGGTATTCAGATGACATTTTCTCATCATTATACACCCTGTTGCTATAAGTGGTGCTGTAGAAAAACCAAATTCATCGGCACCAAGTAGAGCTGCTATAACAACGTCGCGGCCAGTTTTTAAACCACCATCGGCTTGAACTGTTATTCTTGAGCGCAATCCGTTAATCACTAATGTTTGATGGGTTTCTGCTAGTCCTAATTCCCATGGACTGCCAGCATGCTTAATCGATGTAAGAGGGCTTGCTCCTGTACCGCCTTCAAATCCAGAAATTGTAACATGGTCTGCTTTAGCTTTTGATACCCCTGCTGCAACGGTACCAACACCGACTTCCGAGACTAATTTTACTGAAATATCCGCGGATGGATTTGTATTTTTTAAATCGTAAATTAATTGTGCTAAATCTTCTATTGAATAGATATCATGGTGAGGAGGTGGTGAAATTAAACCGACACCAGGAGTGGAAAATCTAACATTTGCAATGGTTTGATCAACTTTGTGACCAGGAAGCTGGCCACCTTCACCGGGCTTGGCACCTTGTGCCATTTTTATTTGTATCATATCAGAGTTTGCAAGGTATTCCGCAGTTACACCGAAACGTCCAGATGCAACTTGTTTTATTGAAGAGCGCATCGAATCGCCATTTTCTAAAGCAAGGAAACGATCGGCTTCTTCCCCACCTTCACCTGTATTTGAACGACCACCAATCCTGTTCATCGCTATCGCAAGAGTGGTGTGTGCCTCTCTGCTTATTGAACCAAATGACATTGCACCGGTTGCGAAGCGTTTGACAATTTCCTTAGCTTCTTCTACCTCTTCAATTGGTATTGACTTTCTAGCAATGTCTTCAGCATTTTTAATTTTAAAAAGTCCTCGCAGAGTCATTAATTTTTCATTCTGAATATTCATAGAGTCAGCATATTTTTGATAAGTCTCTGGATTATTTGCGCGAGCTGCATGTTGAAGATCTCTTACAGTATCACTCTCCCAGGAATGTCTTTCACCTCTTAAACGAACAGCGTATTCTCCGCCAACATCAAGTAAATTTTCTAAACCTGGAACTTGTGAAAATGCTCCTTTATGCCTAGAAATTGTTTCTTCTTCAATTTCAGAAATACCTAGACCCTCTACCAGGCTAGAAGTGCCTGTAAAAAACTCATCAATAAATTGAGTTGAAAGACCTATTGCGTCAAATATCTGAGCACCACAATAAGACTGGTATGTGCATATACCCATTTTTGACATTACTTTTTTTATTCCCTTGCCAATAGCTTTAATATAATTTTCGATAGCTTTTTCGTCATCATTTATTCCAGACAAAGCTCTGACAACTTGGTGCGCAAGCCAAGGGTGAATTGCATCTGCTCCGTAACCAGCTAAACAACAAAAATGATGTATCTCTCTAGCTTCTCCAGTCTCAATAATTAAACCTGCAGATGTTCTTAGACCTTTTTCAATTAAATATTGATGAACTTTTGAGGTTACAAGAAGAGAGGGGATTGGTATCTTTTCTTCAGAAATATATTTATCTGTTAAAATAATAATTGTTTTACCATTATTAATTTCACTTTCAGCTTTTTTGCAAACTTTCTTTAAGACAGTTTTTATGTTTTCTTTTTCAGAATTAAAGGTGATGTCTATTTCAGTTGATGACATGAAAGAGTTATTCTCTTTTGATAAACTTCTAATTTTATTTGCATCTTTTTCATTTAAAATTGGCGTATCAATTTTTATAAATTTTGAGACTTCTTTTTGGTCGAGGTTTAAAACATTTGGTCTAGGTCCAATGTAATTATTGACAGACATGACCATTTCTTCTCGGATCGGGTCGATAGGAGGATTGGTAACTTGCGCGAACTTTTGTTTAAAATATGTAAAGAGTGGTTTATTTTTAAGTGATAATGGAGCTATTGGAGTATCCGTCCCCATAGAACCAGTGGCCTCCATACCATTTGCAATCATAGGATTTATAAGAAATTTTTCATCTTCTTGAGTATATCCAAAAGCTTTTTGAAGATCTTTGGTGGAAAATTTACTCTTAAAATTATCATCTGAACTCGGGATTTCTTCAATATTAAGTTGATTTAAATCTAAAAGCTTTTTCC
Source organism: Rhodobiaceae bacterium (assembly GCA_002723035.1). Classification (GTDB taxonomy): domain Bacteria; phylum Pseudomonadota; class Alphaproteobacteria; order MED-G09; family MED-G09; genus MED-G09. The sequence continues at coordinate 55,449 of PBNH01000021.1, read as the reverse complement.
AAGGTCTTTTATTGGCAACAAATTCCTTTATTTCATGATCTTTGACCATGGCGCCTTTTTCAAGATCGATTAAGAGCATTTTACCAGGTTCTAATCTCCATTTAGATTTAACCTTTGACTCATCAACAGGAATTAAACCCATTTCAGATGCAAAGATTACCTTGTCGTCATCTGTAATTAAATATCTTGCAGGCCTAAGACCATTTCTATCAAGTAATGCACCAATTTGTTTACCATCGGTAAAGGCAATATTGGCTGGACCATCCCAAGGCTCCATTATTGGAGCATGATATTCATAAAAACTTTTGAGTTTTTTATCCATAATGTCATTATTTTGCCAAGCTTCAGGGACCATAATTAGCATTGCTTCGGCTATAGAGTATCCCCCTTGAACAAGAAGCTCTAGTGCATTGTCAAATGACGCTGTATCAGACTGTCCTTCTTCAATAATTGGCCATAACTTATTTAGATCTTTTTCTGAAAAAGCTGGAGAAGCCAGATTCTTTTGACGAGCATTCATCCAGTTAATATTACCTCTGACAGTATTTATTTCTCCATTATGACAAAGCATTCTAAAAGGTTGAGATAAACTCCAAGTTGGGAATGTATTTGTAGAAAACCTCTGATGTATTAAAGCAAATGAAGATTCTATATCATTATCTGTGAGATCTTCATAAAAGCCTAATTTTTCACCAAGCCCACCAACTTGATCGGCTAAAACCATACCTTTGTATAAAATTGTTCGAGATGAAAAGGACGGTATGTAAAATCCTTCTTTAATATCATTTGATATTTCCAAAACTGCTTTTTCAATGCATCGTCTTAGAATGTATAGTTTTCTCTCAAAATCATCTTGTGATTTTTCAGTTTCTGGTTTCTCTAGAAATAATTGATATACAATTGGCGTTGATGGTAAAACAGACCAACCTAGTTCTTTAGTATAGGTTGGGCAGAGTCTCCAACCTAGAATCTTAACCCCTTCTTTTGTACAAACATCTTCAACTAATTTTTTAATTTTTTCATCGTCATTATTATTATCAGGTAAAAACATTACACCAACAGCATAATTACCAGGCTCTGGCAGGGAGAAGTTTTTAGAAACTTTTTTTTCTAAAAATTTATGAGGTATTTGTATAAGTAATCCGGAACCATCGCCGGCTTTTGGATCAGCCCCAACGGCACCCCTATGTTCGAGATTGCAAAGCATAGCGAGGCCTTTTTCAACGATATCAAATGAAGCTCTATTTTTAATGTCAAGAACCATACCGACACCACAAGCATCGTGCTCATTAACAGGATTGTAAAGACCTTGGGCTTTTGGGAGTCCTGCTATTTTAAATTTTGTTTTTTTTTCAGACATAAAATAAATCGCCGTTGCTTACTCTTTTTCAAAATAAAAATGTTAATTATTATTATTTAGGTAAAGAAAAAAATTTCTAAGAAGTATTTTTATATACAAAAGATACAAAGAATGCAAGTATGTGTTGTAAAATTACAACTATTGAGAATGATTATCAAAATAACTTATTGAATTTATTAGATCAAATTATTTATTTTATTTTTTTAAGGTCTTAATCCAAATTTAGTTTTACCTGATTTTCTTAATTTCGAGGTTAAATTTACAAATTCTGATAGATATTTTCTGGTATCTCTTGGGTCAATTATTTCTTCTGCAATAAAAGATTCTGCAGTTCTAAAAGGTGATCGAACCTTCTCCATTTTTTCTTCTATTTCCTTCATTAATAATTCTGGATTATCAGATTTTTCCAGTTCAGCTTTGTAAGCTGCCTCTATGCCACCCTCAACAGGAAGGGATCCCCAGTCACCAGATGGCCAAGCAAATCTGTAGTGGTATCTCGATGCATTCATATGTGCAGCACCTGCAACTCCGAAAACTTTTCTAATTATTACTGAACACCAAGGGACAGTTGCTTGATAAACTGCTGCTAATGCTCTTGCGCCATGGCGAATTGTCCCTTGTTTTTCTGATTGAAGACCAATTAGAAAACCTGGATTATCAACTAAATTAATAACAGGCAGATGAAAGGTCTCTGCTATATCAATAAAACGAGTTACTTTGTTTGATGAGTCAGCCGTCCAGCCTCCACCATAATAATATGGATCTCCTGCTAATAATGCCACTGGCCAACCGTCAATTCTAGCAAGGCCGGTAATCACTGATTTACCATAATTTTTTCCTACTTCAATAAAACTCCTTTTGTCTACAAGAGCATTTATTATCTTCCTCATTTTATATGTTTTTCTTCTATCCTTTGGTATTGCCTCCAAAAGCCATTCATCTTTTCTACCCGGATCATCAGTTATTTGTCCTCTTTGAGGGAGCTCATAAACCGACTGCGGTAGATAGGATAAAATTTTCTTTGTTACTTCAAATGCTTCATCTTCACTTTTTACGAAAATATCTACTGCACCATTCTTTGAATGAATTTCTGAGCCACCTAATTCTTCTTTTGTAAGGTCCTGACCCAATCTTTTAACTACTGGTGGCCCTGCAACAAATAATTGTGAAATATTTTCAACCATAATAGAAAAATGACTAGTAACTAATCTTGCTGCTCCCAATCCAGCTACGGGACCAAGACCTAATGCAATTACTGGAACTGTTGAAAGATTATTGATCACCCATTCCCAGCCAGGATTGGCGGGTATATAGGTTCTTGAGTCAGTATCAATTGATTTTACTGATCCCCCTCCGCCGGTTCCTTCAATTAATCTAATCAATGGAAGCTGAAGTTCATTAGCCATTTGCTCCGCCATTATTTGTTTTTCTCTAATAGAAGCATCAGCAGCCCCTCCACGGACAGTGAAATCGTCACCCCCAATAACAACACTTTTTTTATTAATTTTTCCTCTTCCAACAATAAAATTTGTAGGTGTAAAATTTTCTAAATCACCTTCTTCATTATATTGGGCATTACCAGCAATTTTTCCAATCTCATGAAAACTATTATCATCTAAAAGTTTGTCAATTCTCTCTCTAACATTTAATCGATTATTTTCTTTTTGTTTTTCTAATTTTTTAGCCCCACCCATTTTTTCTGCAAGAGCTTCTCTTTTTTTTAATTCATCTATTTCATTTTTCCAGCTCATAATTAACTCTTTTTGAAAACCCAGTTTTGTATTGGTCTTGCAACCAAAAGCAATAACAAACCAAAACATGATCCAATTATAGCTATTTGATTAAACAAACCAGGCATCGAGGACAACCCATCGTTAGTTGCCTGACCGGATATTAAACCTGCTAAAATTGCACCTAGAGAAGATGCTAAAAACCAGACACCCATCATTTGTCCAATGAATCTTTTTGGCGATAGTGACGATATTGCTGCCAAACCAATAGGGCTTAAAATAAGCTCTCCAACTGTATGAAAAAGATAAGTTAATAATAACCATTTTGCTCCAGCAAGCCCTTCACTTAGAGCTACTTGGGCTCCTATAGATATTATAACAAAACCGATAGCCATAAAAATTAAACCCAATCCAAATTTAAAAGGCAAACTTGGATCGAGCATCTTTTTACCTAAAAAAATCCAAAGGTAAGACATGAATGGGGCTAGAATTACTACAAACAAAGGATTTAAAATCTGTATCCAGCTTGCAGGATATTCCCAGCCAAATATAATTCTATTAGTGTATTCTTTTGCAAAAATATTAAAAGAACTTCCACCTTGATCAAACCCTGACCAAAATAATGCAGCTCCAATAAAAAGGATAAAAATCATTACAACTTTCTTTTTCTCATTCTTATTTAATTGACCAAGAAAATAAATATATAAAAAATAAATGAGACTAATTGATGCAATTATTAAAGTTAAAATATTTGCTAGTGGTATAGGATTTATTGACCATAAGCCGGTTAATCCAGAAGAAATGAAGATCAAAATTAATATTGAAATTGTAAGTGTAATTTTTTTGTATTGCTTTTTTTTTACTTCACTAACAAGGTTTGCTGGATGAAGTCCTACATCCCCAAGTGAATTTAAATTAAATTTATATTGTAAAACTCCCAGCAACATTCCAATGCCAGCTGCACCAAACCCATAATGCCAACCTATATTTTCACCCAAATACCCACATATAAAGAAACCTAGAATACTTCCAATATTTATTGACATGTAAAAAATGGTAAAACCTGACTCTTTCATCGAGGGATTATTTTCATACAAACCGCCAACTATTGCTGATATATTTGGTTTTAATAGACCAGTACCCAATACAATTAGGATTAAACCAAGATAAAAAAAATTCATATTTGGCACTGCCAGTGATAGATGGCCAAACATAATTATAATTCCACCTAAAAGAACTGTTTTTTGTTGACCAAAAAGATTATCAGCTATCCATCCGCCTGGTAAGGCCATTAAATAAACTGCAGCAGCATAAATACCATAAATAGCACTTGCGGAAGCATTGCTAAAATCTAATCCGCCATTGGTAATTGAAGCAGTCATGAAAAGAACAAGTATCCCTCTCATTCCGTAGTATGACATTCTCTCCCACATTTCTGTGAAAAACAATGTTCTTAAACCTGAAGGGTGTTTATTTTCAATCATTCTATATCAACCCTTTTAATTAGTTTCGAAATAATAATTAATATTAAAATTAGAGAATTCCTAATGAAATAATAAATATTCTTTTATTTAATTGTCAATTACACTTATAATCTACTAGAATGAAATTTAGCATATATCTTTCGGGGGGAATTTATTTGACTATAATTGCAAATGATTTATTTGAGCTTTGACTACTCAGAAAATTAATATTTCATTGAAAGAAACTGTAAAATCTTTTTTTGAAAACGATGATAATTTTTATGTTGATAATGCAAATCAGGCATTAAGATTTTTAGCAAAATACCGAAGTGCCCTTCTAGCGAATACTTTCAAAGAGAGATATGGAACAAAAATTTTTAGTGGACCTTTTCAAGGAATGGAATTTTTGGATGAGGTATCTGAAGGATGTTATCTTCCAAAGTTACTTGGAATTTATGAATCTGAAATTCATAATTATGTTTTATCAATGGTAGAAAAAAAACCTGATATTTTTATAAATATAGGATCTGCTGAGGGCTATTATTCAGTTGGCCTTAAAAGACTTCTACCTGATACAGAGGTATTTGCTTTTGACTCAAATCCTGATGCTCAAAAAAAATGTAAAATTCTATCAGAAAAAAATTCTGTGAATGTCTCAATTGAGGGAGAGTTTGATGTAGATTTTATAAAAGAGTTTAGCGGTAAGAGCATTTTTCTTATGTGTGACATTGAGGGTTTTGAGTCAGAATTATTCAACGAAAATAATATTGGATTGTTTAAAGATTGTGATATTTTTATGGAGCTTCACATGTATAATGACATACATAATATTGAAGTTATGCCAAAACTATTTGAGCAGTATCATGATGTAGATATTATTTATCAAAATGGTAAAAATTTTTCTGTTCCAGAAGTTATTCATAAAATTTCACATTTGGATATTCTTCTAGCTGCATGGGAGTGGAGATCTTATCCAACTCCTTGGTTATTAGCGCATAAAAAATCTTATTAGTCATAAATGAAGAGTCTTTATTATTTACATTATAAGTAGTGCACATATAATATTCTCTATAAGTATTAAATTTTTTATCCTATATAATATCTACTAGGATAAATAAAAAAATAATTCTTTTTAATTTAAAGTTTGAGATTTTAAAAAAATCCCTATAAAAAGATAAAATAAAATTTATTGTATCTTTTTTAGTTTGAATATTATAATTACAGTATTAATTTAAACTAAAAAATTGTCACATTCTGCTTTTTAAGAGAGCATTAATATGGGAGTATTTATAATGAACGGACAAAATTTACTATCACCCAAAAATGTTAAAGATAAAAATCTTGCTTTAGAAGATAAAAATCTAATCAAAATTTCTCGTAGTAAATTAGGATACTTTAGTGCAATTACACTTCCAATGATCCTTGCCGCTTGTGGAGGTGGTGGAGGTGGAGGTTATGATGGACCTGTAAGTCCAACTCCAGACTCAGGTTCTGGTGGATCAGACTCAGGTTCTAGTGGATCAGACTCAGGCTCTGGTGGTTCGAGCTCAGGTGGAGATGGTTCTTCAACTGTTGGGATTAATGCTAATGCTGGCCGTTATACTGCAACAGCTGATGCAGACACTTATTTATATGATGTTACTTTTGCAGCAAGTGGGTCCGTTACTTCTGCTCAAGATGGTAATGTTATAATATCTGATTTTGATGCAAGCAATGATGTGCTTGTTCTTAGAGGAACTGGTGCTCCTTCATCATTTACTTCTGGTGGATCATCGAATGTTGATGTCGCATCTGATATTAACGGCGATACTATTGTTAACCTTGGAAGTGATAATGATGCAACCGGTACTATTACTTTAAAAGGTGTTTCTGACTCATCAACTGTTGTTATCAATACCGCTGATGAAGTTGCTGATGCCGGTTCGCCAGTTATAGATTTATCAAGCGGAAGCGTTGCAAGTTCATCTGCGGGTGAAATTTTTGAATTTTCTGTAAAGTTTTTAAATGGTGTGCCTGTTGCAATTGATGGAAATACTTCTATCACAAATTTTGACGCTGCAATTGATAGAATTATAATTAAAACAGAAACTTTACCAGCCGGATATTCAAAAGAAGATCTTTTGTCAACATTAGGTGTTGATGTAACCACAGGTATTAACTCAACAAGAATTGATTTTGGAGTTAACGCAGATGGCAATAGTGGTTCTATTGATATTGATGGAATTGCTGATGCAGACTTATCCTCAATAGATCTTACTTTTTCAATTTCATCCCCAGCAATTTCTGGTAGTCGTGTAGATATTGACTCCTCAAGTGTAACCGCGAGTGCAGATTCTGAGACTTTTGTTTACGATGCGACCTCAAGCGGATCAAATGTTGTCGGTGCTGATGGTAATGTTACAATTTCTGGTTTTGACTTATCTACAGATAAAATAATTGTTCTTGGTGCTGGTATAGCTAGCGGTTATGACTTAAGCAGATTTGAAGCAAATGCGTCACATGATTATTCTATTGATGAAATTAATAATAAGACAGTTATATATTTTGCTCCTGATGCTGATGGAAGCAGCACAACTTTAACCCTTGATGGCGTTACCGATAAAGATAAAGCCTTAAATATTGTTTTTGGTTCATCAATCGGAGATGAAGCTGCTCCAGCTCCAGCTACAGAAGCTCCAGCTGAAGAAACTCCAGCTGAGGAAACTCCAGCCGAAGAAACTCCAGCCGAGGAAACTCCAGCCGAGGAAACTCCAGCAGAAGAAACTCCAGCAGAAGAAACTCCAGCTGAGGAAACTCCAGCCGAGGAAACTCCAGCAGAAGAAACTCCAGCAGAAGAAACTCCAGCTGAGGAAACTCCAGCTGCATCATATACAATTGTAAATATTTCAGTTTCAGAAGATACAACTGTAACAGCAACTTCTGCAGCTGAAGAATTTAGGTATGAAGTTTCTAGTTCGGGTGTCTCTGAGGAAGGTGCATATACAGTAACTATAGATGGCTTTGACGCTGCTACTGATAAATTAACACTTGTTGTAGTTAATGGAACTTCAAATTTAACCACTCAAGAATTTGACCAGTTAACAAATGTTGAAGTTACATCAGATGGTATTTCAGGAACACAAATATTATTTGCACCTGATAGTAATGCACAAAGTGGTAAGTTAGTTTTACCTAATATTGAAGAGTCATTTGATACTGATTGGACTGCAACTACATATACAGTTGAAATCGTTACTGACTCAAATTTAACGTAAGGAAATTTGAAACAATTTAATAAGGTTAATGTTTTTTTATCAACCGCCTTATTTAAGACATAATTAAAATTTAAAAAAAGGTTGATAAAGTTTGTTACATTTGGTTACAATATAAATTATTTTATATTGACGTTTTTGACGAAATGTAGGATTTTGTGATTCGTTAGCAGATTTTTGCTATCGAAATTTTTATGAGTACAACGACTTGTTGTTATTTTAGGGAGAAAATAAATGGCGACTATTAATCACAGTTCTGGTGCGGACATCATCGTACCTTCAAATAATGGAACCACATACAGAGGCCTAGGTGGAGATGATACATACATATTATCAAATTCAATCGAAGCTAATGCAGCAATTACAATTGTTGATACAAGTGGTGCGAATAAAATTCAGTTAGTAAACGGTTTATCTGTTTCTTCAACTAAATTTGCAGCTGATGCTGTGCAATTAACATTAAGCAACGGTGCTGTTGTAACGATTAATGGTGCAAGTAATTTTACTTATGACTTAGGTGGTAATGCAACTGCAGGAACATCTGGTTCAGTAAGCTCATTTGCAGCCTTTGCCGCTGGAGCTGGTGTTGCTTCACTTCCAACTTCTGGATCTGTGGCTGGTGCTTCTGACGTAACAGTTCAAGGTACTGCATGGTCAAGTGGTGGTGGTGCTTCATACTCTGTAGCAAAATCTGCTACTAGCGTAACAGAAGGTGATGCCGCCGTATTTACAATTACATCTAGTGTCGCTGTGACTGCTGACACTTCTTTCTCCTGGACTGTAATTGGTGACGATAATGGTGGTACTGTCGATAAAGCTGGAACAACTGATGTTGATCTTTTATCCGGTACAGCAACAATAGCCGCTGGCTCAACTTCAACAACCTTCTCTGTAACTCCAACAACTGACTCAACTGTTGAGGGTATTGAAGGTATGAAAGTTAGTGTTTTTGATTCTAATTCAAATTCAATTTCTAGCGATATAATTCTTATTAATAATGATGGTTCATCAGCTACTACAGCTGCATTCACACTCACAACCGGTGTTGATACATTCACAGGTAGAAGTGGTAATGACTCTTTTGATGGAACTACAGCCGATAGTCTTAATGACTATGATGTTCTAGATGGTGGTGCTGGTACAGATACATTAACTGTGAAAAGTGCATCAGCAGCTGATGGATTAACTCTAATTCCTCAATTATCTAACATAGAAGTTATCCAAGCTACTAATAGCATCGCAGATGATACTATTGCCGATGATGATACATTAACTATCGCTCTTGCTGGTATTTCAGGTATTACTTCATTAGCTAATATAGCTGGTGGTGATGGTGTTACTTTTAATGACTTAGCAAATCCAGTTGATTTAACAGTTAAATCAGCTCCAAATACAACTACTGTTAATTATGCCTCGACAGCTTTAACAGGTGCTGCAGACTCAATGACATTGAAACTCTCTGGAACAAACTCAACCACTGTAGCTATTACAGACGACAGCACTTCAACATCAAGTGCTCTTGAGTCTTTAACTATTGATAGTGTTTCTGTTGCAAATACTCTTGCAGATCTTCAAATTGATGGTGTTTTAACTCCTACATTAACTGTAACCGGTGGTTCAGCATTAACAATTACTGCTGCTTTAGACTCAAATGTTACAACAGTTGACGCTTCTGCAAATACTGGTGGTCTTACATTAACAAATGCTCCTGGTGCTTCAAATGTAACAATTACTGGTAGTTCTGCTGCAGATACATTAACTGCTGTAGCTACTGGTAAAAATACACTTTCAATGGGTGGTGGTAATGATACTGCTGACTTTGATGGAACATGGGCTGGAACCGATACATATGATGGTGGTGATGGAACAGATACCTTAAGATTAGATGGTACCTATACAAATGCTGGTGCTTCATCTACTGTTTTTGGTGGATTAAGTAATGTTGAAGTTGTTGCGATCGACACTGCACATACATTAACACTTGAATCAAACATTTCAGCAACTACTATTGATGTGCAACATGACTCAGTTCAAACAATCAATCTTAATGATGGTTATACAAATGCGACAACAGTTAAAATTGGATCAGATGCTGCATCTGCAGATGTAATTAACAATAATGCAAATGTTCAACTTACTGTTCAAGCTAATAATGGTTCATTTGGAACTGATACTGATATTACAGGTAGTACAGGTACTAGCGATGTATTAAATATCGTGAATACTGCAACTGGTACAACAACTTTTGATACCAACAATGATGTTTTCGAAACAATTAATTTAGTAGCATTTGGTGCAACTGCTGCTCCAACAATTGTTACCGGAGCTTACTCTATTGGTACTCCTGCTGGAACTGGTGTTTTAACAATTAACGCTGATACACTTACAGCTCTTAATGCTGTTACTATTACAGGTACAAGCGCTGCAACACCTCTTGATGTTAAAACAGGTGCTGCTAGTGATATTGTTACACTTGGTACGAAAAACGATACACTAACATCTGGTGCTGGTAATGATATTATCGACGCTAATGCTGGTGTTAACACAATTGATTCAGGTGCTGGTAACGATACCATTACTCTAGGTACTGGTGCTGATAACATTACAGCAGGCGACGGTAATGATATTATTACTGCAGAATCAAGCCTTGCTAATACTGATATAATTGATGGTGGAGCAGGAACTGATACCCTTACAACAACTGCTGGTATTTCAAATTCATCAGTTATGGGCGGTGTAAGTAATATTGAAATAATTAATCCAATTGGTGCTATTAACATTACTGCTGATGGTGGTATGGGTGGTGCTACTACGTTTAAAATTGATTCAGCATCTGCTCAAATTCTAACACTTGGTGGTACAGGTAAAACATGGACTGCAGATACAACTGTTACAGTTACCGATGTTGGTGCTACTAATAATAAAGCAATTATCAACTCAGCAAATGTTGGTTTAACTGTTAAAGGTAATACAACCGATGTTGTTGACGGCTTTACAATTACAGGTGGTTCAGGAACTGATACTCTTGAGCTTACTGCTGATGGCGCTACAACTGCAGATCTTGATGACGTTACCAAAGTAGAAAAAGTTATTATTAAAGATTCTACAAGTGCTGGTACAGATGCAAAACTTACAGTGAATGAAAATATAACAACTGCTACTGAGTCACTTCTTACTATCGATGCTACCGAACTTGATGGTTCAACATCAGCTGATGAAGTGTTCACTCTAATTGGTGATGGTTCACAGATTTCACTAAGCGTAACTTCTGGTGGTGGTGCTGATATTCTTGATGGTGGTACAACTAATGATACTATCTTAGGTGGTGAAGGTGCTGATACTATTGACGGTAATGAAGGCTTAGACAGTATGTTAGGTGGAGCAGGTAATGATACCTTTACACTTAATGCTAAAACTGAATATTCAACAGCATCTGGTACTGATATCATCGACGGTGGTGCTGGTAATGATACTGTTACCTTCACAGGTGCTCAAAATCTAACTGCAGCTCAACTTTCTACTATTACTAATACTGAAAATTGGACAATCCCAGAAGGTAGTGACTTCACAATAAGTGATACTGTTATTGCCAATAACCCTGGCCTTGCATTTAATTTTGCTGGAGCTGGTACTTTGTCTAGTGGTGAAGACACAGCTGGTGCTTCATTAATGAGCACAGCTATTAGCGTTAAAGCAACTGCAGCTGGTAATCTAAAATTAGTTGGTTCATCCTCAGATGATACATTTACTTTCCAAGCTACTGAGAGCTTAACTGCTGATGATACTATTGATGGTAATGCTGGTTCTGATATTATTTATCTTGAAAATGATGATGATGCTGATACAACTGGTGACTCAACTACTGGTGCTATTGGTGCAAATGTAACTAATGTTGAAAAGATTGTAGTTACTGACCTTGCTGTCGATCAAAGTGCTGGTGATGTTACTGTTACTATTGCCTCTGGTTTCTTAGGAGCAGCAATCACAGTTGATGGTTCAGCTCTGGATGCTAATGTTACAACACTTACAAATGGTGAATTACTATCTGTTACAAATAGTGACAACACTAAATTGACAGCTATTGGTGGTGGATTTGGTGATAGTCTAACAGGTGGTTCAGGTACTGACTCGTTAACTGGTAATGGTGGTAATGATACACTAATAGGTGGTGCTGCTAATGATACCATTGAAGGTGGTACTGGTATTGACAGCATAACAGGTGGAGCTGGTGTTGATCACATTACTGCTGGTGATGGTAATGATATTATTATCGTTGCAGATGACGTACACTTTAAAGTTGCTGGTGGTGTTGAAACTGTTGATGGTGGTGCTGGTACAGATACATTATCATTTACAGAAGCGGCTGATCTTACACTTACCGCTCCTGAACTTTCTCAATTAATTGGTATTGAAAAAATTACTCTTGGAAGTAATACAACAAGCCTTACCTTTGGTAACGAAACATTTACTAATCTTGGCTTAGATACCTTAACAATAACAAGTACAACAACTGATAATGTGACAACTATTGACGGTTCTGCTGTATCCAATGGTGCATTCTTAATTATTGATAATGGTAGTAATGTCAATGCTGATAGTTTCACTGGTGGTTCCGGTGATGATACTTTCAGGTTTGATGGTACAACACATCTAGCAACAAATGATACTATCGCTGGTGGTGCTGGTACTGATACCATCCAACTTGAAAATGATGCTGCTGTAACTGGTGTTATAAACTTCAATGTTGTTACTGGAATTGAAAAAGTTGAAATATATACAGTTGATGCAGTTACAAGTGGTGCTGCTGATATCCAAATCGTAGTTAATAGTACAGCTTCCTTAAATACAGGAACTATGACGATTGATTTATCCAATAAAACTGTTGGATCTGCAACTTTCAATGTTAATACTTCTGTTGATACAGTAGATATTGACTTTACTATTACTGGTGGTACTGCATCTGACCAACTTATTGGTTCAAAAGGTGATGACACCATTACAGGTGGTGGTACTACTGTAGGTGATACATTAACAGGTGGTTCAGGTAATGACTCAATTACTGGTAACTCTGGTGCTGATACATTAAATGGCGGCGCTGGTAATGATATTGTAAACGGTGGTGCTGGTAATGATATTATCAACGGTGCTGCTGGAAATGATGTTCTTAGTGGTGGTGATGGAACTGATACCATTGAAGGTGACGCAGGTGCCGATAATCTTACTGGTGGTGCTGGTAATGATATCTTTAAGTATGACACTATCGCAGACTCATCTGGTAATACCAAAGATACAATCACAGACTTTACGCAATCAACACTAAATGCTACTACAGGCGCTCAAGTTACAAACGGTGACTCAATTAGTCTTGTAGTTTCTTCAGGTGCGGTTGCAAATGGTAATACAACATCCTTTATCCTAGCTGATAAAGGTGACGTGTCTAATGCTGGTGAAGCAGTTAATGCAATGAATAATTCAAGTGGTAGTTTTGTATTTGCTAAAGATAACGATGTTCTTTACATCGACATGGATGGTGACTCAACTCTTAACTCTGATGACTATGCAATCACACTTTCTGGCCTAGACAGTTTCCATGGTGCTGATATTGACGTTACTGTATCCGGTGATGACGATACTGCTACTACAATTACAACTCTTGATGGTAATGACATAATCACTACTGGTTCAGGTGATGATACTATTACTTCTGGTGCTGGTGCTGATATTATTACAGCCGGTGCTGGTGCTAATACTATTACATCCGGTGCAGGTGCTGATAGCATTACTTCAGGTGCAGGTGCTGATATTATTGATGCTGGTGCTGGTAACGATACAATTGTTTCAAGTACAGGTGTTGATGTTCTTACAGGTGGTACAGGAGATGATACTTTCTTAGCTCTTGGTGTTGCTACAGCTAACAGAACAGAAATCAATGATTTCGAGGATGCTGGTACAACTGTTGGTGACGTTGTTCATCTTGAGAATACAGCTTCAGAGTTAGCTGGTAGTGATAATGTTGCTCCAGTATTGGTAACTCTAGCAGTAACTGCTGTTGATAACGGTGCTACCTTTAATATTGGAAGTGCTACTGATACTGATGGTATTAATATTAATACTGCGGCTATTGATATTGTTGAGCTTACAGGTATTACAGTTGCTGATGGTAACCTTGCTACTGACTTTGCAGCAGGAACAGGTGTTGAATTACTTAAAACTTTATCATCTGGAGCTACTGCGGCAAGTATTACATCTGATGGTGCCGATGATGATTATTATTTGATTGCTTATGATACAAATGTAACTGTTATTTATCATGTTGATGGAACAACTAATCCAAACGTTGCAGCTGACTTAATACCGGTTGTTATGTTTGATCAGACTATTACTGACGGTGCATTTGTTGCCGCAGACTTCTTAATGGTCTAATCAATAACTTATTGAAATTAAGGGAAGCTTCGGCTTCCCTTTTTTTTATGCAAAATAATTTCTTTAATTTATAATAAGTACTATGACTAAAACTTTTTTGCATGTAGGTCCTGGTATGTATTATAAAGATAATACTACTTCTGTCTTTAATTCTGATGATTGGAATGAAGTTCGTTTAGATATTAATCCAGATGTTAATCCTGATATTATTAGTTCAATTCAAGATATGTCCAGTGTTGAAGATTCTACCTTCGATGCTGTTTACTCTTCGCATAATATCGAGCATGTTTTTGCTCATGAGGTTATCCAAACATTGCGAGAATTTAAAAGAGTTTTAAACGATGAAGGTTTTTTGGTACTTACTTGTCCTGATATTAAGTCGGTTTGCAAACTAATTGGAGAGGGTAATATCAGAAGAAAACTCTACACTGCACCATCAGGTGATATTTACCCTCTAGATATTCTCTATGGGCATAGACCTTCAATGGCAGCTGGGAATGAGCATATGGCTCACCGTAACGGTTTTACCTCTGAGAGCATGAATGATATATTAAATCAGTCAGGTTTTAAGAGTTTTATTATTGGCGAAGATAAGAACGCTTATGCTTTATGGGCTTTAGCTTATAAGTCAAAATCATTAACCAAAGAAGAATTATCAGCTAAAATTACAGAACATGTAAATAAAAAGAGATCTAGTAATGGCTGATGATTATCAAAGTGAATTTCCGTATTGGTCCATTTATTATGATGACGAGGGTTATGATATAAAAGGTAATAGAATAATGGGTCGTCAAGCTGCTGGCTGGTCTTTTTTGAAGGCTTTAATTAAGGATGATCCTAAAAGAATAAGTGCTTATATCAAAAATCAGGAACAAAAAGAACTTTTACTCAAAAAAGTTAAACCACTTATGAAGAAGGACCAACAATTGGAAGTTGATTTTATTCCTTATAATCAACCCCATAAGTCTGAACCATATGGTGGGATATTTCTACCAGGGCCTGGAATTAATGATTTTGCAAGTAAAAGAAGTATTCATGGACATAATAAATATAGTTTAGTTGGAATTACTCATACCACAGCCTCTCATGCGGTTATGTCTGGTATATCAAATATTATAATGTCAGATATTATGCCCTGGGATGCAATAATCTGTACTTCAAGTTGTGTATTAGATACTGTTGAAAAAATAATCGATCATAGATATCAAAGGTTAAAATCTAAATTTAATATTTCCAAACCTGAGCTACCCTTATTACCTGTTATTCCATTGGGATTAGATGTTGATGAATTTAATTATTCGGAGGATTTTAAGAAAAAATCCAGATTATCACTTGATATAAATGATGAAGATATTGTTATAGCTTATGTTGGGCGATTAAGCTTTCATGCTAAGGCTCATCATCTGCCTATGTATTTAGCTATTGAAGAGATTTCTAAAGAGCTGAAAGATGGTCAAAAAATTCATATTATTCAAACTGGTTGGTTTGCAAATGATTTCGTAAAGGAATCCTTTGTTGAGGAAGGTATAAAAATATGCCCATCAATTAAATTTCATTTTTTGGATGGTAAAGATCAGGATAATAAACATAAAACCTTGGCTGCAGGGGATATTTTTGTTTCGTTAAGCGATAATATTCAAGAGACATTTGGTCTAACGCCTTTGGAGGGTATGGCTGCTGGTCTTCCAGTTTTAGTGTCGGATTGGGATGGTTATAAATCAACAGCAAGAGATAGTGTAGATGGTTTTAGAGCAAAGACTATTTCCTTGCCTGATGGTTATGGAGAAGATATTGCTTATAGATATATGATGAATGATATTAATTATGATCTTTATGTTGGTCTGTCAGTTCAAAAGGTTAGTGTGGATATAAAAGATTGTATTGAAAAGTTGAGAATTTTAGTTACGAATGATGAACAAAGAAAGAAATTTGGTGAATCTGCAAAAATAAGAGCTAAAGAAGATTTTAATTGGCCTGTAATCCTATCAATGTATAGGAATTTATCATCTGAATTAAATAAAATTAGGGAAACAGTATCATTAAACTACAAAACGTTCTGTTTAAAGAGTTTACCCAGTGATAGACAAGATCCATTTTTTACTTTTTCATCGTATCCCTCAAATATTCTGAGCAAAAAAACTGTATTATACAAATTAGATAATATTAATAGTTTATCATTTAATGAGCTTTTAAAATTTAAAAGTGTTGAATATGCTCAAAGAGATTTACCGACGGAGGATAATATTAAATCTATCTATGAATTATTTTCTACAAATAATAAATTAAATGTTAATCAAGTTATTAATAGTACAAATATAGAAGAAACTAAAGTTTTTGAAACTATTATTTGGCTTATTAAGTTTGGATATTTAACTACAAGAGGCAATGACGATGGCTAAAAAGAAAATATTATTTATTCATCAAAATTTTCCTGGACAGTATAAGTCACTGGCACCATTTCTGAGTAGTAAAAAAAAATATGAAATTCACAGTTTATCTGTCAGCAATAAAGATCCAGTTGAAACTGAAGAAAGGTTGAGTAATTTTAGCGATATTACAAATCATTTATATGATATAAAAAAAGGAACATCCAAAAATATTCACACACTGGCTACTGAATTTGAAACAAAAATGATAAGGGCTGAAGCCGTATCTTTAAAATGCCTGGAGTTAAAAAATAATGGTTTTAGTCCAGATTTAATAATTGATCATCCAGGTTGGGGAGAAACTTTTTTAGTAAAAGAAATATGGCCTAATGTAAAACTTTTATCCTATTTTGAATTCTATTATAATACCATTAATTCAGATGTAGACTTTGATACAAATGAACCACACTATCCAAAACCTAGTCTGGAGTTATTTTCTAGATTAAGGGCAAGAAATGCACCTGGAATGATGTCATATTTAGATTCCGATTTACTAATAAGTCCTACAAAATTTCAAAAATCAACAGCCCCAAAAATTCTTCATAAAAAAATTAATGTTATTCATGATGGTATCGATACAGATATTATTCGTCCTGTAAGTACTGGTGACATTACTCTGACATTACCATCAGAAGAAAAGATAAAGTTATCAAAGGATAATAAAATAATCACATTTGTTAATAGGAATTTAGAGCCTTATAGAGGATATCATTCATTTATGAGGTCACTACCCAAGATACAAAAAAAACATCCTGATGCTTATGTGTTAATCATTGGCGGTGATAAAGTAAGTTATGGCTCTAATTCAAATACCGGTGAAAGTTTTAAGGATATTTATTTTAATGAAGTTAAGAACGACTTAGTTGACCCAGAAAAAATTCTATTTCTTGGGAGAATTAATTATGGCAATTTTTTAAAGATTATAGCCATATCAAGTGTTCATGTTTATTTGACCTATCCATTTGTACTTTCTTGGTCAATGCTTGAAGCAATGGCTCTTGAAGCTTTAATTATTGGTTCAAAAACTGCTCCAGTAGAAGAGGTTATAAAAAATAATAAAAATGGCTTGCTTGTTGATTTCTTTGATGTTGAGGGTTTATCAAAGTTAGTTATCGATGTTTTAGATAATCCCAAAAAATATAAATTAATGAAAAAAAATGCACGAAAAACAATTGTTAATAATTATGATTTGAAATCTATAAGTTTACCCAAACAGCTAGAATTAGTTGAGAGTTTGCTAAAATGAGAAA
The DNA here is from genome assembly GCA_002723035.1 of Rhodobiaceae bacterium. Classification (GTDB taxonomy): domain Bacteria; phylum Pseudomonadota; class Alphaproteobacteria; order MED-G09; family MED-G09; genus MED-G09. Next base: position 37,546 of record PBNH01000021.1, on the reverse strand, counting down.
GAAAGTTATTTTTAATGATGTTATAAATATTTTGCCCGATATTATTGAGGATAATAGAGGTTCTTTCACTGAAGTATATAACAAAAAAAAGATGGCAGAATTAGGAATATTGGATGATTTTATTCAAGATAACTCCTCTTTTTCTATTTATTCAAATACCTTAAGAGGTATTCATTTTCAAATAAATCCTTATGCCCAATCCAAATTAATAAAAGTTGATAAAGGTAAAATATTTGACGTTTTTATTGATCTCAGAAGAAATTCTAGTAATTTTGAAACTCATTCCTCATATGTTCTAACTCCAAAAGATGGTTGGCTATACATACCCAGAGGTTACGCTCACGGTTTTTGTACATTAGAAAACGATACAAAAGTTATTTATAAAGTTGATAATTACTATAATAAAGAATTTGAACAAGGTTTAAAATGGGATGACCCTTTTTTTGAAATAAATTGGCCCGTTGATAAAAAGAGATTAATTATATCTGAAAAAGATTTAAACTTACCTTTTTGGGATGAAATTCGTGAGAAGATAGATTTTTAAGGGGAATTTTTTGTACAATAAAATACTAATTACTGGAGGTTGTGGTTTTATAGGGTCTTGTCTAATTAGATCTCTAGCAAAAAATCATAATATTGAAATTCTGAATATTGATAATCTTACTTATGCAGCAAATATTAATGCTACTCAAGTTACAAATAAAAATAACTATAAGTTAATCAAAGCCGATATTTCTAAAAGCAAAGAGATAATGGATATTTTTACAAATTTTCAGCCTGATGCTGTTTTTCATCTAGCTGCAGAAACTCACGTTGATAGATCAATAGATGGTCCAAGTTCTTTTATTGAAACTAATATATTAGGAACATATAATTTACTACGTGAAAGCCTTTCGTACTGGAAAAATTTAAATACCATAAATAAAAAAAAATTTAGATTTGTTCATATCTCTACCGACGAGGTTTATGGTTCTCTTGGTCAGCATGATTCACCATTTAATGAAGAGAGTAATTATAAGCCAAACAGCCCTTACTCAGCTTCAAAAGCCTCAGCGGATCATTTAGTAAGATCTTGGTATAAAACTTATCAATTACCTCTAATAATAACAAATACTTCTAACAATTATGGACCTTGGCAATTTCCAGAAAAATTAATTCCTTTAACTATAAATAAATGTCTAAAAAAGGAGAAAATTCCAGTTTTTGGTGATGGTAAACAGATACGAGATTGGATTAGGGTTGAGGATCATGTAAGTGGATTATTAAAAGTTTTGGATAAAGGAAAAGTTGGTGAAAAATATAATATCGGTAGTAATTGTGAAATTGAGAATCTTGAGGTTATAAAAAGTATTTGTAATATTTTAAATGAAAAACTTCCTTTAGAGAATTTTTCATACAATAAATTAATCAATTTTGTCAAAGATCGCCCTGGGCACGATTTTAGATATTCACTTGATAATAATAAAATAAAAGATTTAGGCTGGAAACCAAAATTTTCTTGGGAAAAGGGTATAGAGGATACAGTTAAATGGTATTTAGATAACAAAAATTATTTAAATTTAAATGAAAAAAAATATTCGGGTGAAAGACTTGGAAAACTATAACAAAAATTTAAAAGTTTTAGTTATCGGTGGATCAGGTCAGGTTGGGACTGAAATAAAAAATCAAAAGCATAAATTAAATTTAAATTTTTCATTTCCTTCATCTAAAGCACTTAATTTGACTAATCAAGCATCAATTAAGAATTTCCTTAATAATGATAATTTTGATTACATTATTAATTTAGGTGCATTTACTGATGTAAATGGCGCAGAAAAGAAAAAAGATATTACTAAAAGGGTTAATCATACAGGTGTTGATATTTTATCAAAGGAGGCTGATACTAAAAATATCAAACTTATTCATATTTCAACAGATTATGTTTTTGGGAAAACCTTGAATGCTCCTTTTTACCCAGGTGATAAAAAAGCACCAATTAATTTTTATGGCCTAACTAAATCTGAAGGTGAGGATGCTGTTTTAACAAATCACAAATCGGGAATTATAATTCGTTTTTCATCAGTATTTAGCCAGTATGGAACTAATTTCGTTAAGAGTATGATAAAATTGTTACTTACAAATCGTCGTGTAAGAGTAGTTTCTGATCAAAAAATTTCTTTGACATTTGCTCAAGATTTTTCAAGAAATATTGTACAAATAATTGATTTATATAAAAAAAATATAAATACTAATGAAAGGATATTTCATTTTTGTTCACCTGGCTTTTCAACTTGGTACTTAGTGGCTAAAATAATTTTTACTGAATTAGAAACTGTTTTACAAAAATCTTTAGATTCAGAATTAATACCAATAACATTAAGTGAATGGAAATCTGATGCTAAGAGATCTATTGATACAAGGCTTTATACCGATTTTGATTATTATTTAAAAAATAATATAAAATTTTCCTCATGGGAAGACTCTGTTAGATTAGTTGTAAGAAAAGCATTGCCTCAAATTTTAGATGAGATTTAAATGAGTATAAATGATAATCAAAATATAAAAGGAATAATTCTTGCTGGTGGAGCGGGTACGCGCTTATATCCCTTAACCAAAATTACTTCAAAGCAACTTTTACCAGTATATAATAAACCAATGATTTTTTATCCTCTTTCAGTTTTAATTGATACTGGAATAAAAGATGTAATGATTATTACAACAAAAGAAGATCAAGAAAATTTTAAAAAACTTTTGGGATATGGGGACGAATGGGGCATAAACATTGACTATATTATTCAAAAAAAGCCTGAAGGTATTGCCCAGTCATTAATAATTTGTGAGGACTGGATTAATGACTCAAGTGTCGCCCTTATTCTGGGCGATAATCTCTTTTTCGGACCAGATTTTAATGAGTTAATAATTGATGCCATATATAAAAATCAAGGTGCAACAATTTTTTGCATAGAATCCAATACACCTGAAAGATTTGGTGTTTTAGAATTTGATGAAAAATCGAATATTTTATCAATTGAAGAAAAACCAGAGGAACCTAAATCGAATTTGATCGTTACTGGTTTGTATATATATGATAATAACGCCTCATCACTAGCTGATACTCTAAAAAAATCGACTAGGGGTGAGTATGAAATTACTGATTTAAATATGATCTATTTAAATAACAATAAATTAAATGTAAAAAAGCTAGACTCAAATTATTCGTGGCTTGATACAGGAACGTTTGATACCTTATTGGAAGCATCTAATTACGTTAAAAATTTAGAAAAAAAATAAATTACTCTTGTAAGGCTGTTTTTGAGAGTTTTGTAATAGGGTTGAGAACGTAGCTAATTACTGTTCTTTCCTCTCCAATGATGGATACATCAGAAATCATTCCAGATTGTAGAATGACTTTTCGATCGGAGTTTTTTATGTCATCATAATTTAAATCTATAATGGCAGGATAATAAGTTTCTCCCTCTTGATTTGAAGTTGTATTGGCTGCTACTTTCTTTACAATACCTTCAAATTGTCCGTATATTGCTAAATCATAAGCTGAGAAAGCTATTTTTGCCTTTTGCCCCTGTCTAACATAAGCAATATCTTTAGGGTTTATAAAAGCTTCAATTTTTAAGAAATCATCTTTTGGAACAATTTCAGATAATAAATCACCAGAGGATACTAGCTGTCCAATATTTGTAACATTTTGGTTGCTAATACTTCCTGATATAGGAGCTCTTACAGTAGAGAATTCTAGATTTTTTTTTGCTGAATTGTACCTTCCCTCAGCATCTACTAGTAAGAGCTCTTCATCTAAAAGTCTAAATTCAGAATCTGATCCACTTCTAACAAGGTTTTTCAATATTTCTACTTTTCTTAAACGAGTTTCATATTCTTTCTTAGCTAAATCATAAAACTTTTGTGTATTAGCTTGATCAACTAAATAGAGTATATCTCCTTTTTCAACCCTATCATCAAGTTTAATGTTTATTTTTTGTATCGGACCAGAAATACCTGACTGAACAAGATGTACTTTAGAGTCTGGAACAACAGTTCCTTGTGCTCTAACCACTTGGTTTACTTCTGCAAAAGATGCCCAAATTATAAAAAATATTGTAAATATGCCAATAAACCAAAATAGTAAAAAAGATTTTCTATTTGATGCCCAAAACTCTGGAACCAAATAAGGTATTAGATTTTCTAACTTTTCTCTATTAAAGTTGGTAAAAAGATTATTACTAGATAGCTTTATTTTTTCTAAAAATTTCTTCATTTAATTTTCAACCTTTTCACTATCTTGTCTTAATATTCTCTCTCTTGGTCCATACTGAACCAGTTGGCCATCTATCAAGATACCTATTTTATCAACTCTTACTAAATGGTTTGTTCGGTGTGTTGAAATAATTACGGTTGGCTTGTATGGTAAAGATAGAAGGTTATTAATTATCTTTTCTTCAGTATTCCCATCCATAGAGCTGGTAGGCTCATCTAACACTAATACCTTTGGTTTTCTCACCAAGCATCTCGCCAGAGCTATTGCCTGTCTTTGACCTCCTGATAAATTTGAACCATTATCATTTAAAATATAATTATAACCACCCTGCATCTTTGTGATAAAATCATGAGCGCAGGATAATTTTGCTGCTTCAATCACATCATCTTCAGTAATACCCTGGATACCTGTGCTAATATTTTCTAAAATACTACCAGTAAATAAATCAATCTTTTGCGGGCAATATCCAATATAGTCTCTTAATTCTTTGGATGGGATATTTTTTAAATCATACCCACTCAAAGTTATATTTCCTTTAGTAGGCAAATAAAAACCAATTATATTTCTTAGTAGCGATGTTTTTCCACTTCCAATATTACCAACAAAGCCTACTTTTTCTCCATCACTTATGTCCAAGGTAATATTTTTCAAAATAGCAACCTCATTTATATCATATGATAAATCTTTTATTTTTATATTCCCACTAGTAAGAGAGGTTGCTTTAAAGTCTTTAGTAAGATCATCTCTTGACTCAATCTGCATTAATTCATTAATTTTTTTGAAGGCTGAAAGGGCATGATTAAATTTGGTAAGTAATTGACCGGCTTGAACTAGAGGTGATAATACTCTTCCAGATAAAATAACACATGCAATTAATGCTCCCGATGTTATATCCAATGATCCTACTAGTACAACTCCATAGCAAACGATACCTGCTTGAGCTATCTGTAAACTAGTTTGAGAAAACGTAACTGCAAAGTTTGAAATACCTCTTGCAGTCGTTGCATTTTTACTTTGATTTTCAACACTAGAATTCCATTTATTATGTAAAAATTTTCCACCCGCTATGGTTCTTACAGTTTCAACATTATTCAATAATTCATGCAAAACAATCATTTTACCTTGTTGATTAACCAGATTCTTATCGCTAGATCTTTTTAAAATTGGTTGAATAATGGCTGATACGCCTAAAACTAAAGGTACAATAAGAATAGGAACAATTGCTAATGGTCCTGCAATTGTATAAATAACAAACAAAAATAAGAACATAAATGGAAGATCAATAAATGCAACCATACTCGCAGAAGTAAAGAAATCTCTTACTCCCTCAAACTCTCTTACTGTATGAGCTACGCCTGATGTTTTATTTAGAAATTTATGATCATGGCTAGTTATTTTTTTAAAAAGAGAGTCATTAATATCTTTTTCCATACTGTTGCCAGCCATATCAACAAAAAAAGCTCTTAAAAGTTTAACTAAAAAATCAAATAAAATAACTACTGCCATACCAATAGTTAGAGCTATAAGAGTATTATAGGCTGAATTTGGCATAACCCTGTCATAAACAGTCATGATATAAAAAGCACTAGCTAACCCAAATAGATTAATAAAAATTGAAGCAAGTGCGATTTGAACATACGTTCCTTTATTCTTAAATAGAGAACCCCAAAACCAGTGTTCGCTTAAAGTTTGTTTTTTCAAAGGTTCACTCATGGTTTAATCCTTAAATGTGAGGTTAGAGACTGATTTTGGTGAAGAAAAGTAAAATACCCATGCAGCATATTCATTTCTATCGATAAAGCTTGATTCAGTAAATCAATCTCCTCAATACTACTTGTAACAAAACTCTCTGGTGAAAAGTTTGTAGAATCGAGTCTATTTTTTATAATCCTCCTTTGATTTTTTGTATCATTAAGTGAATTAATAATATCTTCTCTTGTATTAAAAGCACTTTTAACAAGGTTTACAACTTCATTTTCTGCAACATCATCATTTTTTCTCTCAACATCGATTGACATTTCAAGTGCATTTTCTTTTGCCTTTGATGCAGCAATTTTTGCAGTTGACCTTCCAAAAGTAAATATTGGCATGGAAAAGAAAATACCACCTCTAATATCTGTATCATTATCATTATCTTTTAAATCATAAATCGTGTATCTGGTATTAAAACCAAATTTTGGTCTAAACTCACCTCTTACGATGTTTGTGTCTTCTTTTGATCCCTCAAAACTTAGTTTTGAAGCTTTAACCTCATAGGCCTCATTTTTTCTATCCATTTCAATTTCGGGAACAAAAATATTAGGAAAATAAATAGAATTAAATTTCTTGCCAAAGAAATATTCAAATATACCAATATCTCTGTTCATCTCTGTTTTGAGAATTTGTGTTTTTGATTTAAGAGAGTTGTATTTAATTGAAAATAAAGCTAACTCAATTGGATCAGAAATTCCTAAATTTACTCTTTCTTTTACTTTATTAAGATAAGGTTGAATTTCCTCAACAATTTTATCAGCATAATTAAACATTGTGTATGATTTTACAGCATTTAGATAAATTCTGTTAGCGTCTAAAATAAGTATTGATAATGCATTTTCTCTTTCAACCTCGGATAAGTTTTTATCTGTAATTGATTTTCTTATTTGTGCATTAATAGTTCCACCAGAGTAAATTGGTTGTGATAATTCTATAGCGGCATCAAAACTATCATCTTGTCTCTTTCTAAGAGAATTTTGCTCACTAACATCTCTCTCTAGGACTTGATCATTAATTATTCTAGTTGATAATTCTGGCCATCTTTGTCTTTTGGCAAATTTTAAAGACTCCCTTTTTTCAGTATAATTAGAGTTTGCATATAAAAATTCTGGTTGTTCAATAATGCTACTCCGAATGAAATCAAAGTAATCATCTTCACCAATTGTTTTTGTTTTCATGATAATTTTTGAAAATGATAATTGTGAATTTTCTACAATAGAATTTTCAATACTATCTTTTGCATGAACTGGCAGTATTATCAGAGCAGCAATAAAAGTTATTTTTATTACGTATAGTGAATGTAATAAAGTTTTATTCATTAACTATTTCTTTTTATTTTTAGATGATTTTTCTTTTTTGCTAGATTTATCATTTTTATTAGATGGGGCGCTTTCATTTAATTTTTCAGATATGCCAGTCGCACCTGCGCTTAGTCCATTGATGACATCGGCAACCATATTTCCAGGAATTTCTATACTTCCTGACTCTTTCATAGTTCCATCTGCAGCAATTGCTAATGCTTGTATTCTTAAAACACCATTAACAAAAGAAACTTTTCCTAATCCTTCTAATAACATTTTATCCACCTCCGTTGATTAAAAATATTGATTTTTATTTAATTGGTTATTAATTAAAATTTTTCAAGGCTAGAGTAATTTGATTCGTGTGTTATTAGTTTTTTTACTTATAAAAGTTCTAATATAAATAGGTCCATTAACCCTCATTCAAAGTATCCGGAAAATGAAAACACCCTCTTAATACTAATTTTTCGTTTTTTTTCATTTTATTCTCTCTGTTGATATGGGTCCAATCAGAAGGAAAAATAATAATAGAACCTTTTTTTGGCCTGATTGAAAGACCTTGATATAAAAAATCAATACTTCCCTCATCTTCATGAAAATCATTTAAATATATTGCCCATGAAAAAATCTTATGAGATGAGTTAATGTTATTTATATCACAGTGGTATGCAAGGTGATGCCCAGCAATTAAATGTTTCTCAATTTTGAATTCTCCTAAATACATTTTTTTCCAACTTTGGAGAAAATTCCAATTTTTTTTATATTCTTTAAAGCATGCTTTTAAAATACCAACATAGGCAGAAAAAAATTCTAGTTTCTTCTCTTTAATTTCATTTGGTGTAATAATTAATTCTATGAAATCCTTTTCTTTTTTATTAATTTTACCTTTTAAATCTAAACTTGGATTTTGTCGTTCATGATTTTTATTAAAAAAACTTATTGTTTGATTTATTAAATCATCGTTATCAAATTTCCATGATCCAATAAAATTTTTTATATCGCTATTTTTTATATCAATTTTTTCCATGATAAAATTTACAATCCATTAATCATAATTAATTCATTTTTTTTAAATTATGAAAACACCAGTCCTATTTTTCGAATGATAAATTGCTTCATTTTTCATTCCTGATAAATGATAAAAATTTATCAATTGATTGTAAAAAATATCATTATCCTTGTCTAATTCATAAGTCTTTTCAAAATATTTTTTTGCTTCACGTAATTTTTCAACATCTTTATCTTTTAAGAAAATACTTGTAATAACCATTCCCAAGCTATTAATTGCTTTAATATTTTTTTTTGACATATCTAGTTTTACTGACTTTTTTAGGCATTCTAAGGCTTTTGTCAATTCTCCCTTATTAATATAGATATCAGCTAGTATATTTAAGCTTTGTACAAAATTTTTGTTAAGGAATATGGATTTTTGAAAATTAATTATGGCTTCATCATCTTTTTTAAATTTTTTGAACAAGATTCCTAAATTAAAGTAGATAGAAAAATTATCTGGCTCCTCCTCTTTTGCTTTTAATAGGTAATCCAATGCTTTTGTATTTTCTCCAACATTCAGAAAAGCTTTACTTATGGTCTGTAGAATAAGTGTGTTGTTTGGAAATTTCTTTTCAAGATTAATAAGATTCTCTGGAAATTCTGAAATGGTTGAATTTTTTCTAATATTTTCAATTTCTTTCGATAGTTTTTTATAGTTACTCTTTTCCATTTTTTTACTAATATCCTATTAATGGTGGGCGCGGCTGGGTTTGAACCAGCGACCCCTACGATGTCACCGTAGTGCTCTACCGCTGAGCTACGCGCCCAACTTTAATGATTATTATAAAGTTATAAGTTAATTTTATATATGATAATAATAGATATAAACAAATAATTATATTAAATTTAATTTTTTTAAACTATATGGTTCGATAAAATGATAAAAAGTTCTAAAAAATATAGTTTAGATGATTTACCAGTTTTCTTTAGGAATAAGAATTATGAGGAATTAAAAACTGCTTCATCATTTATTCTTGAAAAAGATGAAAAAAATTTTGATGCCTTAAATTCTCTTGCTGTTGCATATAAAAATCTTGGTAATACAAATAAAGCAGTAGAAGTCTTTACGCACTTGGTAAATTTAAATCCAAAAAAAGATTTTATTTATTCAAACGCTGGTAATTTCTTTTTTGATATAGGTAAGGTTGAACAAGCTCTGCAGTGTCATGAACATGCTGTAAAATTGAATTCAAAAAATTGGAACTCACTCAACCAGATTGGAGTTATTTATTCAAATAAAGGTAATAATGAAGAAGCAATAAATTATTATAAAAAAGCTCTTAGTATTAATCCAAAGGAAGAGGCTATATATATAACATTAGCAAATGCTTATAGAGCATTAGAGAATTACTCTGAGGCCGCAAAATATTACGATTTTTCATCAAAAAAATTATCTAAGTGCCAACAGTTGGAATGCTATTATATGTTGGGAGATTACGAAAATTTTTATAAAAAACTCGATGAGTTCTCTTCAACATCATCTCCTCATCCTTTAGCGGCAACATTGAGTGCTCATGCTGCTATAAGATTTGATAAAAAAGATAATTATAATTTTTGCAATGATACTTTTTCTTTTATTCAAAAAACCAATCTTTATAAAGTAAACGAATATAATGAGTCTCTTGTTAAAGATCTTTTAAATTGCTTTAATCGGTTAAAAATTTCTACTAAAGCCCAATCTTTGCTTAAAAATGGAGTTCAATCTACCGGTAATATTTTTCTAATTGAAGAGGAGCCTATTCAAAAATTAAAAAAAATAATTATGCGTAAAATTGATGTCTATAAAGAGAAAATGGCCTCAAAAAAATCAGATTTTATAACACATTGGCCTAAAGATTTTTTTCTTTATGGATGGTTAATAGTAATGAGTGAGGGGGGATCACTTGGTTTTCATATGCATAAAGAAGGTTGGATGAGTGGAAGTCTTTATCTTAAAAGGCCTGAAAAATTAGATAAACACGATGGCGATATTGTTTTCAGTAAGCATGGATCAAATTATCCTACTGATGGAAAATTTTATGAGCAAAGGGTAGTTGATGTTAATAAAGGTGATATGGTCTTATTCCCATCTTCTATATTTCATGGGACTGTTCCATTTGAATTAAAGGAACAAAGAATAACGCTTGCATTCGATATAATTCCCATTGAATAAATTGTATCGATAGGTAATCAAAGAAAATGAACTATAAAGGTAAAGATCTATTTAAAGAATTTAAATTACTTTTTAAAAATAAGAAATATAATGATTTAGAAACTTCCTTAGAGAAATTCCTTGAGAAAAATAGTGAAAATACAGATGCCTTACTTTTGTATTCAATTGTCTGTAGACGACTTATGAAGTTTGCTGATGCTGAAAAGTCGATTATAAAATTAATAAATTTAGAACCTAAAAATCCGTATTTCTATAGTGTTTATGGAGAATTATTATTTAATACAGGACTGAATGATGCTGCAAAAACTATGTACAAAAAAAGCCTTGAACTTGACCAAGATTTTGTTTTTTCGCTTTTTGGCCTAAGTCAAGTTTATGAGAGAGAGAATAATTTTAAAAAAGCTATTTTTTTATTGGAAAAGGCAAAAAATTTAGATAAAAATTTCTTCGATGCTAAGAATCTTCTTGCATTAATATACAAAAAAAATAAATCATATAAAAAGGCGCTAAATCTTTTTCAAGAAATAAAAGATAATTCTAGTTTGGCTGATCAACTAGAATGTTTATATTTTTTGAACGATAGAGATAATTTTTTTACTAAGTTAAACATAGCTATTAACCAATCTATTCTATCTCCAAAAATTGCCTCTTTAAGTTCACATGCTTCTATTAGGTATAATCAAATAGATAATTATAGTTTTTGCAAAGATCCTCTGAATTTTATTTATAAAAAAAATTTACTACAAAATGATTTTTTAAATAAATCTTTAATAGATGATTTGTTAATTATTATAAATAAAGATTCAAATATTTATAAAAAACAAAAACTGCTTAAAAATGGTAAGCAGACTTCTGGTAATTTATTTCTAAGAAATAATAAAAGTATCCAATCCCTCCTAGAAATTATTAAAAGTGAGATAAAGATCTATAAAAAAAGTTTTAGAGATGGTTGCGATATGATTAATTTTTTTCCAGAGAATTTTTCTATAAATGGGTGGGTTATTAAAATTCAAAGTGAAGGTCATCTCGACTCTCATATTCATGAAAATGGATGGCTAAGTGGAAGTATTTATCTGGATATGCCAAAAAATATTATATCTGGAGAGGGCGATATAGTATTCAGTTTACACGGGGGCAATTACCCAGAAGAGGATAAAAAATACCCAGAAATAAGGTTGGGCCCTAGGACAGGTGATATCCTACTTTTTCCTTCCTCACTTTTTCATTCGACCATCCCAATTAAAAATAATTCAAATCGAATAAGTATAGCTTTCGATTTAGTACCAATTTAAGGATTATTAGATATTTATAAGGAAGTTATCTATTCCTTTCCACATTGTAGTCCTATGTAAATCTTTTTCCATGAATATTTCATGCATACAACCTTTAAAATCTAAAATTTTTGAATTTTGAATTCTATCAGACATTTTTCTAGTTTTACTTGGGTCAACAACGCTATCATCAAGACTATTAATGATAAGTATATCTAATTTTATTTTTTCAGCCCAATTCTTTGAACGCATTAATTTAAATCTTTTATTTACCGCCTTGGCAAATGAATTTGTAACTCCCCACAATCTTATTTCTGGATGTTTTCTAACCAGGTTAATTATTCGATTATATCTTTGAGGGTCGCTTGTGAGATCATTCTCTTCAAAAGGGGTCTCTCTACCCATATTTGGCTTTGAACCTAGAAGATAATCAGTGTCTCTTTTAAAAAAATTCATTATTGAGGATGCTGTTTTTAGGAATTTTTCATTTCTAAATCCTAACATTGGCGCAGATAATATACCTTTTGAAAATCTATTTGGATGATCGTGAAATGCTGATAGCATTAAGCATCCGCCCATAGAGTGACCAATTCCAATAAGTGGTTTGGGAAAATTTTTTTCAACAATTTCTTCTAAAATATATTTTAAATCTCTGTCATGCCTACTATAGTCTTCAATATAAGATTTATGAATATCTTCAAGTTGATGGTCGGACATACCTTGTCCTCTCCAATCAAAAGCAATAACAGAAAACTTTCTGTCTAGAAATTCTTGAATAGTTTCAAAGTATTTTTCAATAAATTCATTATGGCCTTGCTGCAATAAAATTGTACCTTTCGATAATTTATTATCATTTTTCCAGTGGCATACTCTTAATTTTATACCATCATCCATAGAAACAAAATATGATTCAATTCCTTTTGGGGCTCTATAATTATCAAGTTCTAGGTAAGGGGCCTTTACATATTTTGAAAAATTAGGCTCTACCATAGTCATCCTCTAACCTAATAATATCTTCCTCCTTTAAATCTTTACCGAGTTGGATTTCCAAAAATATAAGTTCTCCTTTTCCAATATTTTCAATTCTATGAACTGTATTTTCTGGAATGTATATGTGATCTTTTTCTTTTAAATAAAATAGTTTTTCTTCAATTATTATTTTACATTTACCTTTAATAATTTGCCAAAATTCCGACCTACTTTTATGTTTTTGAAGGGATAATTTTGAATTTTCATAGACTCTAATTTCTTTAATTTGATAACCAGTATTTTTAGCAATAATATGGTAATTTCCCCAAGGTTTTTCTTCAATATTACCTAGATAATTTTTAGATAACTTGCTGCTACTTTCTATTTTTTCGTCACCGCCAACGCCAAATAAAAGATCTATACCAAGTTTTTTACAGATAACTGCCTCTCTTATATTATCTGTGTTATTTCTATCTCCCCCGTTACAATAACAAATACTCTTTTTTTTATTATTTTTAGCGAATTCTTCAATTGCAAAGTTACTACTTTCTTCGCTGAATTTTTGAATTATCACTTGTGTAATACTCGCAAATTCCTCCAAAATTTCCTTTCTTTGTTTTTGACTCATAAAAGGTTTTCCCTTTTTTTTAATTAGCCAATCGTCATTATTTAGAAGAACAATAACATTATCAGATAATTTTTTCGCATCTTGAAACATTCTCAAATGTCCAACATGCACAGGATCAAATCCTCCGCTTACAAGGGCATAATCATATTTCTTTTTCATTTTTCACTCATAATCAAAAGCATGTTATTAAATTTTAATTAAAAACTCTAACTAATATTGACTTATTTGTGTTATCAATTTAGCTTCTCTTCAAAAATTCGGAAATGTTATGAAAGTTAGAAATTCTTTAAAATCCCTTAAAGGTAGACACAGAGATAATCGTGTAGCTAAAAGAAAAGGACGTATGTATATTATTAATAAAACCAATCCTCGCTTTAAAGCAAGACAAGGTTAATTATTTTATACTAGTAACCCTTATTAAATTTGTTGTTCCCTGAACTTTTAGAGGTAAACCTGCTGTAATTACTACTTTATCACCTATATTTGCTAACCCACTCTTTTTAACAGTGCTCTCTGTAGACTCAATCATTTTTTCAAGATTTTTTTCTCCTTTTTGAAGAAAACATAGAACACCCCAAGCTAAAGATAGTTTTCTTGCTGTTTCAATAATTGGGGTAATTGTTAGAATAGTTTGAGCGGGTCTTACTCTTGATACTTTTATGCCTGTAGAACCTGACTCTGTATAGCAAACAATAATAGGTGAGGATAAATCATCTGCAAGGGATTTTGCTGCTGAAGCAATAGCATCAGGAATAGTATTTGGTGTTTGTTCAATTTGATTTTCTAAAATTTTGTTATAATTTTCCTCATTTTCAGTGCTATATGCAATTTTATGCATCATTTTAACAGTTTCAACTGGATAGCTACCAGAGGCCGACTCTGCTGATAACATAACGGCATCAGCACCCTCAAAAACAGCATTAGCAACATCAGAAACCTCTGCTCTTGTTGGTCTTAGTGACGAAGTCATGGACTCTAGCATTTGTGTTGAAACCACCACAGGCTTTCCCCTAATTCTTGATGTTCTTATAATTTTTTTTTGCCAACCAGGTATACTTTCAATTGGAAGTTCAACACCTAAGTCACCCCTTGCTATCATAATACCATCTGCAATTTCACATATTTCATTGATATATTTTAAAGCTGATGGCTTCTCAATTTTAGCCATTACTGATATCTTATTATTACAAAGTTTTTTTAATTCTTTGATATCCGAAGGTTTTTGAACAAATGATAAAGCAATCCAATCAACATCTAAATTTGAAGCAATTTTTATAAATTTTTTATCTGAATTAGACAAAGCTGAGGTTTTAAAATCAGATTGAGGCAAATTTAAGCCTTTATTAGATTTAAGAATTCCACCTTGAAGGACTTTAGTCTTAATTAAATTTTCTTTAATGCTAATTATCTTTAAATGAATGTTGCCATCATCAATTAGTATAAGATGCCCTTTTTTTACAGATTTGAAAATTTTTTTATTGGATAAGTAAACTCTTTTGTTATTACCAATTTCTTTTAAATTATCTAAAATAAAAATATCGCCTTTTTTTAAAAGATTTTGATCTTTTGAAATATTACCAATTCTTATTTTTGGGCCTTGAAGGTCAACAAGGATACCAATCGGTTTATTAATAAGACTCTCGGCTCTTCTAATTTTTTTGATGTACTCTTGTAAATCTAATTCGCTCAAGTGAGAACAATTTAATCTAAATGCATTTGAACCTGCCCTTGAAAGCTCAACTATCTTTTTTATTGTATTTGAGGAAGGTCCTAAAGTTGCAAGAATTTTTGTTTTTCTCTCTATAAATTTTTTACTATTCATGATTATCTTGTAACAGATTCATCTTAATTTTGTTAAAATCTTTTACAAATAATTTTTAAGAAACTAAAAATGATACAAGTTAGGAATATAAAAAAAGAAAGTAATTTTATCATAATTTGTGACCATGCATCAAATAAGATCCCCCCTAAATTTAACGAGCTAGGTTTAAGTCAAGATATATTAAATACTCATATTGCTTATGATATAGGCTCAAAAGAGGTGGCAATTAAATTATCTAACATTTTAGACTGCCCATTAGTAATGACAGATTTTTCAAGATTATTAATTGATCCAAATAGAGGAATAGATGATCCAACGTTAATAATGAAAATATCTGATAATAATATAATTGAAGGCAATATAGGTATTAAAAATTTTCAAGAAGGAGATCAGAAAAACGATAGAATAAAAAACTTTTATGACCTTTATCATGATAAAATATCTGAATTAATTAACGTGTATGAAAAGAATAATAAAAGCCCCTCAATCATATCAATTCATAGCTTTACACCTTTTTGGAAAAATAAAAAAAGAGATATTGATATTGGTATATTGTGGGATAATGATAATCGTCTACCAAAAATATTTTTTGATTATTTTAAAAAAAAACATAAAAATTTAATTATTGGAGACAACAAACCTTACTCTGGTCGGTTAAAGAATGATACCTTATATAAACATGCAACCATAAAGGGCCTTTCAAATATTTTAATAGAAATTAGGCAAGATTTAATAGTTGATAGAAAAGGTCAGAAATTTTTTGCAAATTTAATTTCAAAACCTTTATTATCAAATAAGGATAACTCTATTTTATTTGAAAAATCTTTTTATCCATCATTAGCAAAATAAAAACTGGAGGTTCATTTAATGACTGAAAAAAAAATTGAAATAGAGGCTGCTGCTTTTAGAAAACTTGTTAACCATCTTCAGGAAAGGAATGATATTCAAAATGCAGATATTATGAATTTAGCTGGCTTTTGCAGAAATTGCATATCTAGGTGGTATCAAGAATCCTCTTTAGAGCTGGGAGAAGAGATTTCAAAAGATGAGGCAAGGGAATTAATATATGGTATGCCTTATAAAGATTGGAGGGATAAATATCAGAAATAATTCAATTTTTTTAAGTTATTCATAATAAATAAAAAAAAGACTAGAAAACTTCAATTTTTTAACGTAACTAATATTACCCAGCATTTATAAAAGATAAATTAAAATGAAAATATATATTGTTAAAGAAACTGCAATTGATGAAAAGCGCGTAGCATTGGTTCCTGATGTAGCCAAGAAGTTTATTAAAGATGGTTTTGAAGTTTTTTTGGAGAAAGATGCTGGTCATTTGAGTAAATTTAATGATAAAGATTACATTTCTGTAGGCGTAAATATCGATAATAACCAAGACAATATTTCTGATGCTGATGTAATTTTTTGTGTAAGAATTCCTGAAAATAATCTCATAAATAAGATTAAATCGGGTGCATGTATTGTAGGCCTCTTGAATCCTTATGATAATAAGGAAAAATTAGAGCTTTTATCGAGTAAAGGTATAAATGCATTTTCAATGGAGTTAATTCCTAGATCTCCAAGAGCACAATCAATGGATGTTTTATCCTCACAGTCTAATTTAGCCGGATACAAAGCAGTAATTAATAGTGCCTCCCTTTATAATAAGGCGATGCCTATGATGATGACTGCAGCCGGTACAATTGCTCCTGCAAAAATCTTTATAATGGGAGTTGGTGTTGCTGGTTTACAGGCGATTGCAACTGCAAAGAGACTTGGTGCTGTAGTTTCGGCCACTGATGTTAGAAGGGCTGCTGGTGAACAGTGTGAAAGCTTAGGTGCTTCCTTTATAATGGTTGATGAAGATGAGGACTCAGAGGATTCAGGTGGTTATGCAAAAGAAATGTCAAAAGATTATCAAGAAAGACAAAATAAGTTAATTTCTGAGCATATAAAATCTCAAGATATTGTGATTTGTTCAGCTCTAATACCTGGAAAAACCGCACCTACTTTATTGACAGAGCATATGGTTAGATCCATGAAGTCTGGCTCTGTTATAGTTGATATGGCGATTGAAAGAGGTGGGAATTGTGAATTAACGGTCCCTAATGAAAATGCTGAAATTGAAGGTGTAACAATTATTGGTGATATGAATATGATAGCGGGATTAGCGCCCGATGCTTCTAATTTATATTCAAGAAATTTACATTCATTTTTGTCTTTATTTATTGATTTAAGTGCTGATCAAAAATTAAATTGGGAAGATGAGATTGTTGAGGCGGTAAATATCGTTAAAGATAGTAAAATATCTGAAAGTTTTGTTAAATAAATTTAATAGGTAAAAAATATGGATATTAGTCCTTTAGTTTATTATGGAAGCATTTTTGTTCTAGCTATTTTTGTTGGTTATTATGTTGTTTGGTCTGTAACACCTGCCCTTCATACACCTTTAATGTCAGTTACTAATGCTATTTCAGCTGTGATTATTGTTGGTGCTATCATTGCCATGGGCACTGAGAGCTCAGGTACATCTGGAACAATATCAAAAATTGTTTCTTTTTTTGCACTAATCTTTGCTTCAGTTAATATTTTTGGTGGATTCCTTGTAACTCAACGTATGCTGGAAATGTACAAAAAGAAGGTGAAAAAAGATGTTGAGTGATTTTATGTCAGTAGATTTAACAGCATCATTATATCTCTTATCGGGGGTATTCTTTATTCTTGCTATAAGAGGTTTATCATCTCCAGAAACTGCTAGAATTGGCAATTATCTTGGTATGTCAGGTATGCTAATAGCATTTACGGTAACAATATTAAATCTTGAAGATAATTCTCTTTCAAATCTACTACTAATAGTTGCAGGTATAACAATTGGTGGCTTGATAGGTACATTTCTATCCAAAAAAGTTGCAATGACTGATATGCCTCAAATGGTAGCAGCTTTAAATTCTATGGGAGGCATGTCCGCTGTTTTGGTTGCATGGGCGGCATTTTTATCACCAGCGGCTTTTGGCTTAGAAATTAATGGGTATATTGCTACTGCCAGTATGGTTGAGATGTTATTAGGAATTTTTGTTGGTGCAATAACATTTTCAGGTTCTGTTATAGCTTTTCTAAAATTACAAGGTTTAATGAAGAGTGCTCCAGTTATTCTTCCACTAAGACATGTAATATCTATTAGTGTTTTATTTGTTATTTTATTTTGCTCATATCTAATTTTAGCTGGATCGCAAAATGATCAGCTTTTATTCTTAATTATCAGTGTTCTATCTTTAACATTGGGCCTTCTTTTAATAATACCAATTGGTGGTGCAGATATGCCTGTAGTTATAGCGGTTCTGAATTCATATTCAGGATTTGCAGCTGCAATTATTGGTTTCACGCTGAATAATCTAGCCCTTGTAATAACAGGAGCGTTAGTTGGATCCTCTGGAGCTATACTTTCATATATTATGTGTGTTGCAATGAATAGATCTTTCTTTTCAGTTATTATGGGTGGATTTGGTGAGGAAGGAATTGGAGGTGAGAAAGTTAAAGAGACTAGACCTGTTAAGATAGGTTCGGCAGATGATGCTGCTTTTATTCTTAAAAATGCAAGTTCAGTAATAATAGTCCCTGGTTATGGTATGGCAGTTGCTAGAGCTCAAAATTCTCTAAAAGAGATGGTAGATAAACTAAAAGAAATGGGTATTAAAGTTACTTATGCAATTCATCCTGTGGCAGGAAGAATGCCTGGTCACATGAACGTATTATTGGCTGAGGCTGATGTACCATATGACGATATATATGAATTAACTGAAATTAATTCAGACTTTGCTCAAGCTGATGTTGCATTTGTAATAGGTGCTAATGACGTTACTAATCCAGCAGCTAAATCTGATCCTAATAGTCCTATTTTTGGTATGCCTATTTTAGAGGTTGAAAATGCCAAGACAGTCTTATTTGTAAAAAGAAGCTTAGGAATTGGTTATGCGGGTATCGATAACGATTTATTCTACCAAGAAAATACCATGATGCTTCTTGATGATGCAAAAAAAATGTCAGAGGATATTTCTGCCAGTATATAAAGATTAGTAATTATTTAATAAGATTTTCTTTCATCAGAGCTCTTCTTCATTGGAATAAGACCTTCACGCATTGCTCTTTTTCTCGCTAATTTTCTTGCTCTTCTTATTGACTCGGAATGCTCTCTAGCTTTCTTTTCAGATGGTTTTTCGTAACAGTTTCTTAGTTTTACCTCTCTAAAAACACCTTCTCTTTGCATTTTCTTTTTTAAAACTCTCAACGCTTGTTCTACGTTGTTATCTCTTACTGAAACTTCCATTTAAATCCTATATTAGTTATTTATTCAGTTTGATTACCAAAGGTGATTAATAATGTCTAGTAAACAA
Organism: Rhodobiaceae bacterium; assembly: GCA_002723035.1. Lineage (GTDB taxonomy): Bacteria > Pseudomonadota > Alphaproteobacteria > MED-G09 > MED-G09 > MED-G09. The sequence continues at coordinate 17,958 of PBNH01000021.1, read as the reverse complement.
ATAATTTATATTTTTAAAAAGTTAAAAAATTTTGTCTTTACTAAATAATTCTGTTACATGACCCATTTTTCTACCTTTTTTTGCTTCTTTTTTATTATAAAGATGAATTTTTACCATTTCTGTATTATTTTTATCACACCAATCTTCTATTTCTTCTCCTATAATATTAATCATATGGGCGCTATTTTTTAATACTGGTTCCCTAACTATATTCCCTGATACACATATCATGTGTTGCTCAAATTGACTTATGCTGCATGCATCAATAGTCCAATGACCGGAATTATGAACTCTTGGAGCAATTTCATTGACTAAGATTTGATCTTTTGTAATGAAGAATTCTACTGCAAGAACACCTATGTGATTAAGTTCAGTGATTATTTTTTCTGAATAATTAATAAGTTTTTTGGTTTGATTTTCAGATATACTTATTGGATTGTATGTATGTTTTAGTATGTGATTTTCATGAATATTTTTTCCTATAGGAAAAAAAGATGTATTACCTTTAATATCTCTTGCAATTATAACAGATACTTCAAATTCAAAAGGTATTCTTTTTTCAATAATTGAATTATTGAGAATCTTACTAAAAACTTCACGTGGGTTATCAGTATCTTTAAGACTAGACTGTCCCTTTCCATCATAACCAAGAGTTCTAGTTTTAATTATACCATTAATAAACTCATCCTGTGCGGAAGATATATCGTCTATAGTTCTTAAATTTTTATATGGAGCAATAGGCACTTTTAATTCATCTAAAAATTGTTTTTCAATCAATCTATCTTGGGTTAATAATAAGCTTTTTTTTCCTGGTCTTATTTTTTTTTGATCTGTTATGAAATCGATTGTTTCAATAGGTATATTTTCAAATTCATAGGTAATATAATCAACATTATTTGAAAATTTAATTATTTCCTTTTTATTGGTATAATCCCCAACGCTAAAATAAGTTGATCTTCCTTTAGACGGACAATCATATTCTGGGCAAAAAATATGAGTTTCAACGCCTATTTTTTTTGCTGCGTCACATAGCATCATTCCTAATTGACCACCGCCTAGTATTCCAATGATAGGCCTAGTCATCAATTGGACTTGAAGATACTGATTTTGTTTGTTTTTGGCGCCAATTATCTAAACCTTTAGAAATTTTTGAATTTTTATTTGATAATATTGATGCAGCTAATAAAGCAGCATTTTTTGCTCCAGCTGATCCAATTGCTAGTGTTCCAACCGGAACACCTGCGGGCATTTGAAGGATTGATAGTAAACTATCAATTCCTTTTAAAGATTTAGTCTCAATAGGGATACCAAGAACAGGAAGCGTTGTTAATGAAGCAATCATTCCTGGTAGATGAGCCGCCCCACCTGCTCCAGCTATGATTACACTAATGCCATTAGATTTAGCTTTTTTTGCGAAATCAAAGAGTCTATTGGGTGTACGATGTGCAGAAACTATTTTAGTTTCATATGGTATCTTAAGCTCATCTAAAATATCGCATGCATCTTGCATGGTTTCCCAATCTGACTTACTTCCCATCACTACTGAAACTAGGTTTTTTTGATCAGATTTTTTATTCACACTAACTCTCTATTTTTAATCTTCTTTTTTTAATTCATTGAGTTTTGCAAAAACACTATCTGAGGTGTATTCTTTTTCTTGTTGATTGTTATTGTCTTCAAGCAATGTTTTTTCTTCAACATTTTTTTCTGTAGCTGTTTCATACTCGGTATTAACTGGCTCTAAATTTTGCTCAACATTTATTTCTTTAACTTGCTCTTTATTTATATTTTCAGGAGCTGATATTCCCTCACTCTCATACTTTTTTGCTTCTTCAGCTTTTCTTTTTTCAATTCTTTTGAAGGCTTTCTGAACAGCGTTATCAAGGTCTACTTGGGTACATAATCCAACTGATACGGGGTCAACAGGAGTAAGGTTTGCAGAGTTCCAGTGTGTTCTATCTCGTATAGATTGAATTGTAGATTTTGTAGTTCCAACAAGTTTTCCAATTTGAGAATCTAAAAGCTCAGGATGATTTCTTACTAACCAAAAAATAGAGTCTGGTCTGTCTTGTCTTTTAGATAAAGGTGTATATTTCTTTCCAACTCTTCTCGCAACTTCAGGTAGATCACCTCTTTTTTGAATAGCCTTTAACCTTGCATTTTTATCTTTTTGACAATCTTCAATTTCTAATCTTGTAAGTTGACCTGCCGCAATAGGATCAGCACCTCTGATACCATGATCCACATCGCCATCAGCAATCCCTTTAACTTCAAGTATATGTAAACTGCAAAAGTCAGCAATTTGTTCAAAAGTTAATGCTGTATTATCTATTAGCCAAACAGCTGTAGCTTTAGGCATTAATGGTTGACTCATATTTTTCTCCAAAAGTAATAATTTTTATAAATTACTAAGGGCAATCTATATAAGATAAAATGTAATTTGTAAAAAACTCTGTATAAAAATCTATAAAATAATAAACTAAGGTTATAGAATTAATAATATTGTTGAAAAAGTAAGAATAATCAATGGATTAATTAATGGAAGATAAAGTTTTAATAAAACAATCGATTATTGATGAGCTTAAAAGAGAAAATCTTGATGAATTAAGTATTAATGAGCTTAAGGAAAGAATTTTATCTCTTAAAGAAGAAATAGATAGGATAGAAAAGAAAATAGAATTTAAAAAACTATCTAAAAACAATGCTGAGAGTATTTTCAAAAAATAAATTGATTTAATTCTATAATAAAATTAGGACTTAGTTTCCTCTTGGGCTGGATTATCTGAGGTATTCTTTTCAGAACTATCGTTTTTTGATGAATCACCAAGAAAACCTTCAAATTTTTTATTAAACTTACCAACTCTTCCATCACGGTCTAGGATTTTCTGACCACCGCCAGTCCATGCAGGGTGTGTTGTAGGATCAATATCTAAAACTAAGGTACTATTGGCTTCACCCCAAGTTGAGCGTGTTTGAAAGCTTGAGCCATCGGTCATTTTAACCGTAATCATATGATAGTCAGGATGAGTATCTTTTTTCATTAAATTACCTTTTTTTTGAACGTTCTACATTGCATTTGTATCTCATGCAAGTATTAAAAACCTAATTTTTTACTAAAAGTTATGATTATATCATCATTACCAGATATAACATTTCCATTCCAAAGGTCTTTATCACTACCATCAATTCCTTTTGCAAAGCCACCTGCTTCACGTACCAATAGAACCCCAGCTGCTATGTCCCAAATAGAAAGACCCCTTTCCCAAAAAATATCGTACCTACCAGCGGCAATCCATGCTAGATCGAGGGCTGCGGAACCAGATCTTCTTATACCAGCAACCTCCGGAATAATCATATCCATTTCTTTTATAAATAATTCTTTGTTACCCCTTCCTAAATGAGGAATTCCTGTTATCAAAATTGACTCAGATAGTTTTTTTCTGGTTGCTACTCTTATTCTTTTATCATTTAAAAAAGATCCTTTGCCCCTTTCTGCAGCAAACATTTCATCTGTTATGGGGGAATAAATAATTGCTGCTTCTAATCGGTTATCAATTTCAGCTGCAATTGAAATAGCAAAGTTAGGATTTCCATGCATAAAGTTTGTTGTGCCATCAATTGGGTCTACTATAAATCTGGCTTTTGTATTTTTATTTTCTATTGGCTTAGACTCTTCCATTACAAAGGACCAATCTGGTTTTGCATATGATAATTCATCATAAATTATTTTTTGAGTTCTTATATCTGAAGCTGTTACAAAGTTTGCAGGGCCTTTGGTTTTAACCTGGAGATTTTCAAGCTCATTAAAATCTCGCCTTAATCCTCTTGAGGCTTTTTTTGCAGCCTTTTTCATTATATTTATAAGTGGTGAGTCCATTAATCAACACGTTTAACATAAGATAAGTCTTCTGTATTAATAATAATTTTCTCATCAGTCTGCACGAATGGTGGTACCATTACTCTTATTCCATTATCCAATATTGCAGGTTTATATGATGCAGCTGCGGTCTGTCCTTTAACAGTTGGTTCAGTTTCTTTTACAATTAAAGTAACTTGATCGGGTAGGGTAATATTAATAGGTGTTCCTTCATGACTCTCGATTTCTACATCCATTCCATCTTGAAGTAATGCTGTTTTTTCACCTATAAAATCTAAAGATAATTCAATTTGCTCATATGTTTCTTTATCCATAAATGAGGCAAGGTTTCCCTCAGTATATAAGTATTGATAAGATTTGTTATCAAGCCTTAATCTCTCTACTGTTTCTGATGCACGAAATCTCTCATTAAGCTTGGTGCCATCTGGTATTTTTTTCAATTCTACTTGAGCAAAAGCTCCTCCTTTCCCAGGTTTTACATGCGAGGTCTTTACAGCAACCCAAATTCCATTGTTGTGTTGAATTATATTACCCGGTTTAATCTCATTACCATTAATCTTCATTAGAAATCCTTAATATTAATTTTCCTGGTCTTTAGTCCATATACCCTTTGTTGCAAGTGAATTCATTTTTGCTCTATGAGAGAAAGCTTTTGAGCATTCCTCTTCATTTTCCTGTAAGCCTCTCCATGCTTGCAAGGCTGAAGCTTGAAGAGCTCTACCATAAGAAAAACTTAAGTTCCATGGAGTTCCTTCGATCTTATTAATTGCATTAAGGTTCTCAGTTGCTTCAACTTCAGATTGGCCACCAGATAAAAAGACTATTCCAGGAACCTCAGATGGAACAGTTTCTCTAAAACAATTGACTGTCATATGTGCAATTTCTTCAGGTGAAGATTTTTTAGTGGAGTCTTTTCCATCTATGATCATATTAGGTTTTAGGCAAATTCCCTCTAGATTAACTTTATGTTTAACTAAATCATCAAAAACTTTCATAAGGGTTTTCTTTGTTACTTCATAACATCTCTCGATTGAATGAAAGCCGTCCATTAATACTTCTGGTTCAACAATAGGAACTATGCCTGCCTCTTGGCAAAGAGCAGAATATCTTGCAAGAGCATGAGAGTTTGTATCAATACAAAGAGTAGAGGGAAGACTATCTGAAATTGCTATGACAGCTCTCCATTTCGCAAATTTAGCACCCAAGCATGAGTATTCTTCTAATCTTTCCCTTAATCCATCTAAACCCTCGGTTACAGTTTCACCAGACATCATTGCTAATTCCTTGGCTCCCATATCAACTTTAATACCAGGAAGTGAACCTGCTTTATTTATAATATCAATTAGCTTTTCACCGTCTTTATTTGATTGTCTTATTGTTTCATCAAAAAGAATTACGCCAGAAATATAATTTTTCATTGCTTCTTCAGTCTCAAATAAAATTCTTCTGTAATTCATTCTGTTATCTTCTGTTGACTTAACATTAATTGAATCAAACCTTTTTTTAATAGTACCTGAACTCTCATCAGCAGCTAGGATTCCTTTTCCAGGAGCTACCATTTGTTTTGCTATCTCATTAATATCTGTCATTTCATTTTCCCTTATTTTCTTAATATTTCTAATCCTGGTAATATTTCACCAGCTAATAATTCTAAAAACGCTCCACCAGCAGTAGATATATATGTAAATTCCTTATTATAATTTGATTGACTTAAAGCAGCAACAGTATCGCCACCACCAGCCACTGAAATAATTTTTTTATTTTTTGTAAGTATCGCTATTTCTTTTGCAATAGAAACTGTTCCTGTCTGAAAGGGATTTAGTTCAAATAAACCAAGAGGTCCACACCAAACAACAGTCGACATTTCTTGAAGAATGCTAATAATTTTACTAATTGTTTTAGAGCCTATGTCTAATATTAAAGCATCAGGGGGAATTTCATCAACCGATGTTTCGTTAAATGATGTTCCTTTTTCCATATCCTTTGCAACCAATGCATCAGCAGGTAAAATTATTTCACAATTATTTTTATCTGCCTTTAACAAAATATTATTTGCTGTATTAATCATCGATCTTTCGCACAGAGATTTTCCAATCTTATAACCTTGCGCGAGAAGAAAAGTATTAGCCATTCCTCCTCCAACGAAAAGTTTATCAACATTTTCTGTAAGATTTTCAAGAACTTTTAATTTTGTAGATATTTTTGAGCCACCAATAATACCAAGTCTTTTCCCTAAGCCGGTATTTAAGGATTTATTAATCATTAAAATTTCTTTCTCTAAATATCTTCCAGAAAAAGAAGGGAGATATTCTGCAATACCTACTGTCGAAACATGAGATCTGTGTGAAACTGAAAATGCATCATTTACAAAATAATCGCCATTTTGAGCAACCTTCATTGCTAAATCTTTATCATTTTTTTCTTCACCGTTATGAAACCTTGTATTTTCATATAAAATTATCTCATCTATTGAGGATGATCGTATCTTATTTTTTACATTATCTTCAAAAGAATTTTCTATAAATAGGATATTTTTTTTTAAATATTTTTCCAATGGTGCTATGACTTTCGAGAGAGAAAATTCTTTGTTATTGGAACCATTAGGTCTTCCAAAGTGAGATAATAGACAAATTTTTGAACCTTTATCTAGTAATTCATTAATTGTTGGGGTAATTCTCTCTATTCTTGTATCATCTAAAACAATATTGTCTTTTACAGGAACATTAAGGTCTACTCGAATAAAGATTATTTTATCTTTTAAATTTTCTTTTAAAAGTTGATCTAAGTTTCTTAAATTTAACATTATTTATTTTAAATAAGTTTACCAATCACTGACGCGGTGTCACTCATTCTATTTGCAAATCCCCATTCATTATCATACCAACTTAGAACTCTTCCCAATCTTCCACCAATTACCTCAGTTTGTGTTAGATCAAATGTTGAGCTAGCAGGATTATGATTATAGTCAATTGATACTAGAGGTTCTTCAGAGACATTTAGTACACCTTTTAATGCTCCAGAGGAAATTTTTTTCATAGCATTGTTTATTTGATCTACAGTAACTTTTTTCTTAGAATTAAAAACCAAATCAATCATTGATACATTTGGGGTTGGCACTCTTACAGCCGTTCCATCTAATTTACCTAATAGCTTGGGTAATACAAGGCCAACAGCTTTTGCAGCTCCTGTAGATGTTGGAATTATTGACTGTGATGCAGATCTAGCTCTTCTTTTATCAGAATGAAGAGTATCAAGTATAGCCTGGTCACCTGTGAAAGCATGAACAGTCGTCATATAACCTTGGTTAATACCGCAAAGTTTATCCAAAACCATTGCCACTGGGGCAAGACAGTTTGTTGTACAGGAGGCGTTTGAGACCACTTTATGACTTTTTCTTATTTTTTTATGATTTACTCCATATACCACGGTAATATCGGCGTCTTTTGATGGAGCGCTTATAAGTACTCTTTTAGCACCAGCTTTTAAATGCATCGATGCTTTAGCTTTATCAGTGAAAATTCCTGTACATTCCATTACAATATCAACATCCAATTTTCCCCATGGAAGATCTTCAGGGTTTCTCTTTGAGTAAATTTTAATAGGACCAAGTCCGGCATTTATTGAGGTTTTTGTACTTTTAACTTTATAAGGAAATTTTCCATGAATTGAATCATATTGAAGTAAATGAGCATTAAAATCTGGTGTTCCTAAATCATTAATCGCAACTACCGAAATATCTTTTCTTTTTGACTCAACTATTGCCCTCAGGGTTAAGCGTCCAATCCTTCCAAAACCATTTATTGCAACTTTAGTAACCATTTTCTCCCCTATTATTTATAAATTTTCTTTAATAACTCTAAGAACATTTTCTTTATTAATCTCAAAATATTCATACAAATCAGAGGCAGGAGCGCTTGCACCAAAACCTCTCATTCCAATGAAAAAACCCTTATCCCCAAGATATTTCTCCCATCCTGTACCTACTGATGCTTCGATTCCTATACGGATTCCATTGGTTTCTAAAAGTGTTTTTTTATAATCATCTGATTGTTTATCAAATAATTCAAAACTTGGCATTGAGACAACTTTGCAAACTGTTCCCTCCTTCTCCAATTCTTTTTTCACATCTAAAGCAATAGAAACTTCACTTCCTGTTGAAATTATACAAACATCAGGCTTTTTTGATACTGAACCAATTTCATAACCGCCTAATTCACATTTATTTGAGCTTTCATATGTATCTCTGAAATGTTCGCATCCTTGTCTACTTAAAGCAATTACTGTTGGTTGATTTGATTTAATAGCAATTTCCCAACATTCAGCAACTTCAGTGGCATCCCCAGGTCTAAAAACATTTAAATTAGGAATAGATCTAAGACTTGGAATTTGCTCAACTGGTTGATGTGTAGGACCATCTTCACCCACACCTATAGAGTCGTGCGTCATAACATGGATAACTTTTATGCCCATTAGAGCTGCGAGTCTTATTGACGGTCTGCAATAATCAGAAAAAATTAAAAATGTTCCGGAGTAAGGAATTATTCCTTTATGAAGCGCCATACCATTCATGGCAGCAGCCATTCCATGCTCTCTAATTCCATAATGAATAAATCTACCATTGAAGTCGTTCCTTGAAATTGGATTTATATCTTTAGTTTTTGTATTATTTGATGGCGTAAGATCTGCGGAACCACCAATCATTTCTTCAATAATTGGATTAATAATTTCTAAAACTTGTTGAGATGATTGCCTTGTTGCAAGTTTTGGACTCTCAGCAGAATATTTCTCTTTTAAGTCTTGTATGCTCTTGCTAAGTAAATCAGAAATATCACCATTAATTGCATGAAGAAATTTAACTTTCTTTTTATCATCAATTTTTGATAACCTCTCTTCCCATTCTTTTCTGTTGCTAGTATTTTTTAGTCCTACAAGTCTCCAGGCATCTTTAAGATCAGTAGGTATTTCAAAGGGATCATGGGTCCATTGAAGATTATTTCTCATATTATCAATTTCCTCTTGATTGAGAGGTGCTCCATGTGAAGCGGACGTTCCTGCCTTATCCGGTGATCCATAACCAATTGTTGTTTTACATACAATTAAAGACGGGGTGTCTGTTTCTAATTCTTGGGTAATAGCCTCTTCGATTTGAGCATGGTCATGACCATCTATTTCTCTGGTACTCCATCCAGATGCTTCAAATCTTTTACTTTGATTAGTTGAGTCTGATAAATCTAGGGACCCATCAATTGAAATGTTATTGCTATCATAAAGTACGATAAGTTTAGATAATCCCAGATGACCAGCCAAACCAATAGCCTCATGGCTTATGCCCTCCATTAAATCCCCATCAGAAGCTATAACGTAAGTATTATGATCAACTATTTCATCTCCAAAACGAGAGTTAAGAATCCTCTCTGCAAGAGCCATACCAACTGCTGTTGAAATCCCTTGACCTAGAGGTCCTGTAGTTGTTTCAATTCCAAGAGTATGACCATATTCAGGATGTCCAGGTGTTACAGAGTTTAATTGTCTAAAGTTTTTAATCTGATCGAGCGTCATATCTTTATAGCCAATTAAATGGTGTATTGCATACAATAACATTGAACCGTGACCTGCGGATAAAACAAGTCTATCCCTATCTTGCCAATCAGGAACTTTAGGGTCAATTTTCAAAAATTTAGAAAATAAAACAGTTGCAAAATCTGCTGCACCCATTGGCATTCCTGGGTGGCCACATTTTGCATTTTTAACAGCATCAACTGCAAGAAACCTTACTGCATCAGCCATCTTTTTTTGACTAACATCGCTATTTTCCATTTTTTTTTCTCTGAGTCATATGATTAATTTTTATGAAATAATATATATAATATAATTTGAAGAACTAATTCTGAAACGTCAATCTTAATCTTAAATTATTCATTTTTTTAATATACTATTGAACCAATTTAATATTGATGTAATTATGAAATTCTATGAATAAAACTTTTGAAAATTTAAAAAATTATATTAACGAAGCTGATACAAGAATATCTGAGTTATTGGATCTTTATATTGAAAAATCAGCAGAATTAGAAAAAGCTAATCAACTTACAGAAGACCTTTCAAAAAAATTATTAATGATTGAAAATACCAATAGAGAAGCTAAAAAAGAAATTGAGTCGTTAATTTATTATGTTAAAAATAATTAAGGCATGAAATGGGAAATATATCTATTGAAATCAATAATAGAGAATTCTTAATTGCTTGTACTGATGGTGATGAGGATAAGGTCAAAAATCTTGCTTTAAAATTTGCTAGTAGAGTTAATAGTATAAAAGATAGAGTTGGAGAACTTGATCAGCAAAGACTTTTTTTGTTGGCAGGTATTTTAGCTGAAGAAGAAAATAAAGAGCTTAATGACTATCTTAGTATTGACGAAATGACAAAAGTTTTAAAAGGAATAACAAAAAAAATAGAAAGTAATATTGATAAATAATTCAAGTACTAATAATAAAGCTATTATATGCCAGAAGATCCATTCAGAGAAAAACATAGACTGAGAGCATTATGGAAAGAAAGAAGAAAAAATATTTATCTTAATTCTTGTGACGATTGTGAAAAATCTTTCATAAAAAATTTTAAAAAAGCTGTTGGTACTTTTAAGAACAAAATAATTGCTGGCTATAATCCAATAAATTATGAAGCGAATTGTTTAAGTTTGTTAAATTTTGCATCAAGAGAGGGATCAAAAATAGCTCTCCCTTATACTAATAAAAATAAAATATTAGAATTTCGAGAGTGGAATTTCGTTGACCAATTAAAAAAAGATACATTAGGTATTTTATCACCATCATCAAAAAAAATTGTAGTACCCGATGTTATTATAATTCCATTGTTATGTTTTGACTTAAATGGTACTAGACTTGGCATGGGTCAAGGTATTTATGATAGAAGTCTTCCATTTTATGAATTAAGTTATAAATATGGGTTGGCTTTTTCCAATCAAAGGACAGACACGCTTATTAGAGAGGAGCATGATTTTTTGATTGACGGAGTAATTACAGAAAAAAACTTTTTAAGTTTTGAAAGGAACTAAAATTGAGAATATTATTTTTAGGCGATATTGTTGGCAGATCAGCTAGAGACTCGGTTATAAAAAAAATGCCTGATATTAGAAGAGATTATTTTTTGGATTTTGTAATTGTTAATGGTGAAAATGCTGCTGGTGGATTTGGAATAACAGAAGATATTTGTGAAAAACTTTTTTCCTCAGGGGTTGATTGTATCACAACGGGTAATCATGTTTGGGATCAGAGAGAGCTGTTAAAGTATATTGATAATGAAAACAGACTGTTACGACCTATTAATTTTCCAAGTGAAACACCTGGTAAAGGATTAAATATTTATAATAATCAATTTGGTCGCATCCTTGTTGTAAATGTTATGGGAAGGCTATTTATGGAGTCATTAGACGATCCTTTCTCAGCTATAGAGAAAGTACTATCTGAAAATCATTTGGGTGAAAATTGTGAGGCTATAATTATTGATATACATGCAGAAACTACCTCTGAAAAAACCGCTATGGGTCATTTTTGTGATGGAAAGGTTAGTTTAGTTATAGGAACCCATACTCATATTCCTACTGCTGATTATCAAATTTTACCATACGGAACCGCTTATCAAACTGACGCAGGAATGTGCGGTGATTATGACTCAGTTATAGGTATGGAAAAAACTGAACCTATAAGAAGGTTTGTTGAAAAAACACCTGGGGGAAGATTTAATCCTGCGCAAGGTGATCCAACTCTTTGCGGGGTAATTATTGAAACTTCAAGTGATGGGTTGAGTGAATCAATTGAACCGTTTAGAATTGGAGGTATTCTGTCTCAAACAATGAAACAATAATTAATTAAAGATAGAATTAAAAAGAGTTTACAAAATGGCAGGACATTCCAAATTTAAAAACATACAATTTAGAAAAGGGGCTCAAGATAAAAAGAGAGCTAAAATTTTTGCGAAAATTTCTAAAGAAATTACTGTTGCAGCTAAGTTAGGTTTACCTGATCCAAATGCAAATCCAAGATTACGTTCTGCAATTGCTCTTGGTAAATCTCAAAATATGCCAAAAGACAATATAGAAAGGGCTATAAAAAAAAGCTACGATGAGAATGGTGAGAATTATGAATCTGTTCGTTATGAAGGCTTTGGCATTGAAGGTATTGGAGTAATAGTAGAAACATTAACAGATAATAGAAATAGGACAGCAGGAGATATTAGATCAGTTTTTTCAAAACATGGAGGTAATTTGGGGGAGACTGGTTCCGTAAGTTTCATGTTTAATCATTTAGGTATAGTAAAATTTCCAAAATCAGCCGGTAATTTTGATGATATTTTCGAGATTGCCACTGATGCAGGAGCTCTTGACTGTGATTTAATAGAAGACAATTATGAAATATCTTGTTCAACTGATGACTTACATCAGGTTTCAGAAAATATCGAAAACATTCTTGGTTACGATATTACCTCTCAGTTGACCTGGAAACCATCGAGTCAAATACCGTTAAATAAAGAAAAAGCCCTTAAAATAATAGAGATGATTGAAGTTTTAGAGGATCATGAAGATGTTCAAGAAGTTTTTGCTAATTTTGATTTACCTGATGAGGTTTTTAATGAATTACAATAGGAAAATTTTTTAAAATGCCTTCACCACAAAAAGTCAAAGGAAAGTCATTTGAAAACGCAAAAGCAAAATTTTTAACAGAAATTTTTGGTGAAAAATTTATTAGAGTGCCAACATCCGGTGCCTTTTTAGGTGGGCAAAATTATGACAGAAGGTATTCAATGTCTCAAGGTCAGATAATGGCTTTTAAAGGCGATATTATCCCTCCCGATGATTGGATTTATTTCAATTGTGAGTGTAAATTTTATAAAGATTTTAAATTTCATTTACTATTAAATGAATCTAAAGTCTTAGATAGCTGGATTGATGAAACTATAGCAACGGCTGATGAAAACGACTTGAATATTATTTTTATGAAATTTAATAATATTGGTGAGTATGTTGCTTATCAAAGGCGAGAAAAATTTAGAGTTAAAAATTTTATCTGTTATTCGAAGGGATGGAATTTTACATCTCATGAGAGTTTTTGGAATGATTACAATATTAGTAAAATAAGAAATAGGTCCAAGGGAATTAACTTTCAAAAAAAAATATAACCTTAAAATAATGTTATGAAAAATAAAAAATCAATGAAAGATTTACCAGAGGTAAAACTTTTTAATAAATATATAGATGGTAAACCTATTGCTCTTGCTGTTTCAGGTGGTCCGGACTCAACTGCAATGATGCAAATAGCAGCTTTTTCAAAAAAAATAAATAATAGAAATATTACAGTTATTGTGGTTGATCATGGTCTAAGAAAAGAGTCAAAAAATGAAGCAAAAATTGTTTCTCAAAATGCAAAACTATTAGGCTTTAAGTCTAAAATTCTAAAATGGGATGGTGTTAAACCAAAAACTCGTATTCAAGAAGTATCAAGAAAAACAAGATATAATTTAATAACTTCTTGGTGCAAAAAAAAAGGAATCGAAAAGCTTTTTCTTGCCCATCATCTTGATGATCAATCTGAAACTTTTTTTATGCGCCTTGGCAAGGGGTCTGGTGTTGATGGCCTTGCTGTTATGAATTTTGTTACAGAAAAATTCTCACTTAAATTAGTTAGACCTTTTTTAGAAATACCAAAGAGCAGCCTGATAAAAATACTAGATATTTCGAAACTTAAATGGATTTCGGACCCAACTAATTTTAGCATAAATTATAAAAGATCAAGAATTAGAAAAATTTTACCAATTTTATCTGAGGAGGGAATTAATTCCAAACAAATTGGTTTAGTTATAAAAAGGATGCGAGCTGCAAAGGATGCTTTAAATAATCAAACTAGAATTTTATTAGAAAAATACTTATCAAATGTTGATAATGTGGCATATTTTTTAGATAAAAATTTATTGAAAGAATCAACAGAAAAAGAGATATTACTGAGGGTTTTAGAAAAAATTTTTATGCATATTGCCGGATCTATTTATCCTCCAAGGAGGAATAAACTTGAAAATATTTTATCTTGGATTATAGAAGACAATAATGGTATAGCCAAAACTTTAACCGGTGTGGTTGTTAGAAAAAGAAAAAGTGAATTTATTTTTTATAGAGAGCCAGAGGACTGCTATAAATCAGTTAATATTAGACCTATGACTTCAAGATACAGTTGTTGGGATGGTAGATTTTTTTTGAAAGCTAATAAATCTAATAATCTCCAAATAAGAGCTCTTGGTGATATTGGGATAACAATACTTAAGGAAGAAAGAGTACTAAAACGACAAGGGTTTCAAAATGTTCCTCTTTCAGCATGGAAAACTGTTCCAGCAGTTTGGTCAAAAAAAAGACTTATTTCAGTGCCATCTTTGGGTTATTGTAAAAGAAAAGATTTAAAAATTTATATAAAATCTAATAAAATTATATAAAAAATATATAAATGCACTAGTAATTCATTATTTAATAACTATTTATATAAGGTCATAATTAATTAATTATTTAGAAAGAAGGTAAAAAGTGAATAACGGAAATTTAAGAAATTTTATTGTTTGGGTAATATTGGCATTTTCTTTATTAGGTTTGTATAACTTAATTGATAACCCTGTTGTCTCAAAAAATCAGTCAGAGATTACTTTTTCTCAACTCTTAGCTGAGGTCGATGCGGGCAACATTGTAGATGTTGAAATTTCTGGAGATAATATTTCTGGACATTATTCAGATGGAAGATCTTTTAAAACTTTTGCCCCTTCTGATCCAACCTTAATTGATAGATTGTACAATAGAGGTGTTTCAATTTCAGCTAAACCAGAAAAAGAAGGTGGTTCAATTTTTCTAAATATACTTATTTCTTGGTTCCCAATGTTATTATTGATTGCTGTGTGGATCTTTTTTATGCGTCAAATGCAAGGTGGCGGCGGAAAAGCTATGGGCTTTGGTAAGTCAAAAGCTAAACTTCTAAGTGAAAAAAGCGGTAAAGTTACATTCGAAGATGTTGCTGGCGTTGATGAAGCAAAAGACGACTTGCAAGAGATAGTTGAATTTTTAAAAGATCCTTCAAAATTTCAAAGATTAGGTGGTCGCATACCAAAGGGAGCTCTATTAGTGGGACCTCCGGGTACAGGTAAAACACTGCTTGCAAGAGCTATTGCTGGTGAAGCAAATGTTCCATTTTTTACTATTTCTGGTTCTGATTTTGTTGAAATGTTTGTTGGTGTTGGTGCTAGTCGTGTCAGGGATATGTTTGAACAAGCAAAAAAAAATGCTCCTTGCATAATATTTATTGATGAAATTGATGCTGTAGGAAGATCCCGAGGTGCTGGTTTAGGCGGTGGTAACGATGAAAGAGAGCAAACTCTTAATCAGCTTTTAGTTGAAATGGATGGATTTGAAACTAATGAAGGAATTATTTTGATAGCTGCAACAAATAGACCAGATGTTCTTGACCCAGCATTATTGAGGCCTGGAAGATTTGATAGACAAGTCGTAGTTCCAAATCCAGATATTATAGGAAGAGAAAAAATATTAAAAGTTCATATTCGAAAAGTTCCCATATCTTCAGATGTTGATATTAGAGCGATAGCTAGAGGCACTCCAGGATTTTCGGGAGCTGATCTTGCCAATATTGTAAATGAAGCTGCATTACTTGCTGCAAGAAGAGGATTAAAACTTGTTTCTAATGCTGAATTCGAAGACTCAAAAGATAAAGTTATGATGGGCCCAGAGAGAAGATCTATGGTTATGACTGAGGAGGAAAGAACCTTGACTGCTTATCATGAAGCCGGTCATGCATTGGTTTCTTTGAACTATTCTTCTTCTGATCCAATTCATAAGGCAACTATTATACCTAGAGGACGCGCCTTAGGTATGGTGATGAGGTTACCTGAAAGAGATCAAATTTCTATAACTAGAGAAAAAATGTTTGCTAATCTTGCTGTGGCAATGGGCGGAAGAATTGCTGAAGAGGAAGTGTTTGGTTATGATAAAGTTACTTCTGGTGCATCATCAGATATTAAGCAAGCTACTGACTTGGCAAGAGCTATGGTTATGCAGTACGGAATGTCTGAAAAATTAGGTTTTTTATCTTATGGTGATAATGAAGAGGAAGTTTTTCTTGGGAGATCCGTTGCTAGAACTCAGAGTATGTCTGAAGAAACACAAAAACAAGTTGATTCCGAAGTTAAAGTAATAGTTGATATGTCATATAAAAATGCTGAAAAAATAATAAAAGATAAAAGAAAAGATTTAGATATTATTGCTAGAGGATTACTTGATTATGAAACACTTACCGGTGATGAAATAATTAATCTTTTAAAAGGTATTGATCCAACAAGAGAGAATCCATCAGATGATGATGAAGGCTCAAAAACGTTATCAGGATCTGTCCCGAAAACAGGTAGAAAAGCTCAAAAATCAGAACCAGGCCTTCAAGGTACTTAATAAATCTTTTTTGGGGGATTGATTGGATAAAAAACTCTTTGGTACCGATGGTATTCGTGGGACAGTAAATGAATCATATTTAACAGCTGATACTGCTTTAAAATTAGGAATTGCTGCTGGTAAAGTATTCACAAGGGGTCCGCACATTCATAGGGTTGTTATAGGAAAAGATACTAGAGTATCTGGATATATGCTTGAAACAGCCTTAACATCAGGTTTTACATCTGTAGGAATGGATGTTTTTCTATTTGGTCCAATCCCAACACCTGCAGTTGCCTTTTTAACTCAAGCATTAAGAGCTGATATTGGAGTAATGATAACAGCATCTCATAATACCTACGAAGATAATGGTTTTAAATTATTTGGACCAGATGGTTACAAATTATCAGATGAAAAAGAACTTGAAATAGAAAACCTAATGTTATCAAAGGATCTATTAGAGTTCCCTCGTTCAGAATATATTGGCAGAGCCAAGAGAATAGATGATGCACAAGCTAGGTATATTGAATATGCCAAAAGATCCTTTCCAAAGGATAAAACTCTTGAAAATATTAAAATTGTTTTGGATTGCGCTAACGGTGCTTCTTATAAAGTAGCCCCCGAGACATTTTGGGAGTTAGGAGCTCAAGTAACCGTTATCGGTAATCAACCAAATGGAAAGAACATCAATCTTAATTGTGGTTCTACTAATACTGACTTATTAAAAAAAACAGTTATTGAGAAAAGCGCAGATATTGGTATAGCACTTGATGGTGATGCTGATAG
Source organism: Rhodobiaceae bacterium (assembly GCA_002723035.1). Classification (GTDB taxonomy): domain Bacteria; phylum Pseudomonadota; class Alphaproteobacteria; order MED-G09; family MED-G09; genus MED-G09. The sequence goes on along the minus strand of PBNH01000021.1, from coordinate 811 downwards.
AATGATCGTCGTCGACGAAAAAGGAAAAGAAGTTGATGGTAATCTTTTGTTTGCTTCAATTGTAAAGAATTGGAATGATAGAAATATTCTTGGGAATAAATCTGTTGCCTCAACAATTATGGCAAATTTTGCCCTAGAAAAATATTTATCGAGCATCGGAATTAACCTCATACGAACAAATGTTGGCGATAGGCATTTAGTAAAAAGTATGAGAAAAAATGATTTAACTATAGGCGGTGAACCCTCCGGTCATATTGTTATGAGTAATTTTGGTACAACAGGGGATGGACTAATTGCCTCTCTCCAAGTTTTATCTATGATGAGCTATCATGATAAACCAATCAGTGAACTTACAGATTTATTTAAACCTTATCCTCAAAAAAATATATCAATACCAGTAAATAATAAAAATCCTCTTAATGACCCAGTTGTAAAAAAGGTAATTAAAGAGCAAGAATTGTCTCTATCTAACAATGGAAGAATTATTGTAAGGGAGAGTGGAACGGAACCAATTATAAGGGTAATGGTTGAGTCAAAAGAAGTAGAAGTGATAAATGATATTTGTGAAAATATTGTTTCAAGTATAGAAAAATCTATAAATAAAAATAATTAAATACCCTTAATTATAAATTTCATTTGACTAAAACTTTCATAGATTATATTCCCATAGATGGGTTACCCCTCCCCAACGGGGGGCAACTATCTGGAAGGATAGAGTTAAATGACAATAGAAAAACCACTAAACAAGCCTGCATGTATGAATTTTTCATCAGGACCTTGTACTAAAAGGCCGGGATGGAGCGTTAATTCT
>PBNH01000020.1 GCA_002723035.1 Rhodobiaceae bacterium | reverse complement strand
CTCACGATAGAGCTTTGACAGTTGCAACCGCAATATCAGAAAATACTAAAAGTACGGATATTGTTACACCTGGTCATGTTTTTCCTATTAAAGCACGTCCTGGCGGTGTTTTGGTTAGGGCTGGTCATACTGAAGCAGCTGTTGATATAGCAAAACTTGCAGGTAAAAATCCATCTGGTGTTATTTGTGAAATAATGAATGATGACGGAACAATGGCGAGACTTCCTGAATTAATTGAAGTTGCAAAAAAATTTAACTTAAAAATTGGAACTATTGCTGATTTAATATCATATAGAATTAATAATGATCATATAATCACCAGAGTCCAAAGTGAAAAAATAGAGAGTGAATTTGGTGGAGAATGGGATTGTATTGTTTACAAAAATGATCTTGATAAAGCTGAGCATATTGCCCTTGTAAAAGGAAGAATCAATTCTAGTGATGTTATTCCTGTAAGGGTTCATTCAGTAAATATTTTTGAAGATTTGATATCAATAAATTCTAATCGAAAGAATTTAATTTCTAAATCAATGGACTTAATTAGTGATCTCGACTGTGGTGTGATTATACTTGTTAGAGATACAAATAATGATGCTCTATCAAACCTTCTTAAAAAATATTCAGGTAATAATTTGAGGCAAGAGAATAAATTAAAGGAGTATGGTGTTGGGGCTCAAATACTTATTGACTTGGGCGTAAAGAAAATGAGCTTAATTTCAGATACCAATGCAATGCCAATTAATTTAGAAGGCTATGATTTAGAAATTTCAGATAGACAGCCTCTTGAGGATAATAATTAAAATGTCAAAAAATATTTGCATAGTTGTTTCAGATTATTATAAAAAAATTTCTAATGGTTTAGAGCTTGGGGCAATAAAATTTTGCGATCAAAACTCAATCATTTATAAAAAATTTTATGTCCCTGGCGCTTTAGAGATTGGACCTGCTATTAAAATTATTTCTGAGACAAAAAATAACTTTGACGGTTTTGTAGCTTTAGGGTGTGTTATAAAGGGCGAAACAAGTCATTTTGATATAGTAATTAATGAGTCTGCAAGAGCTATTACAAACTTAAGTTTAGATTATTCTCTCATCATTGGAAATGGTATTTTAACTGTTGAAAATAAGCAACAGGCAATTGAAAGGAGTAATAATAATGAAAATAACAAAGGTTATCATGCAGCATTAGCCTCCTCAAAGCTAATAGATTTAAAAGGTAATATTTAATTTGAAATCAAATATTTATAATAAAAAATCATCAGCCCGTCTTTTTGCAGTGCAAATCCTATTTGAAATGGAAATAAATGGAAAAAAAATTAATAATGTTCTTGAGAGATTGACTGATGATTATTTAATAGAAATCTCAAGGTTAAATAAAGCCGAAAAAGCTGATAAAAATCACTTAAGCAGAATCTTAAAAGGAGTTACAAAAAATCAAAAAGTAATAGATTCTGATATTAAAGATAATTTAATTGGGTGGTCTTTATCAAGAATAGACACTGTTTCTCGTGCAATATTAAGATCAGCTTTGTATGAGTTAAAAGAATGTAATGATATTCCAGTCAAAGTAATCATTAATGAATATATAGAAATATCAAAATCATTTTTTGAAGGTGAGGAACCAAATTTTATTAATGGTATTTTAAATAAAATTTCCAAAATTTATAGATCAAGTGAATTATAAAATGATTACTGAATTTGATTTCATAAAAAAATATCTTTCTTCTAGAGAAAAAAATTCTAAGTATTCCTTAAACTTTAATGATGATGTTGGTTTAGTTGATGGTAAAATCTACTCTACCGATACTGTTTGTGAAGATATTCACTTTTTTTCAAACGATAGTCCAAATCTTATAGCCAAAAAACTAATTCGAGTTAACGTATCTGATATAGTTTCAAAAGGAGTTAGGCCAAAATATTGTTTATTCAATTTCTCTATTGGTAAAAACATTGATGAAAAATGGATAAGTAATTTTATGAGAGGTTTTAGAGCTGATATTAATTTTTATAAATTAAATCTAATTGGTGGTGATACTGTTAAAACATTAGATAAAACAGTTTTGTCCCTTACAATTTTTGGAAATTTAATAAATGATAAATTTGTCAGAAGATCCTCGGCTAAAAATAATGATTATATTTATGTTTCTGGGACAATTGGTGATTCTGCATTAGGTTTACATTGTAAAACAAATACAAGAGTTAATATTTTAAAAAGACATAAAGAGTTTTTATTGAATAGATACCTTAAGCCAATTCCAAGAATTGATCTATTTAACTTTATAAATAAAAATGCATCTGCTTCCACAGATATATCAGATGGTCTTTATAGTGATCTAAATAACATATGCCGAGCTTCAAATTTAGGGGCTGATATAGACTTTAATGCAATTCCATTATCTAATTCTGCCAGGAAAATTATTTCTGTATACCCCAAATTAAAAAAATTAATATTAAATGGTGGTGATGATTATGAGTTGTTATTTACAGGGAAAGATGGGTTAGATAGAAATGAAAACATCACTAAAATTGGTAAAATGAAAAAAGGTTATAATATAAATATAATTGATTTTGATGACATAACTAATTTAGATGGTTATAAGCATAAATTCTAGGAATGTTTAACTTGATATTAGAGTATTGTTTTGGCAATGTTCGTCAAAATTACAAAATAGTTATTTAATAATGTGGAGGAAATTATTATGGATATTATGTATCTAATTATTGGATCTGGAGTATTAGCTGTTCTCTATGGAATAATTACTTCATTATCTGTTTTATCTGCAGATACAGGTAATGAAAAAATGCAGGAAATTGCAAAAGCTATTCAGGAGGGTGCTGGAGCATATTTATCAAGACAATACAGTACTATAGCAATTGTTGGTTTGGTAATTCTAATAATTTCTTATTTTTTATTAGGTCTTGAGGTAGCAGTTGGCTTTTTAATTGGATCAGTTATGTCTGGAATAGCAGGATATATAGGCATGTTAGTATCTGTTAGAGCAAATGTAAGAACCACTCAAGCATCTTCAATAAGTTTGGCTAATGGTCTTGGTATTGCTTTTAAGTCAGGTGCAGTTACAGGCATGCTTGTTGCAGGTTTAGCATTATTAGCTGTTTCCGTTTATTATTATATTTTAACAAATATTTGGGTCCCTCAAAATGATAGAGTCATCATTGACGCTTTAGTTGCTCTGGGTTTTGGTTCTTCATTGATTTCAATTTTTGCTAGATTAGGGGGGGGAATTTTCACCAAAGGAGCGGATGTTGGTGGAGATCTTGTAGGAAAAGTTGAAGCTGGTATCCCTGAAGATGATCCCAGAAATCCAGCAACAATTGCTGATAATGTTGGTGATAATGTTGGTGATTGCGCAGGAATGGCTGCAGATTTATTTGAGACATATGCTGTTACTGTAGTTGCCACAATGGTTTTAGCATCTATATTTTTTACAGGTAATGTTGTTATGATGATTTATCCTATGGCAATTTGTGCAGCTTGTGTAATAACCTCTATTTTAGGTACTTATTTTGTTAAATTAGGTAAAAACAATTCAATAATGGGCGCTTTATACAGAGGATTTATCGCTACTGCTGTCTTATCATTAATAGTATTATATTTTGTCACAAGTTTAGTGGTAGGCTTTAATACAACTCTTTCTATTGGTGATATTTCATTTAATGGTCTTGATTTATATATTTGTGGAGTGATTGGATTAGCCATTACTGGACTTATTATATGGATTACTGAATATTATACAGGTGTTAACTATAGACCAGTTCAATCAATTGCAAAATCATCAGAAACTGGACATGGTACAAATGTAATTCAAGGTCTTGCTGTTTCAATGGAGTCAACAGCTCTTCCTGCTGTTGTAATAGTATTTGGAATTATTTTAACATATAGTTTAGCTGGTCTATTTGGCATTGCAATTGCCGTTACTACAATGCTTGCTCTAGCAGGTATGGTTGTTGCTCTTGATGCTTTTGGTCCAGTTACTGATAATGCAGGTGGAATAGCTGAGATGTCAGAGCTACCTGAAGATGTAAGAAATACAACAGATGCGTTAGATGCTGTTGGAAATACAACAAAAGCTGTAACAAAAGGTTATGCTATTGGATCGGCAGGATTAGGAGCTTTAGTTTTATTTGGTGCGTATACTGCAGATATTGATTATTTTACAAATAATGCTTTAGAAGGAAGTTATTTTTATGGAGTGACAACAGATTTTTCATTATCTAATCCATATGTCGTAGTTGGTTTATTAGTTGGCGGTATGTTACCTTATTTATTTGCTGCAATGGGTATGACTGCCGTTGGAAGAGCTGGTTCAGCGATTGTTGAGGAAGTAAGACTTCAATTTAAAGAAAAACCTGGAATTATGACTGGAAGTGATAAACCAGATTACTCAAGAGCTGTTGACCTTCTGACAAAATCAGCAATTAAAGAAATGATTGTACCTTCATTACTTCCTTTACTTTCGCCAATCATATTATTCTATTTTATTAATTTTATAGCTACAAAGGGTGATGCTTTTTCTGCACTAGGTGCAATGCTTCTTGGTGTAATTGTAACTGGATTATTCGTTGCACTATCTATGACAGCTGGTGGTGGTGCATGGGATAATGCAAAAAAATATATTGAAGATGGTAACCACGGGGGTAAAGGATCAGAAGCTCATAAAGCCGCTGTTACAGGTGATACAGTTGGTGATCCATACAAAGACACAGCAGGTCCTGCAATTAACCCAATGATTAAAATTACTAATATTGTTGCATTACTATTAATAGCAATTCTTGCACATTAAATTTTAACAATATAAATTTTCAAATCATTGAGATTCCTGTTATTTTAATTAATAATAGGAATCTCAAATGACAAAAAAAGCTGTTTTTTCTACATCCTTTGAAAATTCAAAAGGTAGATTGTATAACGAAAATGAGAGTGAGAATAGAAATCCTTTTCAAAGAGACAGAGATAGAGTAATACACTCAGACTCATTTAGACTATTAAAGCATAAAACTCAGGTTTTTTTAGCTCATACAGAAGATTACTATAGAACACGTTTAACTCACTCACTTGAAGTAAGTCAAATTTCTAGAGCTGTTTCTAGAAGACTTGGTTTAGATGAGGATTTGGCGGAAGTATTAGCCTTATCTCATGATTTAGGTCATCCACCATTCGCTCATTCTGGTGAGGAAATTCTAAATAGATGTATGAAGGATTACGATGGTTTTGATCACAACGCTCAAACCTTAAGAATAATAACATCTTTAGAAGAAAATTATCCTTTGTTTAAAGGTTTAAATTTAACTTGGGAGACTTTAGAAGGTGTTGTTAAGCATAATGGTCCATTGTTAAACCCACATAAAGTTATAAAAGAATATAATAAAATGCATGATTTAGAGTTAAATACATTTCCAGGGCTTGAGGCTCAAATTGCATCTTTATCAGACGATATAGCTTACAATAACCATGATATTGATGATGGCTTTAGGGCCGGTATAATTTCGCTCAGTGACTTAAAAAAAATTGAGTTATTTTCAGAAATTATTAAAGAAATAAATTTAGAATTCAAAAATATTGACGATTATATGATTGTTAAAGAACTAATAAGAAGATTAATTGGTTTGATGATAAATGACTTGATAAGTAATACTAAAAAAAATATTGATAAAATTAAACCTAGTAATCCGGAACAAATTAGATCTCATAATGGTTTAGTTGCAGGTTTTTCAGATTTTTTTATTTCGCAGGATAGTCAAATTAGAAAATTTTTAAGATCAAGAGTTTATCATCATAGCATAATTGAAAAAGAGAGAGTAAGATCTAAGAGAATAATTGAAGATATTTTTTCCAAATTAATAAAGGATATTGACCTTCTTCCAATTAAATTAAGAGAAAAATGTGATATTCCGTATTCAAAGATTTCAGCAAGAGTTATTTGTGACTATATAGCTTCTATGACTGATAGATCTGTTGTTGAAAATCATGCTAGATTATATGACAAAAATTTATTAGATCATCGTGGGTAATAAAATGAATATAATAAATCACTATCGAGATAAAATTGAAAATATCTTTTTTGAAGAATTTACTCTTAAAAAAAGTGATTTAAAAAACATATCCTTTGAATTTCCAAAGGATGCCTCTTTAGGAGATCTATCTACTAATGCACCAATGGTTTTATCTGGAAAGTTAAAAAAACCTCCTCAAGAAATTGCATCTAAAATTGTAAATTTAATAGAAAATAATCCTGACTTTGAAAATGTTCAGATTGCTGGAAATGGTTTTATAAATATAAATCTTAAAAAAAATATTTGGTGGAATTTACTTCCAATAATTTTAAGAGAAAAAAATAATTATGGTGATACAGATTTTGGTAAAAATGAAAAAATAAATCTTGAATATGTATCTGCAAATCCAACTGGGCCTCTTCACGTTGGACACACTAGGGGGGCAGTTTTTGGAGATACATTATCAAATATATTAAAAAAAGTCGGTTATAATGTATGTAAAGAATATTATGTAAATGATGCTGGTGAACAAATAGATAAATTGGCTCAATCTGTTTTTATCAGATATAGACAAGCTTGCGGCGATGATATCGATGAAATTCCAGAGGGTTTATATCCTGGTGATTATTTAAGATCAGTTGGAGAAGATCTAAGAGTGCAGTTTAAGGATTCATTAGTCAAAGTTGAAAAGAAAGATTGGCTTCCAATTGTAAAAGAATTTTCAATTAAATCTATGCTTAGTATTATTAGGGATGATCTAAATTCACTTGGAATAAATCATGATGTTTTTACTTCTGAAAACAAACTACTTAATGATGGTTATGTGCAAGAAGTTTTTGATCAAATGAATAAGTCAGACCTTCTTTATGAGGGCGAGACTCCACCACCAAAAGGTGTCAAAAAGTCTGAATGGTCGAAGAAAAAACATATACTTTTTAGATCGAAAAGCTATGGTGATGATGAGGATAGAGTTGTTAAAAAACATGATGGTTCATGGACTTATTTTATGCCCGATATTGCTTATCATAAAGATAAGTTTAATAGAGGTTTTAATAAAATGATCAATATATGGGGTGCGGATCACTCTGGTTATATTTCTAGAGTAACCTCTGCAGTTGATGCAGTGACTAAATCAAAGTCCACTTTAGAGGTAAAGGTATGTCAGCTTGTTAGACTAATCAGAGGTGGGAATATTGTAAAAATGTCCAAAAGATCAGGAAGCTTTATTACATTAAGAGATTTAGTTGAGGAAGTAGGCTCTGATGCTGTTAGATTTATGATGGTAACAAGAAAAAATGATGCTCCCTTAGATTTCAATTATGATCTTGTCAAGGAACAAACAAAAGATAATCCTATTTTTTACATTCAATATGCTCACGCTAGAATAAGCTCCATTATTCGAAAAGTTGAGGATGAAAAGCTTTTTTCAATTGACGAAAACTTTGTTAATAATACGAATCTTAAGCTTTTATCAAACTCTCATGATATTGAGCTTATAAAAATAATTTCAAATTTTCCAAGAATAATTGAACAGGCAGCAATATATAGAGAACCTCATAGGATTGCCTTTTATCTCAGGGATATAGCTTCATCATTTCATTCTTACTGGAATTTAGGAAATGAGGATAATAATTTAAAAGTTCTAAACATTGATAATTTAGAAGAAACTAGAGCAAGATTAGCTTTGATTATGTCTGTAAAAATTACAATATCTGAAGGATTAAGATTATTAGGAATAAATGCACTAGAGGAACTAAGGTAGAATGAAGAAGAATATTTTTATATTCTTAACCACCTTATTTATCATATTAGTTGTTGGCCTTTTTATGTACTTAAACTCAGATAATGAAATACCAATAGTTTATGCACCAAATACGCCAATCAGGGAACTCCCAGAAAATACACCTGAAATCAAAAGACCATCAAATATTCCATGTGTTTATTCACTTTGGAATAACACAAACGAACCTTGCGGATCTCTTGAGAATATTTTTGAGGAAAGAAAATTAAATATTAATTACTTTTCATTACTTTTTGGTACTTTTTCAAATATTAAAGATGCTGAAATTCATTTAAAAAAGCTTAAAATGCAAGATTTTTTGAAAGATAGAATTATTAAGATAGATAAAATTCTCCCCACAAATATAGTAATAAATATAAAAAAGGGAGATACTATTTCAACAATTGCAAGAAATTATTCAACAAGCTCAAAAAAAATAATTGAATTAAATAATCTTACAAACCCTGATAAGATTAAAGTTGGACAAAGATTATTCCTTCCTGGTGAAGATCTTAAATATCGAATCATATCAACTAATATTGAAAATATTGAAATCGCTCAAGATTATTGCAATAGTCTTTTAAATTTAAATTTTAGGTGTCAAATTCTTTCGCAAAAAAACTTATAAATTGACTTTAAAAATTATTGATAAACTATTGATTAATATAAATAATATTATAAATATAAAATCATTTTTATTCTTTTATAATCTTTAATCTAGTTATCACAACAATTTATTAGTACTTAATGTAGTGTATATTTGTTAAAATAACAGCTATATATTGTTATATGGAGAAAGGTTTGAGTTATAATTATAATGAGCAATTAGATTTGTTTCATGTTAATTTAGATGGCTTTGAAGGTCCTTTAGATTTATTGTTATCTCTAGCAAAAGAACAAAAAGTTGATCTTTTAGAGATTTCAATACTGGAGCTTGCCTCTCAATATTTAAATTTTATTGATAAGATGAAAAAAATCGATATTGATTTGGCTGCTGATTATATTGTCATGGCATCGTGGTTAGCTTTTTTAAAGTCAAAATTACTTTTACCTGATCAGGATGATGAGGATGTCTCATCAAAAGAATTATCTGCTATATTAGCCTTTAGGCTAAGAAGACTTGAAGCAATGAGAGAAGTTGGTTCAAAGCTTATAACAAGGGATAGAGAGGGCATTCATGTCTTTAGAAGGGGTATGCCTGAAAATATATTTTTAATTAAAAATTTTAATCATAAAGATACGCTTTTTGACTTAATTTCATCTTATTCTAGGTTGAGAAATAGAAATTATGATAATAATTGGAAACCAAGAGTTTTTTCAATATTTTCTATTGAGGATGCAAGAAATCAATTAGAAAAAATGTTAGGCACTATGATAGATTGGACAAAAATTGAAGATTTTCTTCCTTTAAATAATGATGCATCAGAGGAGGGAGTTTTATTTAGAAAAAGTTCCTTAGCTTCAATTTTTTCTGCATCTTTAGAGCTATCAAAGGAAGGTATAATTGAAATAAACCAAAATAAGAATTTTGGATCAATTAAATTTAAAATTAAAGAGGATAGATCTAATGTTAATGAGATGTTTGCATGAATGAAGATAATAAAAATAATCCTCTAATAGAATTTTCTGATCAAATTAGAGCTGTTGAGGCTCTCTTATTTGCTGCATCTGACCCTCTTGATGAAAAAACCCTTAAGGATATGCTTCCAGTTGATACAGATATTGAGGAGATAATGAATAATCTTTTTAGTTTATATAAAGACAGAGGGGTTGAATTAAAGAAGGTAAATAATAAATGGATGTTTAAAACCGCATCTGACTTATCCTTTATAATGCAAAAAGAAGCAAAAATTCAAAAAAAATTATCAAAGGCAGCATTAGAAACATTATCAATAATTGCCTATCATCAACCTGTTTCAAGGGCTGAGATCGAGGAAATAAGAGGGGTAACCGTTTCTCCAGGTACTTTAGATACACTAATGGAAATAAGCTGGGTTAAAATTAAGGGAAGAAGAAAAACCCCCGGAAATCCAATAACATACGGTACAACTGATGAATTTTTAGTACATTTTGACTTGGAAAATACAAAAGAACTTCCAGGTCTTGATGAGTTAAAGTCTACTGGGCTATTAGATAGTAATTTACCGCTAGACATGTATTCAATAGATGATGACTTAGAGCCTATCGAAGAAAATAATTAATTTTTCATTGTTGAGATAAGTGTATAATATTAACATATTTTTATAAGGAATTAAAAAATGTCACCAAGTTTAATGCAAATTTTAATAGTAGTTATTCTTGTTTTAATTTTTTTTGGAAGAGGAAGAATATCTAATTTTATGGGTGATCTAGCCTCAGGTATTAAAAGTTTTCGTAAGGGGTTGGAAGACGAGTCAAACGAAAATGAAATTGAAAATAATGATACTAAAGATAAAGATTAAATTACAAAACTATGTTTGATTTTGGTTATAGTGAATTATTGATTATTGCTGTGGTTTTGCTTGTTACTGTAGGCCCTAAAGAATTGCCCAGCTTACTAAGGGGAATTTTTGATTTTGTTTCAAGAATAAAGATATATGCTGCTGAATTAAGAACGGGCATTCAAAGTATAGCAAATGATTTAGAAATAGAAAAAATTTCAAAAAATACAAATAAATCTAGTAGTAAAAATAAAACAACTGAAGATGATTAATTCTATTTATGCCGAGATCTGATAAAATACATCAAAATCAAAATGATTTTTCAAAAGCCCCTTTAATTGATCATTTAATTGAGCTTCGCTCAAGATTGATAAGATCAATAGTGATTTTTTTTATTGGATTTTTAATATCCTTTTATTTTTCAACAATTATATATTCTTTCTTAGTAAATCCTTTTTTTGAGACAGCGGGATCTAGTGGTGAAATGATTTATACAGCTCCACAAGAATTTTTAATGACTAAACTTAAGATAGGAATTTTTGGAGCATCTTTAATAGGACTTCCATATTTTGCTATTGAGTTATATCTTTTTTTAGCGCCAGGGTTATATGAAAATGAAAAAATGGCACTAATACCTTACTTTATTGCTACACCTTTTTTATTTTTAATTAGCACATTAATGGTTCATTACTTGATAATGCCCTTGGCTCTAAACTTTTTTATTTCTATGCAGATCGAATCTAATTTTGATAATTTATCAATAAAGCTTCTTCCAAAGGTTAGCGAGTACCTTAAACTGGTAACCTCACTAATTATTGCATTTGGTATATGTTTTCAGCTTCCGGTAGTTTTAACATTATTAGCAAAAATGGGCATTGTTGGATCAGACAATTTAAAAAAGGGAAGAAAATATGCAATTGTATTGACTTTTTTAGTTGCAGCCTTTCTCACCCCACCTGATTTAATAAGTCAAATTGGTTTAGCAATTCCTACACTTTTATTGTATGAGTTATCTGTTCTATTGGTGTCTTTAATTGAAAGAAAAAATAAAAAAGGAATACATTAAAGAATTAAAATGCACGATATTAATAAAATAAGAAATGATGCTGATTTTTTTATCAAAGGATGGCAGAGAAGAGGATTAGATGTAAATCTAGATAAAATACTTGCGCTTGATGAAAATTTAAGAAAATCAACTTCAGATCTTCAAGAGCTTCAAACCCTAAGAAATGATTTTTCAAAGAAATTTGGTATTGCTAAAAAAAATAATGATAAAGTTGTCTATGATAAACTTTCAGCTGATGTTCAATTAATAAAAGAAAAAATGCAATCTTTAGAAAAAATCAAAGAAGAATTTTCTAACTCTCTAAGTAAAGAATTATCTTCATTACCTAATATCCCTTTAGATGAAGTACCTGATGGTAAAGATGAGAGCTCAAATAAAATTATAAATGAGTTTGGTGTTAAAAAAGCTACTTCACCAAATCATTATGAAATTGGTGAAGAGCTTGGAATGTTAGATTTTAATACAGCTACAAAATTATCGGGCTCAAGATTTTCAATTCTAAAAAAAGATCTTGCCCAAATGGAGAGAGCTATTGCTAATTTTATGATAGATCATCATGTATTAAAAAATGGTTACGAAGAAATCAGTGTACCTTATTTAGTTAAGGACGACGTAATGTTTGGTACAGGCCAGTTACCAAAATTTGCAGATGATCAGTTTAAGACAGAGGATGGCTTTTGGTTAATACCTACAGCAGAAGTCCCTTTAACTAACCTTGTTAAAGATGAAAATCTTAAAGACACTAATTTACCTTTGCGTTTTGTCTCATACACACAGTGTTTTAGAAAAGAAGCGGGTGCTGCTGGTAAAGATACAAGAGGGTTGATTAGACTTCATCAATTTCCAAAAGTTGAACTGGTAAGTATTGTTAAACCAGAAAATTCATTAGATGAATTAGAAAGACTTCTTTCTTGTGCTGAGGGGATACTTAAAGAGCTGGAATTATCATATAGAACAGTTGTTTTATCAACTGGTGATATGGGCTTTTCTGCTAAAAAGACATATGATTTAGAGGTTTGGTTACCTGGTCAAAAACTTTTTAGAGAAATTTCATCATGTTCATTATGTGGAGATTTTCAATCAATAAGGATGAATACTAGGTATAAAGACCAAAAAACTGGTAAAAAAGTATTCCCACACACTCTTAATGGCTCTGGATTGGCTGTTGGAAGAACTTTAGTTGCAATTTTGGAAAATTATTATGAAGAGTCCGGAGTTGTAAATATTCCTTCAGTTTTACAACCTTATATGAATGGTTCTAAAAAAATTGAATTAGAAAATACTTAATATCAAAAATATTAATTAAGTTTGATATTTCGATAAAATTTACATATTAATTTATAACTCAACAAAAAGGAAAAGTTATGCAAGAAGTTTTATTTCAAATAATGCCATTAATTTTAATCTTTTTCGTTTTTTATTTTCTAATAATTAGACCTCAGCAAAATAAAGTTAAAGCACATGCTGCAATGGTTAATGCGGTAAAAAAAGGCGATGAAGTTGTAACTCAAGGTGGTTTAATAGGAAAAGTTTCAAAGGTTTCTGATAACGAGGTCACGATTGATTTTGGTGATAATGTAAATATCAGAGCTGTTAAATCGACTCTAGCTAATGTGAAGTCTTAATATGCTATGATATATTTTTCTAATTCTAAGAAAATATTTTTACTAGTAATATGTATTGTGGGTTTTTTTTTAGCTATCCCTAACTTTTCCAATGTTAGTATTCCATTGTTCCCAAAACAAACTATTAATCTTGGTTTAGATTTAAGAGGAGGTTCTTATCTTCTTTTAGAGGTAGATACGAATTCAATTAAAAACGATAGATCGCAATCGCTTTTAGAGGATATTAGATCAACATTTCGGCAAAATAAAATAAAATATTCTGGCTTAAAAACTAATAAAAATGGAATTCAGGTAACAATAAGAGATGAGCTTGAAATAAATGAGGCAAAAAAATTAGTTCAAGAATTTAATATTTCATCATCAAATTTATTTTCAAATACCAATAATGAAGAGTTTTCAATTAATGTTAATGATAATTTTTTCTTATTAGATTTAAAAGAGAATTCATTAAAAGAAAAATATAGGTCTGCTGTATCTCAATCAATAGAAATTATAAGAAGAAGGATTGATGGACTTGGTGTTACAGAGCCATCTATTCAAAGACAGGGAAATAATAGAATTTTGTTAGAGGTCCCTGGAATGGATGACCCTCAAAGATTGAGAGATTTACTTGGTCAAACCGCTAAATTAAATTTCAGAATGGTTGATACGTCTATTAGCGTTAGCGAAGCAAAACAAACTAGAATTCCAAGTAGATCAGAAATTATAAGAGATACAAATGGATTTGAATATCTTGTTATGAAGAAGGTATTAGTATCAGGTGAAAGACTTGTAGATGCGCAAGCAAGTTTTGATCAGGCAACTAATGCTCCAATAGTTAACTTTAGATTTGATACACTTGGGGGAAAGTATTTTGCAAAAGCAACATCTGAGAATGTTGGAAAACCTTTTGCAATAATTTTAGACAATGAAGTAATTTCTGCACCAGTTATTCGTACACCTATATTAGGTGGGTCTGGACAAATTGAAGGTGGTTTTACAGTTGAGGAGGCAAATAATTTATCAATTTTATTAAGGGCAGGTGCATTACCTGCTCCACTTGAGATATTGGAGGAAAAAACAATTGGACCTGGTCTTGGAAAGGACTCAATTGACTCTGGAACTTCGGCAGCAGTTATAGGTTTAGTTTGTGTATTAATATTTATTATTCTTAGTTATGGAAGATTTGGTTTTTATGCAAACTTTGCATTAATT
>PBNH01000019.1 GCA_002723035.1 Rhodobiaceae bacterium | reverse complement strand
TGGCATCTTTATGCATGTATATATTAGCTGAAAGAGGTCTTTTAAATTTTCAAGATCCTGTAATCAAATATTGGCCTGAGTTTTCGAATAAAGGCAAGAAAGATGTTCTTATAAGCCAGGTAATGAGCCACTCTTCAGGTTTATCAGGCTGGAAAGAACCTATTAAACATACTGATTTTTACAATTGGGATAAAGTATGTAATTTATTAGCTAATCAAGAACCTTTTTGGGAACCAGGAAAGTATGTTGGATATCATGCGATAACTGTTGGTTATTTAGTTGGAGAATTGGTTAAAAGAATTTCTGGAAAAACAATTGGCAAATTTTTCAAGGATGAAATAGCTGATCCGCTTGAAAGTGATTTTCATATTGGTTTAAAAGAAAAGGATTTTGATCGTGTTGCTGAAATTTTTATGCCTGGTGCAATAACCTCAGGAGATCTTATTGAAAACGATAATAGTGAGTCTGAAGTTGAAAAGGCAGCATTAAATCCATCTATGGATCCTATATTTGCTCTGGAAGATGATTGGAGGAAAGCTGAA
The DNA here is from genome assembly GCA_002723035.1 of Rhodobiaceae bacterium. Taxonomy (GTDB): domain Bacteria; phylum Pseudomonadota; class Alphaproteobacteria; order MED-G09; family MED-G09; genus MED-G09. Next base: position 46,326 of record PBNH01000019.1, on the reverse strand, counting down.
ATACCTGCCGCGGGTGGACACGGAAATGGAAAATCTATTGCAGAATGTATGGCTTTAGTTTCTAACAACGGAAAATATAATAATAAAAAAATATTATCCAAAGAAATATTGGATAATATCTTTATAGAACAGATTATGGATAATGATTTATTCTTTAATAGGCTTATTAGATGGGGTATTGGATTTGGTTTACCTGTAAAAAATGACTCATGGATGGGTTATTTCAATAATAATCAAATATGCTATTGGGCTGGTTGGGGAGGATCATTATCAATTGCTGATAGAGAAAATAACTCATCATTGGGCTATACTCCAATTAAAATGGAAGAGGACCTTTTTGGTGAAGACAGAACAAACTCAATTGTGAGAGCATATGTCGATTCTTTAGAAGATATTTAAATCATAGATTAGATAATTCTTTTTAACAAAAAAGAAAGTAAAATTACTATTATAATTAAATATAATAATATCTTTTGCATTTTTTAAATCATTTTTTTTCGATAAGTGATTTTTCAATTTTATTTAATGTTTCCTCTAAACGGTCTTGGTGGCTATCTAAAAGTAAAGACAATCTTATTATTAACCAGCTTAATAATATTACGGCAACTATTAAGCACCAAGCGAATATATTATCAATTAAAGATGCTTCCATTATTCTCTCCTTTTTTAAATTAGATTACTTTAGTAAATAGTGTTTGCAAATTTGATATTAAAATAATTCAAAAAAAATATGCAAATAAATTGCATTAGCACACATACCTATTTTTTTTTGTTATACCTTCCTCAGTTATTAATGGAGAATATTATGAAAAATTTAAATGAAAATAAAGTATGTGAAATATTAAATGAAATTATGGAATATGAATTAGCAGGTGTAGTTAGATATACGCATTCATCTCTTATGGTTTCAGGTCCTAATAGAATTCCAATTGTTAAATTTCTTCAAGCTCAAGCCAACGAATCTCTTGCACATGCTCAGCAGGCTGGTGAACTAATTACTGGTTTAGATGGGCATCCAAGTCAAAAAATAACCAAGATTAAAGAAAGTAATAGGCATTCTATTCAAGATATTTTAAATGAAAGTCTTGAACATGAGATTCATGCATTAGACCTCTATAAGAAATTATTAGCTTGTGTTGAAGATGCCTCAGTTTATCTCGAGGAGTACACTAGGGGTATGATTGGTCAAGAAGAGCAACATAGCCTTGAATTGAAAAAAATGCTTAAAGATTTTTCAAACTAATTTTAATACATTATTATTCAAATATGATTGATCAAAGTTTTAGAAAGCTTATTGAGGATAGCTCTAATATAGTCGTTTTTACTGGGGCAGGTATATCAACTGAGTCTGGAATTCCAGATTTTAGAAGTCCAACCGGTATCTGGAAAAAATATCAGCCAATTGAATTTAAAGACTTTTTATCTTCTGAAGATATTCGAGCAGAGGCTTGGAGAAGAAAATTTGAAACAGATAAAAGTATTTCAAAAGCAAAACCGAATATTGGTCACCTTGCCATTGCTAAGCTAGTAAATGATGGAAAAGTAAAAAAAATAATCACCCAGAATATTGATAACCTGCATCAAGAATCCGGCATCCCAAACGATTTGGTTATTGAGCTTCATGGAAATACTACCTATGCCAAGTGTTTAGATTGTCGAAAAACATATGATTTAGCAGTGATTATGAAAAATTTTAAAAAAACTAATAAACCTCCGTATTGCGATATGTGTTCTGGTATTGTAAAAGCTGCTACAATTTCTTTTGGTCAAGCAATGCCAGAAAAAGAGATGATGCTCTCGCAGGAAACATCTCTTTCTTGTGATCTATTTATTGCCATAGGTTCCTCATTGCAGGTCTATCCAGCTGCAGGTTTTCCTATAATGGCGAAAAAGAATGGTGCAAAATTAATAATCTTAAACAGAGAAAAAACTGATTTAGATAGTTATGCTGATTTAGTTATTAATGAAGAAATAGGTTGTTTTTTATCAAAAAATATAAATTTTATAAATTAAAGTCGTCAATTGTATCAAAATCTTTTGTCACTCCTTCGGAGAGATTAACTTTAATATAATTATATTTTTTATCCAAAATTAATTTTTTTAATCCTTTGTCATTTGATAATTTACTTTTATCTTTAATTAAATCTTTATAAATTTCTTTTGGTAATAAGATTGGATTACCTAATTTTCCTTTATTTTCAGGTATACAAATTATCTTTTGATCATTTTCATTAAAAATTTTTATTAATTTATTTATATCCTCAGAGGTCACAAATGGCATATCCGCTAGAGATATAAGTATTCCTCCAGTATCATAACTAATATTTTCGTCAATTTTCAGTATTGATGATAGCATTCCGCTTTTAAAATTATTATTTTCAATTATAAAAACTTTATTTTTATCTATATATTCTAAAACAATATTTTTTTGATGACCTAAAATTAAATTAATATTATTAATTTTACTTTCAATATGATTATTAAGTGTCTGATTTAAAATAGTATTATTATTTATTTTTTTTAATAATTTATTTTGATTTCCCATACGTTTCGACATTCCAGCCGCAAGAATAAAGCAATCAATTCTATTTATCGATTTTTCCAATTTTCTCTAAGCTCTTCGATACTTTCTTTTTGAAACCGTAATGATGAAATAATCTCTGCCATTATAGAAATTGCTATTTCTTGAGGTGTTTGGGCATTTATAGGTAGGCCTATTGGCCCATTTATCCTTTTAAGTGTTTTGTTGTTAAATCCGGCTTCAATAAATCTATCAATTCTCTTTTTGTGGGTTTTTTTACTTCCAAGAGCACCAATGTAAAAACAATTACTATTTAAACTATTTTTTAGGGCAATATCATCTAAATTTGGTTCATGGGTTAATGTTACTACTGCTGTTCTATTATCTAAATCGATTTCCTTAAATGCATCATCTGGCCAAGCACATATTACTTTGTTGTTAGGAAACCTTTCTTGAGCAGCAAATGCTTCTCTTGGATCAATAATTGTTACCTCAAAGTCTGCGTTTTCTGCAATGATTGATAATGATTGCGCCACGTGGACTGCGCCAACTATTATTAACTTTGCAGGAGGATTAAATGGATTAAAAATCCATTCTTTACCATTAATTTCCTCCAAAATTAACCTATCTTCATTGATTGCTTTTTTAATAAATTCTGAAAATTGGTGTTTATCAATTTCTTTATTTTTTACTAAGACCGTTTCATTAATATCAGCCTGTGAAATCAAGCAAAATGATATTTTTTTATTTTTATTCTTTATAATTTTTTCTAGAAGAGCCTTATCCATTACTTTTTATTGTATCGATTCTAATTTTTATATCACCTCCACAAGCAAGGCCAACCTCCCAAGCAGTATCATTTGTGATACCATACTGTAAAAGCCTTACAGAAGCGGGAGTATTTATGATTTCAAGAGCATTTGCAACCACATCACCCTCAACACAACCTCCTGATACTGATCCAATCATCAGACCATCTTCTCTAATAGCTAATTGAGATCCAGCTTTTCTTGGGGCTGATCCCCAGGTTTTTACAACTGTGGCAATGGCAACATTATGACCTTTTTTTAGCCATTCCAGTGCATTTTCAATAGGATCGTTACTCATTAATACTTTCAAAGGCTCTTATAGCCATAATGTTTGCAAGGTTTGCTCTATATTCTGAACTTCCATGAATATCTGACATTATACCCTCAGGTGAAAGTTTAACTTTTTCTACACTAGACTTTGACCAATCATTTGACAGAGACTCCTCCATTTCAAACCATCTAAAAACACCATTTTCACTAGCCCCAGTTACAGCCACTCTTACATCAGAGTCATTTTTTGATATAAAAACCCCCGCCATTGCATACCTTGAAGCAGGATTAGGAAATTTCATATAAAATGAGCTCTTAATTATTGGAAATGAAATTGATATTACGATTTCATCCTCTTCCAAAGCCGTCTCAAATAGACTAATAAAAAATTCATCTGCAGTTAATTCTCTTTTGGTAGTTTTAATTTTAGCTCCAAGACCAAGACATGCCGCAGGATAGTCTGCTGTTGGATCATTATTTGATATTGCTCCACCAATTGTTCCCATATTTCTAACATGGGGATCACCTATGCCTTCTGCTAACATAGATAAAGAAGGAATTTTTTCTTTGATGAGTTTAGAAGAAGAAACAGTAAAATGATTAGTAGTTGAGCCAATAATTATATTATTTGACTCCTCTCTAACAAAATTTAGTTCCTCAATGTTTCTAATATCTATTAATTGTTCTGGAGATGCTAACCTCTGCTTCATTGTAGGAATTAAGGTCATTCCTCCTGCTAATATTTTAGACTCAGGGTTGGCTGTTAATTCATTTACAGCTTCTCTAATAGTTTCTACTTTTTTATAATTGAATTGATACATATCTACCTACATTTTTTTTGAAGCGGCTATAATAGATTTTACAATGTTTTGATATCCAGTGCATCTGCATAAATTTCCTTCAAGTTCTTCTCTAACAGTTTTTTCATCTAAAATTGAGTTTCTATTAATTATATCAACAGCTGCCATTATCATTCCTGGTGTACAAAAACCACATTGTAAACCGTGATTTTCTCTAAAAGCTTCTTGAACAGGATGAAGATTTTCACCGTCTGCAAGACCCTCAATTGTGGTTATTTTTGAATTATTAGCTTGTACAGCCAGAATAGAACAACTTTTGACAGCTTTTCCATCAACATGAACCACGCAAGCACCACACTGACTAGTATCACATCCAACATGAGTTCCTGTAAGATTTAAATCATCTCTTATGAAATGAACTAGTAATTGGCGTTCTTCAACATCCTGTGAAACCTTACTTCCATTAATTTCTAATTCTACTAAAGACATCTTTACCCCATTAAAATAACAATATTGTTATATTTGACCTAAAAAGTACCAGAAAACAATACTTAAAATCACAAGAATAATTATTGAGATAACCCATTTTGATGGATTTATTCCACTGCCACTACCATCAACAATTTTTTCTAATTTTTCAGTGCTTTTGTTTTCTGACAAAATCTCATTAAACTTACCAAAAAATTCATCGGCAAGTTTATTTGCTGCAGTATCAATTAGTCTTTGACCAATTTGAGCTAATTTACCTCCAACACTAGCATTTACAGAATATGATAGTTTTGTTCCTTCCTCATGATCGGTTAACTGAACTTCGGCCTGACCTTTTGCAAAACCTGCTGCTCCTCCAGTACCTTCGCCCGTTAATTTGTAACTATTGGGTGGATCGATATCTGATAGCTTAATCTTACCGTTAAATTTGGCGCTAATTGGCCCTATTTTTGTTTTTACAGTAGCTGTAAGATTTTCGCTATCTATTTTTTCAACACTTTGAGCACCAGGTATTGCCTTAAGAAGTTGATCTGGATCATTTAAAGCTTCCCAAACTTTTTGTCTAGAAGTAAAGATAATTTTTTCACCTTTCATTTCCATAGGAAATACTCCTTATTAAATTAATAATAACTTATGGAGTTATACAATTTATCGGTTTAATAAGGAAAGAGAAAATTATAAACTTTATAATATATTTTAACTTTTTTTTGAGAAATCTATATGTCCGAAAATAAAATTATACCTGAGGGCTTCACTGTCAACGAAAGAAGAGGGCCATACACAAATCATAATGGCCCTTTTTATATAAAAGAAGAAAATAATAAATGGATACATGGGGCATTTATTTTAGATAGACACTGTAATGCCGCAAATATAGCGCATGGAGGCATGTTAATGGCTTTTGCTGATGGAGTTCTGGGACATACAGTTTATTATGCAACAAAAAAAGCTGGTGTAACTATAAAATTTAACTCCGAGTTTTTGTCTGCAGCAAGGGAAGGGGAATGGCTTGAGGGGTACGGTAATGTTTCCCATGTAAAAGGAGATTATGTTTACTGTGATACAATGCTTAAAGTATCGACACGAAATGTTTTAAGTGTTACATCAATTTTTAAATTAAGGAAAAATGTGTCCTTAAAAAAAATAATTACAAAAAAACGTTAAAGGTTTATATAATATTTAAATATATCGGAGCGTAGCGCAGCCTGGTAGCGCATCTGGTTTGGGACCAGAGGGTCGGGAGTTCGAATCTCTCCGCTCCGACCATTTTGGGAGATAAAAATGAAGTACGATAATATGGCTGATTTAAGGCATGAGCTTAACAAAATTGACACATCTCTTTTATCTTTATTTAAAGATCGTTTTAACTTGATTCATGAAGCTTCAATTATAAAAAAAAATACAAATGAAATTAGAGATTATGATAGAATTGAAGAGGTTATTTCAGGTATTAGAGCGCAATCAGAGGAATTAGGTTTGGATCCTAATTCTATGGAATATTTATGGAGATTTCTTATTGAGCTGTCGATAAGATACGAAATCGACCATTTTAATGATTAAAATTTCTACGTAAAATGTCTATGAAGAAAGCGTCTGATTATAATCTAACCGATCCTAAAATTATGGAAGATCCTTATGAATTTTATACTGCAATTCATAATGACAATGCTAGAGCAGTGCATGTTGAAGGTGTTGGCTATTGGATAGGTCGCATGGACGATATAAAAGAAATAACCAAAAATACTTCAGTTTTTTCAAATAGTTATTTCTCAGAAGGTGGGCCTTTACCAACAGGTGTTAGCGGAGAACCACTTGAGGATGATGTTAAAGAAATATTTAATGACGGACCAAAAGTTGTGAATGCTTTATGGACAACCGATCCACCAAAACATACAATTCATAGAAAATTAGTAAACAAAGCCTTTACTGGAAGGTGGGTTCGTTCAATGGAACCAAGAATAAGAGATATTGCTAATGGTTTAATTGATACATTTATTCACAGCAATAAAACTGATTTTATAAGAGATTATGCTGTTTATGTCCCTATGATTGTAATTGCAGAAGCCTTAGGAATGTCTCGAGAGGATGCTGGACAATTTAAGATTTGGTCTGATGATATTCTTTCAGGAAACTTAGATGTTCTGGATCACAATGCTCGTTTAAGGGTTGCGAAATCTTTTGTAGAGGCAAACAAACATTTTGAGTCTACTGTTGAAAAAAGAAGAGAGGTACCAAAAGGCGATTTAATTACATCTTTAGCCACTGCTAAAGTCGAGGGAAAATCATTGGATACCTCAGAAGTTCTTCCAATAGTAAATACGTTAATGCTTGCGGGCAATGAAACTACTACCAATCTTATCGGTAATGCTATGGGTTTATTAATTAAGTCACCAGATTTAATGGCTACATTAAGAAATGATTATTCTCTGATACCTTTATTTATTAATGAAGTTATGCGTTATGACGCACCTGTTCAGTGTTTGTATAGAATCGTAACAGAAGATACCTGTATTGGTGAAGTAAAGATTTCAAAGGGATCGAATATAATGCTCGGATGGGGAACTGCTGGAAGAGATCCTAAGTATTTTGATGATCCAAATAAATTTGATCTTTATCGACATAATGCTGAGAAGAATGTTGGTTTTGGTTTTGGGCCACATATTTGCGTTGGTCTTGGTTTGGCTAAAGCAGAAGCAAGGATTGCTTTTGAAACTATTTTTGATAGATTAAAAGATATTAAATTAGATGAAAAAGCAGATTTGAGTCATATTCCTACCTTCGCAACTAGAGGATATCAAAAACTTGATCTTGTATTTAATTCTAATAATTAAATTTTAAAAAAAAGGGGGTTTTTTACTTTATGGAAGAAATTTCAGATTTAATAATTCGAAATGGTAAAATCATTGATGGATCAGGTGGTCCAGAAATTTTTTCGGATATCTTAATAAAAGATGGAAAAATTGAAAAAATAGGAGAGTTCAATCCATCAATTAAAGCAAAGAAAGAGATTGATGCAAATGGTTTTATAGTAACCCCTGGTTTTGTTGATATTCATACTCATTATGATGGGCAAGCCACATGGGATAATTATTTATCCCCATCTTCATGGCATGGTGTAACAACAGCTTTAATGGGAAACTGCGGTGTTGGCTTTGCTCCAGTACATGATCATGATCATGATAGACTCATTAGTTTAATGGAAGGTGTCGAAGATATTCCCGATGTTGTTTTAACTGAAGGTTTAGAGTGGAATTGGAATTCATTTTCTGACTATCTAAATATTCTTGATAACAAGGGCTTCGATATGGATATTGGAGCTCAAATTCCTCATGGAGCACTTCGCCTATATGTTATGGGCCAAAGAGGTGCTGATAGAGAACCTGCTACTGAAGAGGATATAAAAAAAATGGCAGAAATTAGCGCTGAGGCTATAAAGTCTGGAGCTATAGGTTTCACAACATCCAGAACAGTATTTCATAAAACATCAAAAGGCGAATTGGTTCCAAGTTTCGATGCTGCTGGAAATGAATTAATTCAAATAGCAAAAGAAATTGGCAAAACTGGTAAAGGTGTTTTGCAGTTAGTTTCTGATTTTTTAGGAGGTTATGAAGAATTTAAGATGCTTGAAAAAATGGTAGAGACCTCCGGTTGTCCAATCTCTATAACACTTGCTCAAACAGATGGAACTAAATATGACTATAAAGATTTACTTGGTTGGATTGAGGATGCTGCAAATAGAGGACTTCCTGTAAGGGCTCAAGCATGTGGAAGACCAATAGGACTTATGCTTGGTTTAAATCTTACATTAAATCCTTTTTCTGGACATCCCTCATATATTGAAATAGCTGACCTTCCCCTTGAGGAAAGGGTTGCCATAATGAAAAATGAGGATTTTAAGAATAAAATACTCAGCGAAAAGGGCTCTTCAAGTAATGGATTGGTTAAATCAATAATAAGGAATATCGATAATATTTATGTTCTTGACAAAATTCCAGATTATGAGCCGCATAAAGAAACCAGCTTAGGCTCAAAAGCAAAGAAACTAAATAGAGAAATTAATGATTATATCTATGATGTTTTATTGGAGGATGATGGTAATAGCCTTTTGTATTATCCAATAGGAAACTATTTGGATCATTCCCTTGAGGCAAGTCTAGAAATGATAAGTAGTGATCATACATTATTAGGATTAGGTGATGGAGGAGCGCATTGTGCAACTATTTGTGATGCAAGCTTTACAACTCATATGCTTACTTTTTGGGGAAGAGATAGGATTAGAGGTAAAAAATTAGATTTACCTTGGATTATTAAATCATATTCAAGAGATAATGCTCTAGCAATTGGTCTTGATGATAGGGGTTTAATCAAAGAAGGAATGAAAGCAGATATAAATATTATAGATTTTGATAATCTAACCCTTTATTCACCCGAAATACGATATGACCTTCCAGCCGGTGGTAAAAGACTTGTTCAAAGGGTTGATGGTTATAAATATACAATTGTATCAGGTAAGGTTACTTATAAGGATGGGATTTCAACTGGAGAACTTCCTGGAAAATTAATAAGGAGTTAATTAATGATAATAGAAAAAAATCCTATTTTTCAACAAGCTTATTTTGTGAATAGTATCGATGAGTCCGCAAAGAAGTGGAGTGATCTATATGGGGCAGGTCCTTTTGTTTTCACTCATCATCATAAAACTGATAAATTTGAATACAGAAATACACCAGATGAAGCAGATGTTTCCTATGCCTTTGGATATCTTGGAGATACAATGATCCAGTTTATAGAACAGCATGATGAAACACCTTCTATATATAGGGATATGTTTCAAAAAGGTCAGGAGGGCTTCCATCATATAGGTATTTTAGTATCTGACTTTGAAGAGGAACTAAATAGATTTTTAAATATGGGTTTTGATTTAGCATGTAGACTTTGGGCTGATGGAGTTGACGCAGCTTATATTGATACAAGGTCTGTAAATGGTGTTTTCACCGAAATTCATGGGGACCCAAACCATATATTAGGAGAATTCTCAAGATGGAGAAGGGCACATGAAAAATTTAAAATTGGTGATACCTATAAACTTGAAAGAAAAACTAAATGGGATAACTAAAAGATTTTACTCATTTATTTTATCTTTTAGTGCATAAACTCTATCTTGCCCCCAAAATATCTCGCCTTCATAAACAAATGTTGCGACACCAAAAACTTTATATTTTCTCATTATTTTTGTATATGATTTCAACCTATCATCAAAATCTTTGTCATCCATGGCCGATAATGCAGTATCTGAACTAAAACCAATTTTTTCACAGATATTAGAAATTATTTCAGTGTGACCCAGATCATTTTTTTGATGCCATCTTTGATTAAATGCCTCCATCATAAAATCATTACCTAATCCATTATCGTTAGCTGAAAGCCACGCAGCATGAACTTTTGGCCAATTTGCCTCTTTTGACAAAATATCTCCAACATTTTCAATTCCAATTTGTTTAAATAATCTCTCACAATCTAAATAAAGGTAGGATCTTTTATATTCATTACCAGATGCTTTAACAAAAAATTCAACTATTTCTTTGGGCATATAGCAAAGAGGAAAAAATTCCATATCTATATTTTCTTCAATTGCTTTTTTTACACCTAAATATGCATATGGGCTTCTGAAATTAAAAAAACATTTTACCTTTTTCAAAATTATCTCCTACATTAATAAAAATACTTAAAATATTGAAAATATTATATTTTATCTAAATATATAAATATTTCTTGGTTTATTTTTTTAAATTGAAATACTGCATCATTCCATTTAGGTGGCCCAAATCTGACTTTAGCACTCCCTGAAAAACCTATAGGCTCCTTTGGTATTCCAAGGAAGTTACCAGAAAGAAAACCATTACCATCAAGATCTTGAAATCCAGCTATAGCATATTCACCAAAAGGTACATCGATAATTGCTATTGCTTTCTTATTGGTAATTTTGACTACAGTTCCCATTAAAACTATATCTGCATTAGGTTTTTCATTTACCTTAGCTTTACCAAAATTATTTTCTTTGTCATATACGCCAAGCATTGCATAACCATCATCAAATTTGCTTTCGATATTAATAATCAATGTTTCGGAATATACATTTTCGTAAGAAAATAAAATAATTATTATGAAGGATAATAAACTTCTGCACATAAATTATTCTACCATTATATTCTTGGCTACTTTGACAGCTTCTTCAGCACATTTCTTATCAAACTCACCGTTTGCTCCAGAAACACCAACCCCACCAATATGTGTTTCATCTTTTAATATAATTGGAACGCCGCCTTTTAATAAAACAACAGTTGGCAGTGTTAATAATCCTTGATTAGGATTATCATTTGAAAATGCCATATCTCTTAATTCATCTGTTGAGTATGGTAATCCTGCTGTAGTTTTACCTTTAAGTCGCGAAATTTCCTCTGAGGCTGGGTAGGTTCCATCCATTGACGCGTAATACTTAAGTGAGCCTGGAGACTCATAAATTGCAATATTAATTTTTTTATCACTTTCTTTTGCCAAATTAAGACAGGAGTCAGCCATTTTTTTTGCAACATTAAGAGTTATGATAGGTTTTTTAATGATTTCAGCGTTTAGATTTGAAACAAAAAGAACTGCCACTAAGAAATATAAAATTCTTTTCATTTAAATCTCCTAAGGTTTTATTTTAATGTATAATTTTATTTCAAAGTATAATATGTATCTATATTATTAATATCACAACAACAAAAATAATTGAGGTTGAAATGAATATTCAAACTGTTACCACAAAGCTACTTTTAAAATTGCCGCAGCCTATATTGAATAAGCTAATGAAGTCTATGCCAAAAAGTAATAGAAATATCAAAAACAATCAAAAGCCATGGCACTTAAAAGGTAATTGGGCACCAGTTGAGGAGGAAATTGAAATACAAAACTTAGAGACCATTGGAGAAATACCAAAAGAAATTAATGGGAAATATATTAGAAATGGTATGAATCCTGTTTCTGGTTATAGTGATCATTGGTTTTTTGGTAACGGAATGCTTCATAGTATTGAAATCAGAGATGGAAAAGCATCTTATAAAAATAAATATGTAAAAACTCCTTACTATGAGGAGGATATGGGTATGATGGAGGGATCATTTGATTTAAACGCTTCTCCTGCAAATACACATGTAATTAGACATGCAGATAAAATTTTGACTTTAGAAGAAGCGCATTTTCCTTGGATTGTTGATGATGATTTAGAGACTCTGGGACCCCATAATTTTAATGGTAAACTTAACGGACCAATGACAGCACATCCAAGGGTTTGCCCTGAAACAAATGAATTATTATTTTTTGGTTATCAGATGATGAAAAAACCATATTTGACTTATCATAGAGTATCCTCAGAGGGTGAACTTGTGCAATCTGAAGAGATTGATATACCAAGACCAGTTATGATGCATGATTGGAGCATTACAAGAAATTATGTTATTTTTATGGATCTTCCCTTGGTTTTTGATTTAGATCAGGCAGTTAACGGTGCTGATCCATTTGGTTTTAGACCTGAGTTTGGGGCAAGGTTAGGTGTTATGCCTAGAAATGGATTAAATAAAGATATTAAATGGATAGATATAGATCCATGTTTCGTTTTTCACCCTATGAATGCCTATGAGGAGGATAATAAAATTATTCTTCATGTATGTAGGCAAAATTCAGCAATGGTTGGTGGAATGAACGAAATATATGGCGGTAAAGATACCACTGGAAAACTCTGGAAATGGACTATTAATCTTGATGAAGAAACCTGTAAAGAAGAACAGGTTGACAACAAGGCTTGTGACTTTGCAAGAGTTGACGATAGGTTAGTAGGTTTAAAGGCAAAAAACGGATATGCTATGGCCATTGATGAGAATGCTAAAACATTAACATTTGGGCAGTTTTTATATAAATTTAATTTAGAAAACAACGAGAGAATTGATCATAATCTAGGTCATAATGTATTTGGTGGTGAACCTGTATTTGTTCCTAAAAAATATGACTCAAGCGAAGATGATGGATGGATTATGGCTATTGTTTTTGATGGCAATATAAATAAATCAAAATTAATTATTGTAGATGTTAAGAATTTTGATAAAAAGCCAGTATGTGAGGTGATATTACCTCAAAGAGTACCTTTTGGAGCGCATGGCAGTTGGCTAGCAAATTAAATTATGAAAGCAAAAATTTATCAACCATCAAAATCTGTAACCCAATCAGGCAAAGCTAAGAGTTCAACTTGGGTTTTGGAATATTCCAGGTCTTCAAAAACCTCACTAGATCCTGTTATGAAATGGACTTCCTCTAGGGATACACAACAGCAAGTTAAGATTAAATTTAAAACTAAGGAACTGGCAGTAGCTTTTGCAGAAAAAAATTCAATTGATTATTTAATTAGAGAGCCTAAAAAACAAAAAATTAAGCCAAAGTCATATTCCGATAATTTTTCACATGACAAAAAAACTCCCTGGACTCATTAGGTATAAATATTATGGATGCAATCGAAGCAATATTATCAAGAAAATCCTCTCCAAGACAACAAGAGCCAGGACCAAATGAAAAAGAGTTAGAGTTAATATATAAGTCGGCTCTTCGAGCACCTGATCATGGCGCATTAAAACCCTGGAAATTTATAAATGTTTCTGGCGATGGTAGAAAGAAATTAGCGGAGGCAGCTCTCAAGGCGATAGAAATATCTGATCCAGACAAAGCTATAAATAATAAAGACAAAATTTTAAATGCACCTTACAGAGCTCCATTGATTATAGTTGTTATTGCATCTATTAATAAGGAATCTAAAATACCTGAAGTTGAACAAATGTTATCTGCTGGAGCGGCCGCACAGAATATTCTTATTGCATGTCATTCTTTAGGATATTCAGCAATTTGGAGAACAGGGTTACTTTCTTTTAATGAAGAGGTTTCTCTTTCTTTTGGTTTAAATAAAAACGATATAATAGTTGGATATTTGTACATTGGCTCAACTGAAAAAAAAATTGAAGCTCCAGAAGTTTCTAATATAAATGATTTTGTTCAAAATTGGTCTTAATAGAGGTAACAATGATAAATTTTTCATTTTCAAAAAAAATTTCATTTTTAATTTTACTATTTATAACCTTCTTAATTCCTTTAAATCTTGAAGCAATGCATCATGAGAGAGAGCTTGATAAAATGAAAATTTTTCAGCTTTATGAAGATTGGGATATTGCTGTTGAGGCAAGTAATATTGATGGATACGTAAATTCCCTAGATGAGAATATAATTCTTATTCCTCCAAGTGGACCAACAATAACTGGAAGAGATAGTTATAGAAATTTTTTAGGACCTGTTTTTGAGGTAGCAACCTATAAACTTGAACAAAAAACACCTAGGGATATTAAGTTTTATGGAAATTTTGCTACCGTGGAATATAATATAGTCGTCTATATAAATTTCTTGGGAAATGAAAAAAGTGTTCCCTCAGAAGGAGCATTACAAGATACTGTATCTGACAGTATTTATTTCGACTTACTTAAGCGTCAAGAAGATGGTTCTTGGAAATGCCTTGTTCATACTTGGAGACAAATTAATTAATATTTATATCTGTTGGTTTCTCTGAGGGAAGAAAAATTGATTTATCTTCATCATCATTCCAAATTATTAATACTTCATTGAGATGTTCCAAGTAAATTATTTTTGTTTTATTAAAAAAAGACCATATTATTTGCTGATATGAATTTATTTTTTCTTCGATTTCTTCTTCCTTAATGTTAGCTATATTTTCTTCAATATCAATCTTTAATTTTAACCTGTAATCAAGGTATTCATTCAATATTTGATTTGCCTCTATGCTATCTTTTCCAAAATCATGGATCATTTTATCATGTTTTTGAGATAACAATACTAAACTATCTACTGTTTCAAGGTAGTTTCTAGGGTTTTTCTTTTTTAAATCACTTGAGATGGATTCCTCAAAAAAACGATAATACTCCTCCAGTATTTCATTTGTAACTTTATTCATTTTTAGTTTTTTTTTTAAATTTTCATTACATTTTTTTTTCAAAATATTTAGATCATAAAGATCTTGTGTCCAATAATAGACCTTCATAGCTTTGATAAACTGCAGAAATTCTTGATCAATTAAGTATTCTGATAAATTTTCATCCATTTTATTTTTTCTTCATTAGACAATTAATTATATAATAATATTATATTTGCATAATTTTGTAGATTAAATAATATAAAATCATGGGTGTAATTAATCATAGATTAGATATCGATATTAAGGCTCTTGATGGTCAATTTATTGGTTCAAAATGGATAAAATCTCAAAAAAATGATTTTCCAGTTATTTCACCATCTACAGAACAAATAATAGCGCAGGTAAGCTTACCCTCCATTGAAGATGCTGATTATGCAGTAAATCTTGCAAGAGAAACTTTTGATAATGGTTCATGGTCAAAATTACCATTAAAAGATCGAATTGAGGTATGTGAGAAATTGTGTAACGCTATGGAAAGTCGATTACCTGAATTAAACAAAGCCTGGGTTTTAGAGTCAGGACCTACAATTTCGCATGCAGAAATAATTAATGATCAGGTTGGTGTAGCAGTCTGGCGTCAAATGCTGAAATCTGCAAAAAACATAAACTGGGAGGAACAAAGAGAAGATGCTCTATTATTTAGAGAGCCTATCGGAACAGTTTTATCAATTATGACTTTTAACGGTCCAATAGTTTTAATGGGTATGAAAATTATTCCTGCTCTATTAGCAGGTTGTACAGTTATAGGAAAACATGCTCCTGAGTCACAATTAACTTCAAGATTAATTTCTGAGGCAATTGAAGAAGCAGAACTACCACCAGGTATTTTAACTTTATTAGCCGCAGACACAAAAGTAACTCAGTATTTAGTTTCTCATCCATCTGTAGACATGGTATCTCTTACAGGAGGAACTTCTATTGGAATAGAGGTTGTTAAACAAACGGCAGATCGTTTAGCAAGAACTGCTCTGGAGCTTGGAGGAAAATCTCCTGCTATTATTTTGGAAGATGCTGATTTAGAAACTACTTTGGAAACTTTGGTACCTGGTAGCACAGCATTTATGGGTCAAGTATGCGTTAATTTATCTCGAATTCTAGTTCCAAAAAGTAGAGAAAGCGAAATATTAGAAGTTCTGGCTTCAAAATATAATTCCTTTGAGATTGGCGACCCTTTATTGGCAAACTCTCAACAGGGTCCTATTTCTGTATATAGAGGACTTGAAAGGACCGAAAAATATGTTTCCTCTGCTAAGCAAGAGGGTGCTCTAATAGTTACTGGAGGAAAAAAACCATCCAAATTTGAAAAGGGGTGGTGGTATGAACCAACCTTAATATCAAATACAAATAATTCTATGAGAGTTGTAAGAGAGGAGATTTTTGGTCCTGTTACATCAGTTATGACTTACACTGACCATAATGAGGCAATAAAATTTGCAAATGAGTCAGAATTTGGTTTGGCAGCATCTATTTATGGTAAAGATGAGGATTTAATGATGAATATGGCAAAACAAATTGAATCAGGAAGTGTCGCAATTAATACTGCAGGCATATCATTTATGCAACCATTTGGAGGCTATAAAAAATCCGGCTGGGGTAAAGAATGTGGTGATGAGGGAATACTTGAATTTACTCAATTAAAACAAATAATTAGAGGTTAAAGTTAAATTTTTTTACTAACCATATATTTTTTATTATTAAATATAAGATATGAAAACAGTTTTTTTTAAACCAGATAATTTAAAATTTATTTTAAGAATTTTTTTTGAAAATCTTCTAGATAGTATCTTTAAAAGAGATGAAATCTCTCAAACCGTAAAAAATTATATTTTTGAAAATGCTAAACAAAATGATCCTGACAGTATTTTAAAAGCTATGGATGATTTCGCAAAAAATAAGAGATTTTTAATGAATATTGGTAATGAAAAAGGTTTTTTGCTTTCAAAAGAAATAAAAAAACTCGGAAGAAATATTTTAATTCTTGAATTAGGATGTTTCTGTGGCTATTCAGCAATTTTGATGGCTAAGAATTTAGGCAATGCAGGAAAGGTTGTTTCTTTGGAGATAAATAGAACTTATGCAGAGAATGCCTCAGAAATTATTAATTTCGCAGGGCTCAAAGATAAAATCACAATAATTCAGGGATCGTCTGATAAAATTATAGGAAGTCTGAGGTATAGATTTGATCTAATTTTGCTCGATCATTGGAAAAATCTCTATAAAAGGGATCTTATAGCAATTGAAAAAAGAGGTCTTTTAAAAAATGGTTCTATTATTTTTGCCGATAATGTTGGTAAGTTAATTTCTGCTTTTGTTGGTAAAAGAGGTCAATCTGATAATTATTTAGATTATGTAAGAAATAACAACAAATACAAAAATAAAAATATTAAAACTTTTCTTGAATACTCAAAAGCAGAGGATGAGGTTGAAATATCAACTTACTCACTAGACTATTAAGACATTTATATTATAAAAAAATTAGTATATTATAAAAAATTATATAAAAATTTGGAGTTATTTTATGAATAAATATATCGTATTTGGTTTATTATCAGTTCTATTACTTTCTAATCAGGTTTTTGCTCATTGTGGTGATGCTGAGGCTCACGCAGCGGCTTCTAAAGAGCATATTGAAATGGACAATAAAGAACATAATGATACTGAAAAAAAGAGTGATAGTTATAAAAATAATATGACCAATAGATATTAGTTTATATTTTATTATACATAAAATTTTAAACTGTTTCTAATCTCATGTTTGTTTTAATTTAAGGCGTGGTCCCGTAGCTCAGCTGGATAGAGCAACGGATTTCTAATCCGTAGGTCAGAGGTTCGAATCCTCTCGGGATCACCACAAATTAACTAAAGACTACTTTATAATAGGGTTTTATTTGAATCTCTCAATAACCTGATTTCGTTGATTTGTAACAAAGTTATGTCAAAAATTACTAATGCTTAAATTTTATTAAATTAATACTTGTATGTTTATAATAACCATTATTAACTAATTTAATTTTTTAAGGAGTTATTATGAGCTGTATTGAAGGAAAAGTTATTTTAATCACTGGAGCAAGTTCTGGTTTTGGAATGGTAACCGCTAAGAAATGCGTTGAGCATGGTGCAAAAGTTGTTTTAGGAGCCAGAAGAGAGGATAGATTATCTGAGCTATGCGAATCCTTGGGCAATGAAAATGCAATATTTAAACAAACAGATGTTACAAACAAGCAAAATGTTAACGATTTAACAAAATACGGAATTGATACATTTGGTCAAATAGACTCATTGGTTAATAATGCTGGAATTATGCCCTTATCTTTTATTGAACAAGGTAGAACTGATGAATGGGATAGTATGATTGATGTTAATATTAAAGGTGTCTTATATGCAATAGATTCTGTTTACAATCACATGATGGAGAGAGGAAGTGGTCAAATTATAAATATTTCATCTGTGGCAGGAAAAAGACTTATTCCAGGAAGCGCAGTTTACTCTGGTACAAAATTTGCTGTTGGTGCAATTTCGGAAGGCTTAAGAATAGAAAGTGCTGGAAAACTTCAAATCACATGCATTTTCCCTGGAGCTTTTGAAACTGAGCTTGGAGCATCCATTAAAGATGAGTCTATGCTTGAGTATTTAGCCACCCAAGCGCAATATGAAAATTTAGCACAGCCAGCAGAAGTTATTGCAGATTCAATTTTATATGCTTTAGAGCAGAAACCGGGTGTTGCCGCAAATGAGATTGTACTTAGACCAACTGCCCAGGACTTTTAGATAGTATTATGTTTTTTTTTAAACTATTTTTAGGATCAATTGTATGGTTGTTGATAAGCTATTTCATTTGGATACTAATTTTATAAATTTTTTGAGGTCATTATGCATTTAAGAATACCACCACCCATAGTTACTTTAATTGGTATATTGCTAATTTTTTTATCTAAAGATTATATTTTAATACTTTATTTACATCCGCATCTACAAAATACGCTGTCATTTCTATTTTTAATTTTTGGTTTTATAATAATTTTTTTAGCAACAAAGGAATTTAAAAAATCTGAAACAACAATAAATCCAATGAAACCAGAAACATCAACCAGTTTGGTTACTTCAGGTATATTTAATTATTCACGAAATCCTATGTACCTTGGTTTAACAAGCATTCTATTGGCGTCATGCTTTTATTTTAGTTCACTGCTTGGAATTATAGTTTATATTCCTCTTTTTATCCTTTACATAACAGTTTTTCAAATTATTCCTGAAGAGGAAACAATGAAAGGTATATTTAAAGATGAATATTCGGACTATTGTTCAAAGGTTAGACGTTGGATTTAATTTTAGATGAAAACAGAAAGAAAAAAGATAAGTAAAAAACTAATTGAAGTGAGTGGCCATATTACTTGTTACAATTGCAAACATATAAATCCTGTTAAAAGTCTAAAAAGAAATTTATGTATTGAATGTGGTTTATCCTTACCATTTATTTATTAAGTTATCTTAATTTCAATTTTTTTATTACTTCTTTTTTTTCTTTATAAGAAAACTTTATCCAGTTTCTAATCTCATTTGGGTTTCTTTTACAACCTGCACAGAGTGTTTGATCGTTAATTTTATGAAGCGCACAGATACCAATACAGGGTGAGTCAATCATTAAAATTTCTCTTTTTATAAAATCCTTTTAATTTAATGAATATTTTACTTGCATTAATATATGATATCTTTGATTAAGTAACAATGTTTAGAATTATATCCTTATTTATATTTCCAGTGATTACAGTATTATTATTATTATGGTACTTAAAATGCTTTTTATAAAAAACTATCTACTATTAAAATAAAGATATAAAAGCCATTCAAAAATTAAATCAAGGCATTATGAATCAAAAAATAAGAAATATTGCTATTATTGCACATGTTGATCATGGAAAGACTACATTAATAGACTCCATGATGAAGCAAAGCGGCTTATTTAGAGATAATCAACAAATTGACGAAAGATTGATGGACTCTGGTGACCTTGAAAAAGAACGTGGTATTACAATTTTAGCTAAACCAACTTCGATAACTTGGAATGATGTTAGGATTAATATTATTGATACACCTGGTCACGCTGATTTTGGTGGAGAGGTAGAGAGAGTATTGGGTATGGCGGATGGGGGTATTTTACTTGTTGACTCAGCTGAAGGCCCAATGCCTCAAACAAAGTTTGTTTTAGGAAAAGCTCTCAAGCTTGGTTTAAGACCCATTGTTATTGTTAATAAGATTGATAGACAAGACAAAAGACCTGATGAGGTCGTGAATGAAATATTTGATTTATTTGTTTCATTAGATGCTAATGATGAACAACTTGACTTTCCCATCTTATATGCATCTGGAAGGTCAGGATGGTGTGTTAACGATTTGGATGATGAGTCTAGGGATCTTCAACCTTTAATGAGTTTAATAGTTGATCACGTCCCTGAACCAATGGTTGACGAAGAAAATGATTTTGCAATGCTTGCTACCTTGCTTGATTATGACTCTTACTTAGGCAGGTGCTTAACTGGAAAGGTAATATCAGGAAATGCAAAAATTAATGACTCGGTAAAAGCGATTGATTTAAATTCAACCTTAATTGAGAATGGACGTTTAACAAAACTTTTTAAATTTGAGGGAACAAAGAAAGTTCCAGTTGATCAAGTTTTTTGTGGTGATATTATTTGTATAGCTGGATTAACAAAAGCTTCTGTTTCAGATACAATCTGTAATACTAATGTTACAACCCCTTTAAAATCCTCACCAATAGATCCACCAACAATGTCTGTAATAATTACCATTAATGACTCTCCTTTTGCTGGTAGAGATGGAAAAAAGGTTACTTCCACAGTTATTAGGGAGAGACTAATTGCTGAGTCTAAAGCAAATGTTGCAATTACCTTTTCTGAGGCTGACGGAAAAGAGTCTTTTGAAATTGGTGGAAGAGGGGAGCTTCAATTGGGTGTTTTAATTGAAACTATGAGAAGAGAGGGTTTTGAGCTTACTGTTTCAAGACCAAAAGTATTATATAAACTAAGTACCGAAAATGAAAAATTAGAGCCTATTGAAGAAGTTACAATTGATGTTGATGAAGAATATTCTAGCTCAGTTCTTGATAATATGAATAGAAGAAAGGGCGATATGGTTGATATGCGTTCATCGGGTGAGGGTAAGGCTAGAATTATTTTTCATGCACCCTCAAGGGCCTTAATTGGCTTTCAAAATAAATTTTTAACCCTTACTAAGGGAACAGGTGTAATAAATAGAGTTTTTTATAATTATGGACCTTATAAAGGCGACATAGATGGAAGGAGAAATGGTGTTTTAATCTCGACCGAAACTGGTTCAGCTGTTGCTTATGCATTATTTAATCTTCAAGATAGAGGCATAATGTTTGTGGGTCCTCAGGCCGAAGTTTATGAGGGAATGATAGTTGGAGAACATAACCGTGATAATGACCTAGGTATAAATGTTTTAAAGGGAAAGAAGCATTCCAATGTTAGGTCATCTGGTGCAGATGAAGCGGTAATACTTGTACCACATCAAAAAATGTCTCTTGAACAAATGATGGCATACATTGAAGATGATGAATTATTGGAGGTAACACCAAATAATCTGAGGCTCAGAAAAAGGTATTTAGACCCAAATGAAAGAAAAAAAATGAGTAAAGTTTAGTTATTTGATGATGAATAAAAAAAATTTACCAACAAAAATTTGTAAAGTATGTAAAAAAGATTTCTCTTGGAGAAAAAAATGGAAATCATGTTGGGATCAAGTTTTATATTGCTCTGAGAGATGTAGAAGAAATAAAAATAAATGATTAAAAAAAATTTAGCTTATATACTAATTTCCTTGGGAAGCATTCCTTTTATTTTTTTTGCATTTTTAAGAATACTGTCTTTTGAAAAATTTTTTAATTTGGATATTAATTATATACTAGCAATATACAGTTTATCGATAATATCGTTTATTTGTGGAAGTCACTGGGGAATATTTTTAACAAATAACAATCTTAAAGTTAATTTATTTTTTTTAAGTAACTTTCTTACAATCTCAAGTTTTTTTGGAATTTTATTTTTGATAACAAATTATTTTTTCTTATTACAAATATTAATTTTAATTATTCTTTTGTTAATTGATTTTTATATTTATAAGCAAAATATTACGCAAAAAAAATATTTTTATTTAAGAGTTCTTATTACAACTCTTGTTGTAGTGTGTTTAATTATTCCTGTAATTATTTAGATCTTATTTTTTTAAGAATGCCACTAAATGTTGATATTGTTTTATTTTGATTATTAAAAATTTTACCTTTTACAAAAATCATAGATTTAGTCTCTTGAGTAATTTCACCATTACCATAAATTATCTTATCGTCTATGGAAGGGTTTAAAAATTCAGTTGAGCACGATACGGTTACAAATGATTGTTCTTTTATGACTTCAAGACAAACCACAAACATTGTATAATCAATAAATGACATAATCATACCGCCATGAAGACTTCTCATTGCGTTAAGATGATGATCCTTGCATTCAAAAGCAGAAATATAATTATTTTTATTTTTTTTGTAAAAAAAAGGACCAACAAAATCTTCAAAAGGTTCTGTCTCATACCATTTTTTAAAATTCTTAAGATCTTTATTAATTGTCATAACTTAAGGTATCAGAAAATGATATTCTTTGAAATATTGAGAAAATTATTTTAGTATATTTTTATGAAAAATAGACATAATGATTGGAAGTCAATAATTAAAAATTCAGGTATAGTAGAAACATCTTTTGGTTCTATATCTTTTCTACCTCCGGTACATAATACTAAAAAGGATTATATTCATCCTCCAGTAAAAGTATCTTCATTGGGTATGGCTAAGTTTCAACAAAATTGCAAAGGAGAAAGAGATGAGTAATGAGGAAAATTTATCAGCAGAGGAAATTAAATCTTTAAGAAACTTAATTAGTATTGAAAAAATTAGAGAATTAAGGTTGAGGTATTCATATCATATGGATGCAAGAGATCTTGATAAATTGATGGATGTTTTTGCTGAGGGTGCTGTTTGCGGTTACGGACCTTACGGAGATTGGGTTGGTAAAGAAGTAATTTATAATAATTATAAAGAAACTTTTAAGGATTCATTGGATACACCATTTTTAAGTATGCATATAAATACAAATCATCTTATAAAAATAACTGGTCCTGGAACAGCTAAAGGAAGAGTATATCTTCTTGACGGTTTAACTAAAAATATGGATGGGTCAGATTTAGAGCCTGGATCTAGTAATTTTTTATGGTTTGCTCTTTATGATGAAGAATATGTCAAAATTGATGGAGAATGGAAAATTAAGAATATGAACTTAGAATTTTTTTGGCCTGAACGTCATATTTCTGATGGTTTTTCAATAGAGTTTTAAGGATATTTAATGTTAAAAAAATTCATAACTTTTTCTTTTTTATTTTTTTTTGGTTCAAATAATTTGAATGCTGCGATTACTGTTATTGGAAGTAGTGATGCTCTAATATGTTATAAACATGCTAAATATGGATACACCAATCAAGCATCTGTTTTTACATGTTTAAAGGCAATTTCTGAAAATACAATTTCAAAAAAAGACCTTGCTGCTACAAGAGTAAATCTTGGCATTATATATAACAATAAATCAAAACCAAGAATGGCTCTGGAGCAATTTGAAATTGCATTTAAAAACGAAAGTATGAGAGCTGAGGTACTTTTAAACCAAGGAAATAGCTTATTATTATTAAAAGATTATTATGGTGCATTAGAAAAATATCAGGCTTCTTATGATAATAACTTAGAGGATATTTCTGCTATTTATTTTAATAAAGGAATGGCTCATGAATACCTTGGAAATATTGATGAGGCAGTTCGTCTCTATAAAAAAGCGGTTACCTTAAATCCATCCTTAATTGATTATTTTGAAAATAAAAGAAGAAAGTTAAAAGAGGCTGGTCTTTGGAAAGCAAGCAATGAAAGAGAAAAATCCTAAAAAGCCAAGAATTATTAGGCAAAAACAAGCAACTTATCAAAGAGTTGTAAAAAATAAAAAGATTTATAATAGAAAAAAGGAAAAAATTTGTGATTAAATTTTTATTTGGATTTCTTTTAGGTATTTTTGTAAGTTTATATATTACACCTGAGTTTAAAAATATAATAATTGATTACTTTAATTTACTATTATATTACATTGAGAATTAATAATTATTTAATATTCAAAGCTAAATTTTATACCATAAAATATATTAGATTCATCTGTATTAGGGGGAGGAGATGAGTCATATGTATTTTCAAAGGAAATAATTGAAGAAAATTTTTCAGTTATTTTTAATCTTAACCCAGCAACAAAAAATGATCTTACTTCTGAAAGGTCGTCAATATCAGGTTGAATATACAAAGTTGACTCAAATATTGCTGTGTCAGATATTTTAAAATCATTAGTTATGTATGTATTTAAACGAGTTGTTTTTCTCGTTTCTGATAATATCCTCTTCTCATTTTCGTCAAATAATCCTAAACCAATTCTAAGGGATTTAAATGGGCTGAATCTCAAACCTGCTCCAAAAAGCTCTCTTCTTTTAATTTTCTGTAAAGGTTTCTCACTTAGTTGCGCAAATATTTCCCAGGAAACTAAGTCATTAACTTTTCTTACTGCTCTTAGGTGTAAGAAAGTATTATTAGATGTAATTGAGTCATCTTTTTCTTCTCTTTTGTAAGAAAAAACACCAAATCTCTGCCAATTATTTGAGTTATAATCTAATCTAGTTTCAACAGAATAATTCGTTCTATCTACTGTACCGCTGGAACCGTTCAAACCTAAATTTGCTTGAAAATGAAATCCTGAGAGGTTTTCTTTTCTGGCAGATTCCATATTTACTATTTGTGCAAATAAATTATCTCCTAAAAAAAATAATGAAAAACACAAAAAAATTATATTTTTAATATTTAACATTATTCGCTTTTGCTTTCTTTAATATGGACATCACTTTGCGGATATGGAATTTCTATATTATTTTCTTTAAACTTTTCCCAAATCGAAAATAATACATCGCTTTGTGGTCCATAGCGGCCATCTATCACATCATTGATCCAAAATAATAAAAGGAAATTTACAGAGCTATCGGCAAATTCTCTTAAAAAGCATAAAGGTTCTGGATTTTTTGCTGTCTTTGGGTGTTCACTCGCTGCCTTTAATATCAATTCTTGTGCTTTTTTAATATCACAATCATAAGAGACACCTATATTTATAGTTATTCTAGCTTTTTTATTACTGTGAGTATAATTTATAACTCTATTTGTAATCAGGTCTTCGTTAGGAACCATTACCTCTTTGCCGTCATATGTTTCAATCAGGGATGCTCTTGAGCCGGTATTTCTAATAAAACCTAATGTTCCATCATTCAATTCAATTAAATCGTCATTTTGTACAGTTTTTTCAAATAAAATAATTATTCCACTAATGAAGTTAGATGTAATTTTTTGAAGGCCAAAACCTATACCAATTCCTAGGGCACCACTGAAAACTGCTAAAGCAGTAAGGTCTATTCCAAGAAAATTCATTCCAATTTGGAATGCTATAAAATAAATTAAAATTTGTAGGGCTTTGGTTATAAGATTTCTGTTATTTGAATTAATCCCAGGAATTTTTTTAACAAATTTTGCTGCAATATCGGATAGAATACCAGTTAGCCATAGTAGTGTTGCTATTATTAAAGTTCCTTGAATTATAAGATAAGCAGAAAATTTTGATTCCCCAATACTTACTGAAAGCTCATCGGCATCTAAAAATTGTTTGATGGGTTCAAGAAAAGGTAAAAACTCTAAAGAAAAGAAAAATAGTACGAAAGCAATTAAAAGAAATTTAGCTGAACCTGACTCAGGCTTTAACAAATTTTTAAAAATATTAGCCATGTTAAAATGTTATCAGATTCGTTTCTTTATCTATAAATACAAATTTTAAATCTTAAGAAAAAAAATAAATAAACTCTTTATTTTTTGATTTTGTAATGCATTAATATTTTTTAATTACATTTATTGGAGGCTAAAGATGGCAACAGACATAATTATTACTGCAACTTTTGATATAGACCCTGAACAGATTGATGATTTGATGAAAAGATGCAAACCTCTAATTGATGGTGCGCTTACTGAAGAGGGATGTCAGGATTACAGTTGGACATTAGATCCATATGTACCAGGTAGAATATGGGTTATGGAAAGATGGGAAAGCGAAGAGTCTTTGAAAAAACATTTTGAAGATGATTGGTATAAAAATATGGGAGCAACACTGAATGAAGTTGGCTTATTAAGCGCTTTTTCTGCAAAATATAAAATTGCAAAAGAAGAACCTGTTTATGATGAAACAGGTGTGGCTAGAGCTGATTTTTCTTAGGAGGGAAATTAAATATGAGTGATAAAGAAGAAATTAGAAGTTTAGTTGAGAAATATGCTGACGCTGTAAACCGAGTAGACAAAGAAGATTGGTCTTCAACTTGGTGTGAGGACTCTGAATGGGATTTAAGCAGTATGCCATCAGTAAAAGGAAAAGACGCAATTGTAGAACTTTGGGTTAATGCAATGGCTGGCTTTTCTTATGTTGCTCAATTAATTCAAAATGGTACTACAGAAGTTAATGGTGATACCGCAACTGGCAGATGGTACATTGTTGAACATATTCAAACTAAAGAAAAAGATCCAGAAAATAATCCTGTTGGATTTTTTAATATTGGAGTTTACCAAGATAAATACATTAAAGAAAATGGTGAATGGCTCTTTAAGTTAAGGAAATATGCAGTTTTATATAATGATAACGGAACAGGAAATATGACAGGAACCGCCAACCCGTTTCCTGAATTAATTGATTAATTTAAAACTCTTTGAAGTCTTTACCCAATGGAACATCTTTTGATTTCCAAATAGGATTAATTCTATATGTTGTATTTCTAAGATATTCAGATAGTTCAGTATTAGATAAATTTTCATCAATATCTGAATAACTTATTGGATCGCCAATAATTACTGGAACTTTTGTATTAATTCTTCTTTTTACCTCATGAAAAAGAAGAGAGGAACGAAGTGTTTCACTTAAATGACTAGCTGCCTGGAATAAAAAACTATTTTGACCAGTAAAATGTAATGGAAGAATTGTTGGTTTAGATCTTTTAATAAGCCTCGAAGTAAAGTTTCTCCAGCTTGGATCAAGAGCAGTCTTATTATAAAATCTTTTTGTTGTTGATACGGTTCCCCCAGGAAAAACAACTATTGTACCTCCTTCATCAAGAATTTTTCTCGCTGCTTTTCTAGTTTCAAGATTTGTAATCATAGCATTTTTACTTTCACTAAAATCAATGGGTAAAAGAAAATCTTTTGTCTCTGATGCTCTGAGAAGAAGAGAATGAGTTAGAACTTTGAACTCAGATCTAATTTTACTTGTTAGCCAGCAAATTACTAAACCATCCAGAACACCAAAAGGATGGTTTGCCACTATCATTAAAGGGCCTTCTGAAGGAATTTTTTTTATTTTTTCCTCGTCAAAATCAACGTCTAATTGCAATAAGTCAACGCATCCATCCCAGAAGCTTTTCCATTTCTCAGGATTTTTTTGATATTTTCTATAAATATTATAAAGGTATGGTTGACCTGTAACAAATTCAATCGATCTTATGAGTGCTTTTCTATGTATTGGATCGTTTGGATCTGCATAACTAAAATATTTTGTATCAAGGTATTCCATTTATAAATCCCATGGATTTTTATTTGAATTTTTTTTCTTTTTATTTGAAGGCAAATGTCGAAGAATACTATCTTTATCTAATTCATTCGATATAACCCTAGAAATATAGGGTTTATTATTATCTTGTGTAAAGATTTTTGTAGTATTTTTTTTAAAAATTGGGGTTAGAATTAATCCAGTAAAAAACCCCCCAATATGAGCAGAATAGGCAACACCTGAAGAACCTTGGTCAAAAACATTCATAAATTGAAGGCCTATCCATATACTTATAACTATAAAAGCAGGAACTTTTATAAGTTTTACAAATATAACAATCCAGGCAAAAACATATATCTTTGCTTTTGGGTGAAGAACTATATATGAACCTAAAAGGCCTGCTATTGCACCGCTTGCCCCTATCATTGGAACATTACTTTGTGGGTCAAGTATTATTTGAGCAATTACGGCACCTATACCGCATAAAATATAAAAGATTATAAAATTAAATTTTCCAAATTCATCCTCTATATTGTCGCCAAATATCCATAAATATATAAGATTGCCCAGTAGATGCATAAATCCGCCATGAAGAAACATAGAGCTTAAGACAGAATACCAATATTGGAATAGCTCATTTGTAAGCAAATAAGGTGTTGCTCCGAAAACTTTTATTATTGAATAGCCGTCCTCAGAAGATAAACTAAATTGAAATAGATAGATTATGCAGCATAAAAAAATAATAAAATAAGAAATAAAAGGTTTATTTTTTGTAGGGTTGTCATCTTTGAATGGAAAAAAAAACATTTTATATCAACTATTTATTTTAAAATTTTAATTAATTATTTAAGTTACATAATGAAACAAGAGTTTATTTCAAATTAGTATCAATTCATTGGATATTATAACCTAATTTAAAAGGCTTCTTTATTATGAATAAAAAAAATATAGCTATAATACTTGCTGCTGGCAAGGGTTCTAGGATGAATTCTAATATTCCAAAACCTTTACATAAAATTGCAGGTAAAACTATTATTGAGCATATTTTGCATAATATTAAGGATGCTGGTTATGATGAGTCAGTTATTGTTTTAAATAAAGAAAACGAAAAATTTTTTAAATTTTTAAAAGAAATTAATACTGGTTTAACTTTTGCATTTCAAGAAAATCAATTGGGAACTGGCGACGCCGTTAAAGAAGGTATTAAAGACATTGATCTTTCCTGTGTAGAAAATGTATTAGTTGTATTTGGTGATACGCCTTTGTTATCAACAGAAACATTAAGTAATTTAATTAATATTAATAAAAAAAATAATTTAACTGTATTGGGCTTTAAGACTGATAATCCAGGACGATATGGAAGACTTCTGGTCAAAAATAAAGTGCTTTTGAAAATTGTTGAGGCATTAGATGCCAATGAGGATGAGAAAAAAATAACTTTATGTAATGGTGGAATAATGATTATTAAAGCTGACCGACTCAGAGAAAATCTAGATCTTATAAACAATAATAATGCAAAAAAAGAATTCATTCTCTCTGATTTAGTTGAAATTAATAATAATTCTGGTGGTTTATCATCCTTTATAGAGTGCGATTATGAAGAAACCATAGGCGTTGATAGTAAAAAAGGTCTAAGTAAAGCTGAAAAAATCTATCAAAATAAGCTCAGAGATAAATTTATGGAATCCGGTACAACAATTTTAGATCCGGAAACAGTTTTTTTTCATCATGATACTAAGATTGGAAAAAATGTTGAAATAGGTTCAAATATAGTTTTTGGAGAAAATGTATTAATTAAAGATAATGTTATAATCAAATCATTTTGTTCAATTGAAAATTCAATTATTAAGGATGGCGCATCTATAGGACCTTTTGCAAGATTAAGAAATAATGCTGATATTGGCAAAGACTCAAATATCGGAAATTTCGTTGAAATTAAAAACTCCAGGCTTGAGCAAGAAGTCAAGGTAAGTCATTTATCTTATATTGGTGATGCTGAAATTGATGTTTCAACAAATATTGGAGCTGGAACAATTACTTGTAACTATGATGGAGTTAATAAACATAAAACAACTATTGGTAAAAGAGCATTCATCGGGTCAAATTCATCCTTAATAGCTCCTATTAATATTGGTGACGATGCTAATGTTGCAGCAGGATCTTCTATTTCAAAAAATGTTGACTCTGACTCTCTGGCAATAACAAGAGCCCCTATAAGATTTATAAGTAATTGGTCTAAAAAATTCAAAAAAAATAACAAAGAGGAAGAACAATGTGCGGAATAATTGGCTTAGTAAGTAAAAGAGAGGTCTCCTCTACTCTATTAGAGGGATTAAAGAGACTGGAGTATAGAGGTTATGATTCTTCAGGTATAGCGACAATTAATAACAAAAAAATAGAAAGAGTAAGGTCAAAAGGTAATTTAAGCTTTTTGGAAGAAAAACTAGCAAATATCTCTTTACCTGGGAAAATAGGTATTGGCCATACTCGTTGGGCTACTCATGGCTCACCTGAAGAAAAAAATGCTCACCCTCACATTACCAATAAGGTCGCGGTAGTTCATAATGGTATTATAGAAAATAATAATCAACTCAGAAATCAATTAATTGAGGCCGGCGTAAAATTTTCTAGTGATACCGATACTGAAGTCGTTTGTCATATTATAACTTCATATATCAATTCAGGATTAAATGCTTATGATTCCATAAGGGCGACCATGAATGATGTAAAGGGTAGCTATGCCTTTGGTGTTTTAATATTAAATGAACCTGATAAATTATTTGCTGTTAGAGGGGGGAGTCCTCTTGCGATTGGATCAGCTAGAAATGAAAATTTCATTGGGTCAGATACTTATTCTTTAAGTGCTTATTCAGATAACATTACTTATTTAAAAGATGGTGATGTTGCTGTAATTGAAAATGACTCGTTTCGTGTTTTTGATTATTCTAACTCTTCAGTTAAAAGAGAGAAGCAAAGTATTATTGAGAGTGTTAGCCTATCCGAAAAAGGTATTTTTAAACATTTTATGTCAAAAGAAATTCATGAACAACCTGAAGTTATTGCTAAATCATTATCAAATTATATTGATATGGATAAAGGTGTTTTAAATATTCCCAGCTTACCCTATGACTTCTCTACAATCACTAATGTTACGCTGGTTGCATGTGGAAGTTCTTACTACGCTGGTTTAATTGCTAGAGATTGGTTTGAAAAATTTACAAATGTTAAGGTTGATGTTGAGATAGCTTCTGAGTTTAGATATCGAGAGCCTCCAATGGTCTCCAATGGATTAACAATCTTTATATCTCAATCTGGTGAAACTGCTGATACACTTGCCGCCTTAAAGCATTGTAAATCTCGAGGGCAGAAGACAATATCAATAGTTAATGTTGGTGACTCATCAATGTGTAGAGACTCAGATGCATCTTTAAAAATTTACGCTGGTCCTGAAATTGGTGTTGCATCAACCAAAGCTTTCACTTGTCAGCTTGTTGTCTTAGCTTGTTTAGCAATAAAAATTGGTACTTCAAACGGATCTCTATCAAAAGAGCAAGAAAAAGAGTATGTTAAATCCCTTCTATCCATACCTAGATTAATTTCAAATACTTTGGATAAAGAGGATGAAATTATTGATTTAGCTCATGATCTTTCAAATATAACTACAACATTATATCTTGGAAGGGGGCAAATGTATCCTGTGGCAATGGAAGGTGCTTTAAAATTAAAAGAAATTTCTTATGTTCATGCGGAAGGTTATCCTGCTGGAGAGATGAAGCATGGACCTATTGCATTGTTAGAAAAAGATTTACCTATCTTTATGATTGCTCCAAGTAATAGTTTATACGAAAAGACTGTTTCAAATCTCTATGAGGTAATTGCAAGAGATGCATCTGTAATTCTTCTTACCGATAATGAGGGTTTGCATAATATTGGTCTAATTAAAAATAAAATTAAAACATTTTTAGTTGATGAAACTGACATTATTTCAGCTCCATTTGTTTACACTTTACCTAATCAATTGATTGCTTATCATATTGCTTTATTAAAAGGTACAGATGTTGATCAGCCAAGAAATTTAGCCAAGTCTGTGACGGTAGAGTAGTTTTAAGTGCGTATCCGGTAGAATAGTTACATCTAAGAAAAAATAGAATATGATTAACAAATAAGAATTATAAACAACTTCTTAACATTTGAGTGAATTTAAACAACTAAAACTTCATAAAATTTTCTAATTTAGTAACTATTCCTATTTTGGCATGAAAAATGTCTTTAATTATTATGTATGATGAAATGTTAAATAGGAATGGAGAAACTTCAAATAAGTTATATAAGAGATTATATTCATGGCTTAATGATCAAAACTCGTCAATATTGTTAAAACAATCAATTAAGGCCGAGGAATTATTCAGAAAGGTCGGCATAACTTTTAATGTTTATGGAAATGATAAGGCTGAGGAGAGATTAATACCTTTTGATTTGATACCAAGAATAATTGAAAAAAAAGAATGGAATTTCGTAAAAAAGGGAATTATTCAGAGATTGAAGGCATTAAACTTATTTATAGAGGATATTTATTTTAATCAAAAAATAATAAAAGATGGAATAATACCAAGTAAATTAATAAATAATAATTCTGCATTTAAACCACAGATGTGTGGTTTTAGACCTCCTGGCGGTATTTATATCCATATTTCTGGTATTGATTTGATAAGAACCTCTAAAAAACAATTTTATGTTTTGGAGGATAATCTGAGGGTTCCCTCGGGCTCCTCCTACATGATTGAGAATAGATCAACTATGATGCATATGTTTCCTGAGTTATTTACAAGATACAATGTTAAAAATGTTTATAACTATCCAGATCTTTTATTTAAATCACTAATTAAATGCTATGGTAGTCACTCTAATACTCCAAATTTAGCTGTGTTAACACCTGGCATATTTAATTCTGCTTATTTTGAACATAGCTTTCTTGCTGACGAAATGGGTGTAAATTTATTAGAATGGCGTGATCTAATTATCGATAATAATAAAATTGTTATAAAAACAACAAAAGGTAAGGAAATTATTGATATACTCTACAGACGTGTAGACGATGATTATTTGGATCCTCTAACGTTTAATCCAAACAGTTTGATTGGATTACCTGGTTTGTTTGATGTTTACAGATCAGGCAATATAATGCTTGCTAATGCGCCAGGCACAGGGATTGCAGATGATAAAGCTGTTTATTCATATATTCCTGAAATAATTAAATTTTATCTTGCTGAAAAACCAATTTTAAAAAATGTAAAAACATGGAGGTGCTCTGAAGAAAATTCGCTCAAATATGTTCTAGAAAATTTAGAAAAATTAGTTGTTAAGGAAGTTCATGGATCAGGTGGTTATGGAATGTTAATTGGTCCTACTAGCAGTAAAAGTGAAATTAAAAAATTTAAAAAGAAATTAATTTCAAGACCCAATGATTACATTGCACAGCCGACGATTGCATTATCAACTGTACCAATTTTAACAGATAAGGGTCTATCTCCAAGACATGTAGATTTAAGACCTTTTGCTTTAATGTCGCCCTCTGAAATTCATGTCACTGATGGAGGCTTAACAAGAGTAGCCCTAAAAAAGGACTCTTTATTAGTGAATTCAAGCCAAGGTGGTGGAACAAAAGATACATGGATAATTGATTAATGATGCTTGGACGATATGCGGATAATTTGTATTGGATGGCAAGGTACTTGGAACGAGCAGAAAATACTGCTAGAAAAATACAGGCTGGTCTTCATTACTCAATCACATCTAAAGAGAGTAATAATGATCTTGTAAGGTTCCTAATTGAGGAATATGATAAAAATATTTTTAAAAAAAAATATGATGATTTTTCATTAAATAATGTTTTAAAATTTTTAATTAACGATGAGGATAATGAAAACAATATTAAAAACCTTTTACAAAAAGCGCGTACAAATGGAAAAATTGTCAGAACTGCTTTAACAAGAGAGGTTTCTAATTCTTTAAATCAATCTTGGGACTCTGCCCAAAAAATTTTAGATAGCCCTATAAAGATAAATAATTTACCTGATATTATTGAGAAAATATTAAATACTGGAACTGTTTTTAGAGGTTCTGTTTACGGAACCATGTTAAGAAACGACACATTTCACTTTATTAGAATTGGTACGTTTATAGAGAGGTCTAATAATACTGCTTTAATCTTAAATACAAAATATTATCGAATATTATTAAGAAAAACGGTTTTGGTAAGTAAAATAGATTATAATAGATGGGAAATATTATTGAGGTCATTATCTGCCTGGAGGTCTTTTAATTGGCTTAGCGGAGAATATTTAGACCCTGCAGCAATTACTAATTTTTTAGTTTTTGATGAGAGAATGCCAAGATCTTTATCTTTTTGTAATAAAGAAATATTATCTAATTTGGGTTATCTTCAAAAGACGTATGAAAAAAAATTTAAATCATTCAATTTAGCAAAGAGTACTCAAAAAAATCTTACAAGCGGTATTATTAGAACGGTTCATAATAAAAAACTATATAACTTTATTAAAGAATATACAGAAAAAAATGAAGAGTTACACAATACGATCACAAAAGAATTTAATCTGGTTTAGGAAATGATTTTTAATATAAGACATAAAACTATATTTAGCTATAATAATGCCCCCTTATCAGCTATTCAAAAATTAAGAATTACGCCTATGAATGAGGGTAATCAAAAAATATTAAATTGGAATATTGATGTAAGCGGCTGTTCAATTGAGCTGGAAACTAATGACTTTCAAGGTAATAAAATCCACTTATGTAAAACAATTAACGAGGCTAAACAAATAGAAATAACAAGCTATGGTAAATTAGAAATATGGGACACAGATGGCATTACTGGTCCTCATAAAGGCTGCGTTCCGATTGATCTTTTTAAATTCTCCTCTTCTGATTATACTTATGCAGGCTCTAAGACTAAAAAACTAGTATCTGATCTTTTTAAGGATATTGATAAAAAAATTTTTTCAGATATTGAGTTATTAAATCTTCTGTCAAAAAATATATTGCTAAAAGTTAAATATTTAAAAGGAAAAACTAGTATAAAAACTACTGCCGAGGAATCCTTGGGTTTAGGTTTTGGTGTATGCCAAGATCATGTGCATATTTTTTTAGCTTCTAGTAGATTGTTAGGCTATCCATCAAGATATGTTAGTGGTTATCTAATGCTAAATAATACTAATATTCAAGATGCAAGCCACGCATGGGCAGAAGTTTTTATTGAAAATTTAGGTTGGGTAGGTTTTGATATTTCCAATGGTATTTCACCGGATGATAAGTATGTAAAATTAGCTGTAGGCTTTGATTATCTTGATGTAATTCCAATTTCGGGTATCAGAGTTGGCGAGTCAGACGAAGAAATAAAGACAAAAATTCTAATTGAGAGCAAACAATAAAAATAATTGAACAAAAAATTTTCAAATACTTACATTTCACATTCTTCTTAATTATTAAGTAAGTTTTTCTGTTAAAATTTTATATTTAGTTTTATTTTAATGATATGAAACAAATTGTAATTAGCGGTACGGGCGTATTTACTCCAAAGGAATCTATTACTAATGAGGAATTAGTTAGTGCTTACAATCAGTATGCGAAAAATTATAATTTAGCTAACAAAAATAAAATAGATCTTGGTGAAAAAGTTGCTTTAGAATTATCAAATGAAGAATTTATTTTTAATGCTTCTGGTATTAAAAATAGATATGTAATGGATAAGAAGGGTATTCTTGATCCAGAAATAATGCATCCAATTTTAGATAAAAGAAGTAATGATGAACCGTCAATTCTTGCTGAAATGTCATTAAAAGCCTCTAAAGAAGCTCTAGATAAAGCAGGTAAGACCCCTGAAGATATTGATGCAGTAATAACCGCTTGTTCAAATCTTGAAAGAGCATATCCTGCTATATCAATCGAGGTCCAAGAGCTACTTGGCATAAAAGGATTTGCTTTTGATATGAATGTTGCATGTTCATCTGCTACATTTGCTATTCAAGCAGCAGCAGATATGATTAGATCCGGAAGCGCAAAGACTATTCTAATAGTTGATCCAGAAATTTGTTCGGGCCATTTAGATTTTAAAGATCGAGACTGTCATTTTATTTTTGGTGATGTATGCACAGCGATGATTCTAGAAGATGGAGATACAGCTGCTTCAAATAACTGCTTTGAGATAATTTCGACCAAATGTATTACTCAATTTTCTAACAATATTAGAAATAATTTTGGTTTCCTCAATAATGCAAAAAAATCTTCTCCATTGGATAGAGATTTATTATTTATGCAAGAAGGTAGAAAAGTTTTTAAAGAAGTTGTTCCAATGGTTAGTCAATTAATAATTGATCATCTTTCTGAAGAAAATATTGGCATTGAAAAAATTAAAAGATTATGGCTTCATCAAGCAAACAAAAGCATGAATGATTTTATTGGAAAAAAAGTTTTGGGCAGAGTTCCAGAGGACCATGAGCAACCTAATATATTACAAGATTATGCTAATACCTCATCAGCAGGTTCCATAATAGCTTTTTCCTTATATAGTCAAGACATGAAAAAAAATGAAATAGGGGTCTTATGTTCATTTGGAGCTGGATATTCTGCTGGAAGTGTGATCCTTAAAAAAACCTTATAATTTATTTAAATGATACAAATAAAAGCTTGTATATTTTTGCCTCATTGTCTTAAATTAATTTTGTGGAGAAAATAATTATGCTAAAAATTACCAAATTAAAAACTTTTTTATTAACCTTTTTTTTAATTAATTATGGATATTTTAAACCTATATCTCTAATTAAAACCGAATAAATTCTTATGAAATTTTTTTTATTTTTTTTAATAATTTTTAGTCATAGTACCTTTGCTAGTGAAAATAATTATATTTTTGGATGGACTCAATTAGATAATCCAGAGATTTTTATTCCCAGAGGTGGAACCTCAACTGGGCCAAATGTTGATTTAGATAAAAACCCAAATCCGTTTTGGTTAGAATTACAAAATAATAATTTAAGTAAGTTTGAAAAGGATAGACTAGCTATTCTAGCCATGCAGGGTGAATATAAAGTTAATTTTGACTTTATGGAGACTATGGGTTTTGTAAATGGATATATACCTTCAAAACCATATCAATCATGGGGTACTGAATTTGTGATTGTTATAAAAGATGAAGAAAATTTTATTAGTTTACAGCATATTATGGTGATGTTTTTCGAAGAAGCCGACGGTACTGTCTCAGAACCAATTGTTGTTAAGCATTGGAGACAAGATTGGAAGTATGAGGATAAATCAATAAATACCTATATTGGTAATGATACTTGGAAAAAAAATAGTATTCCTATAGATAAAAGAAAAGGAACATGGTCTCAATTTGTTTATCAAGTAGATGACTCGCCAAGATATGAGGGATACGGAAAATGGAAGCATTATCTAAATTCCTCAACATGGAAAAGCAATGAAACATCTAGACCCCTTCCAAGAAGAGAAAAATCTTTTAGAAGTGATTATGATTTAATTGTTGGGACAAATATTCATACAATTACCCCTAGTGGATGGGTTCATGAACAAAACAACAATAAAGTAACCTTAGAAGATTTTGTTTTGGCTAAAGAAATTGGTTTAGCAAGATATCAAAGAATTAAAAATTTTGATTGGTCAGCAGGTGATGTATATTGGTCAAAAACAAAGGATTTTTGGCAAAAAGTCAGAGACATATGGACAAAAAAAATAGAAAATTCAAAAAAAATTACAATTAATCAAAATGTAAATGATGATATCTTATTTGTGAGATTATTTGAACAGGCAGAAAACTATGGTAAAGGTAATATTATTTCGATAAATGAAATAGAATTAATAATTAATGGGCATATCGATAAATAATTTTTATAAAGAATTTTTTTAAAATTTCTATTTAAAAGAAATAACAATATGAGAAATGATAAAATGAATATTTATGAAAAATATTTATTACCGAGATTTTTAAATTGTGCTTGTTCTTCAAAACAAATTACCTATCAAAGAAAAAAAGTTACCCCTTTTGCTAAGGGTAAAATTTTAGAGGTTGGAATTGGCTCAGGTTTAAATTTACCATTTTATGATAAGTCAAAAATAATTGAACTTTGGGGTATAGACCCATCTAAAGAGCTCAATATTATGGCTAAAAATATTGCAAAGAAAGAGAAACTTAGTGTTAACTTTATAACTTCAAGTGCTGAAGAAATTCCCTTACCTGATAATTATTTTGATACTGTTTTGGTTACTTATACAATGTGTACTATTCCTGAAGTAATAAAAGCAAATAAAGAAATAAGAAGAGTATTGAAAAAGAACGGAAAATTAATTTTTTGTGAACATGGTATATCACCTGATGAGAATATAAAAAAATGGCAAAATAGGATTAATAAGTTTTGGTCTAAAATTGCTGGTGGATGTAATATAAATAGAAATATTCCTAGTTTAATAAAAAAATCAGGTTTTAAGGTGGTTGAAATAGAAGAAATGTATATTCCAAAAATACCAAAAATTGCAGGGTATAATTATTGGGGATATGCTATTCCTAATCAAAAATATAAAGCAATTAAAAATTTACTTTAAACTAATAACTAGATATTATCATTTATGGATTTTAAATTTACAAAAATAGTTAAAGGTCTCCACTGGACAACAGTAGCCAGTGAAAGGGTTCTTCTTGCAGTTATTGGAATTGCAACCTGTATTGCTGCAGCACAGTATACTTTTTCAATGATTCTTGCAAAAAATATAATGCTTGCTGATCTTTTTTTACTTTTTATTTACGCAGAAATAATTGGAATGGTGGGAGCTTTTTACAGTACCAACAGAATACCAGTTACTTTGCCAATAATTATTGCTATTACAGCTCTTTGTCGTTTAATAATAATGCAAAGCAAAGAGATGGATGCCTTGATGCTATTGGGTGAGGCTGGTGCTATTTTAATCTTATCAGCTGCAGCATATATTATGAGTTTAAAAGATAAATTAAGTCTTGAGAAAAAAAAAGATAAATAAGACACAGCTCTAATTTAATAATTAATAAATAAGAAAATTTTAATGTTAAATTTTTCTTGAGATAATTTTGATTGTATTTAATATTTGACTATTAAAAAATTTTTCAGGATTAAAATGAGCTATAAAATTTTAGATAAAACAAATAAATTTTTAGAAAAAAATCATAATCATATGATTAATGGAAACTGGCATAATTCAGCTAATGATAATGTCTTGGATGTTATAAACCCTGCCACAAAAAAAGTTATTTCAAAAGTTCAACTGGCAGGAAAAGAAGAAGTGGATTTTGCATGTAAATCAGCAAGAGAGGCTTTCGATAGTGGTATTTGGAGGGATATGTCCGCATCTAAAAGGGGTAAAATTTTATGGAAATGGGCAGATCTTTTAGAGGAGAGAATCGAACAAATAGTAGAAGTTGAAGTCATTGATAACGGTATGCCTGTTATAGTTGCAAAAACCTTTATTGGTTGGGCTATTGATTGGATAAGATACTACTCTGGTATGGTTGATAAAGTAACTGGTGATAATTTTTCAAATGTTATTAGTGGTGATAATCAAAGATTTCATAGCTATACTTCTTATGAGCCAGTTGGTGCCGTAGGAATAATAATTCCATGGAATGGTCCTTTTGGTACATTTATTATAAAAGTTGCGCCTGCATTAGCTGCAGGTTGTAGTTGTGTTGTCAAGCCAGCTGAAGACACCCCTTTAAACGCTCTAATTATTGCTGAAGCTGCATTAGAAGCTGGTATTCCATCGGGTGTTTTAAATGTAATAATTGGCGATGGAAGTGCAGGTGAGCTTTTAGTTAAAAATTCTAATCTTGATAAGATTTCATTCACAGGATCAACCGAGGTTGGCAAAAAAATTGTTAGTCAATGCAGCAATGATTTAAAGAGAGTTACACTTGAGTTAGGCGGTAAATCACCATGTATAATTTTTAATGATGCAAATCTTGATATAGCAATTCCTGGTGCAGCAATGGCAATTTTTAGTAATAGTGGTCAGGTTTGTTTTGCTGGTTCTCGTTTATTTATTCAAGAGGATATATACGATGAAGCTATAAAAGGAATTGCTGATTTTAGTAAAAATCTTAAAGTTGGAAATGGATTTGATAAAGATACTGTTCTTGGCCCTTTAATATCTAGTTCACAATATAAAAAAGTTTCTGAATATGTAGATATTGGACTAAAAGAGGGAGCAGATATTATTTCTGGTGGTTCTATAGATGATGATAATGGATTTTTTTTCAATCCAACTGTTTTTGGAAAAGTAAGTAAAGATATGCGAATTGCAAAAGAAGAAATTTTTGGACCTGTGTTAGCTGCATGTCCATTTAATTCAGTTGATGAGGTTGTGGATCTGGCAAATGATACAAGGTATGGATTAGGTTCAGGTATTTTTTCTAATGATATAAATAAAGTTCATAATGTCGCTAATAGAATAAAAGCGGGTAATGTTTGGGTAAATCATTATGGAGGCATGCATCCAACCTTACCTTTTGGTGGTTATAAAGAGTCTGGATGGGGAAGAGAATTAGGAATTGAGGGTTTTAAAACCTATTTAGAGCAAAAAACAGTAAGCATAAAATTAGATTAAATTTAATATTTTTGTGGATATAACATTAAAAAAACTAAATTTAATGAGTAATGCAAACACACTTTCAATTGATGGAATTAAAACTAATATTATCGAAAAAAATATTGGTAAAAGTTTTCTAGGTTCTATTTCCTTTAATAAAAAAGAAAAAACCAAGAATTAATAAGAAAAGTTGCTCACTAGCAAATAACACTGAACCTCTATCACCTATAAAAATACTCCAATTAGAATGGGCAATAAATAAGGCATTTATCATAATTATAACAATAGTTAATCCAGATAATTTAGTAATTAAATTTGCTATTATTGGTTTAAATTTAATTATTAATCCGCCTAAAATTATACTTATTCCAGCTAAAATTTCACCCCAAGCCACTAAATACGCTGTTATGTTTGCCAGTGGAACTCCCTTAGAGCTTAAAAAGTCTATAAATCCTTGACTTATTGGAAGCTTTCCATAGCCATGAAGAAAGAAAGAAACCCCTAATCCAAAACGAACAATGAAGTCTCCAATTAATAAAAATGGTTCTGTTATTGAGTTTATTAAATTATTAATTTTTTCCATTACAATTCCTTTATAGGTTCATTTAAAATTAAAACACAAAATTTTACTAGAGTTTTTTCTAATATCTTATTAATACTTTGATTGATAGAATAACCTATGAAAAAAAGATGTTTATGGCCTGGTGATGACGATTTATATATTCGTTACCATGATGAGGAGTGGGGTGTTCCTGTTCATGACGATAAAGTATTGTTTGAAAATCTATGTTTAGAAGGACAACAAGCAGGATTAAGCTGGATAACAATTCTTAAAAAACGAAATAATTATCGACACGCTTTCTACAATTTTAATATTAAAAAAGTATCAAATATGACAGATAAAGAAATTATTATCCTTTTAAAGGATGAGGGGATAATAAGAAATAAACTTAAACTTTTTTCAATAAGAAATAATGCAAAAGCATTTTTAAAAATTCAAAAAGAATTTAACAGTTTTGATAATTATATCTGGTCTTTTACAAATAGAAAGTCAATTGATACAAAAAATAAAAACACATTAAATAATAATTGTAAACTATTGTTAAGTAATAATATTTCTTCTGAACTTAAAAAAAGAGGTTTTAAATTTGTTGGCCCAACTATTTGTTATGCGTATTTACAGGCTGTAGGAATAATAAATGATCACGAAAAGGATTGTTTTCGATACAAAGAATTAAAATCTCTATATAGTTCTGTGTTGCTTAAGGGAATTAATTTAAAAAAAAGGATAATGAGTGAGTAAAATGAGATATTTTTTAATTTTAATTATGAATTTGTATTTAATTCAAATATCAAATGCTAGTGAGTGTGAGTTTTCAAAATGGGGTCCAAACGACGAAATAGGTAATGCAAACCTAATTACACCTGAGTCGATTTTAAAAGCCTCTAAATTAATTAAGACTGGAAAGGTATATAGTTTAGGTATAACTATTGATGCTAATACTCCAGCTTTTCCACCTCGCTCACTATCTTTACAAATTGTTCAACCCAATCAGCAATTTGGTAATAAACCTTTTCCTAATTCAACTTATAACGATGATATTTTTCAAGGTTGGTTTGGAATAGGGTCACAAATTGATGGCTTTGGTCATTTAGGCGATCCTGATGGTATTTTCTATAACTGCAATAAGGGAAAAGACTTTGCTCAAATTGATGGATTAACAAAATTAGGAGTTGAAACAATACCTCCGATTGTAGCCAGAGGTATCATTTTAGATATGACAGACCATTTTGGGGTCGAATACTTAGAAGCTGGTCAATCGTTTTCAGTTAAAGATGTAAAGGCAATAGCAAAAAAGCAAGGAACTCCTATTCAAGAGGGTGATGTAGTCATTTTTCATACTGGCTGGATAGATGCAAAATTTGAAACTGATCCAATTTTATGGGTTTCATCTGAGCCTGGTCAAAGTCCAGAGGTTGCTCGATATTTAGCTTCTAAAGGTGTGGTTGCAGTTGGTGCAGATACATCTGGCTTAGATGTTGTTCCTCCCGAAGATCCAAATGAACCTTATCAGGGCCATGTAATTTTATTGAAAGAGAATGGAATATATATACTAGAGTCTATGAATACAGGACCTCTTGTAAAAGATGGTGTATTAGAGTTTCTATTTGTTTTAGGCCAAGCAAAAGTAAAGGGTGCTGTTCAAATGATCATTAATCCAATTGCGATAAATTAAATATGAATATCTTTAGAAAAGAAAATTCCTTCATTATTGGATTAATTTTCTCTCTATCTTTTTTTATAGTTTATTTTATTTTAGCTAAATTAGGGTTAATTATTACTTTAGAGGCTAATGTCAAAATTGGAGGAGTTTCACGTTGGTGTGAAAGAGTAAGTTCTGGTATTTTTCGTGAGCCTATTAATGCCTTCAGTAATTTAGGCTTCATATTTGTAGGCTTATTAATGCTTTGGATTTTATCTAAGGAAGATAAAGTCAAAAAAAAATTAAATAATTTTATTGGTTTAACTAATATTTCAATTTTATATGCAAGTGTTGTTATTTTTCTTGGTCCAGGGTCTTTTTTAATGCATGGAACCCATTCTTATTGGGGACAATGGATTGATAATGTAAGTATGGTCACTTATATCATTCTTCCTTGGTTATATAATCTAAAAGAATTAGGTAAGTGGTCTTCAAAAAGATTTTTTACTAATTATATATTGATCGTTTTTTTATTTTCATTGCTAAGTTGGTTTTTTGGAACAGGTATGGGTATTAATTTAGATTTATTTGGTGTTTCAATAGCTTTATGGATTATCTCAGAATTTCTTTTTAAATTTTGGGGTAAATTTAATAAATGGTATTCAGGCTTTATTGGTTTTTTAGTTGCAGCAATTTTTGGAATTTTTCCCATTGAAATTTTTTTAAATTTACAA
This sequence comes from Rhodobiaceae bacterium, assembly GCA_002723035.1. Classification (GTDB taxonomy): domain Bacteria; phylum Pseudomonadota; class Alphaproteobacteria; order MED-G09; family MED-G09; genus MED-G09. The sequence goes on along the minus strand of PBNH01000019.1, from coordinate 3,063 downwards.
AATTATTGGTGGATTATACTTTTTTGGTTACCAGCTCTATTGTCGAATAAACCTCCGTCAAAAATAAGAAATCATTATCCATGGTTTTTTCTTGGAATGGTAAGCTATATTGTGGCCTTTATAATATGGCTTCAAGGTTATCCTGATACTAGATTTTGTAACCCAGATTCATTTATTCAACCTCATGGAATTTGGCATTTAATGACAGCTTTCGCTACATGGTGTTTCTTTAAATTCTATAGAACAGAGAGATCTATAAAAGATTAAATTTAAAAGGATATCTGTATGCTAAAACAGCCTTATAAAAAATTTTGTTCGCAGAAAATTTTTGATTACAAAACTCAGACTCTGTCATTTTATTATCAGATGAAAGAGTAAAAAAATTTTCAGAGATATCTTTGACTCTTTTTACTATAAATCTTTTGTCGTCTAAGAAAGATACAATTATACTTTTTTTTTCTATTTTTTTAACTTTAAAAGTTAGTAGATAATCGTTATGCCTTATAGTAGGCAACATGCTACTACCTTGAACTTTGTAAATTTTAAACACTATCTAATTTTGGTCTAGAAACAATAAGTTCTGGGGGATAGGGGCAAACAACATTTTCAGTATCAATTCCTTTAGTTGACCAAAAAATTGTAGCAAATTCATTAACTTTTTTAACTAGCTCTTCAGCATTTTCTCTAATTACATCTTGCTTACATTTAGATGCTGTCATCATTATTTCATGGACCAGGGTATGGATATTAGGATGAGACTCAATTTGTGGAGCTTTAAAATAATCACCCCAAATTATATTAACTTCATTTTTGACAATTTTTGCTTGAGCTTCCTTCTCTATAACTAAACGAGATCTGTGAGCAATTGATTTAAGGCTATTATCATCATCATCAATTTCATGAAGAAGATCAATTAATCTTACTACACTTAGCGCTGCAACTTGTGCTATTGCAGGATCATATATTTTGCATGGGATATCACAATGTGCCTCAGCTATTTGAAAATCTTTAAACATACAAATTATCCTTTCTTTTCAATATTATTAAATGCATTTTTCGTTATTTTTTTTATGGTAAGAAATATAGCATATAAAAATAAAATTGCCAAAATTGAGGAAAATATGGAATTTACCTCATGATGAAAAAAAGTATTCTCATGACCAGGATGAGCCATAACACTAACAGAGAATAATGAAACAAAAGTAAAAATATAAATTTTCATAATTTTAATCCTTCTTAATTAAAATAGGTACTTAATTGAGGCACTTATTGTTCTTCCGGAGTTTACATAAAGATCTAATTCAGGATCATTCTCTGCCTTACCGTTAACTGATGCCCAGTCCCAATATTTTTTATCTGTAAGGTTTCTAACTGCAAGATTTGCAAATACTTTTTCACTGATATTAAAGTTGAAGAATAAATCATAAGTAACTCTTCCCGGAAGCTCTAATAATTTATTACATCCTCCTCTTCCGCAAACAGGAGCTAATCCATCAATACTTTTTTCAGAAATATTTGCTATTCCTTTAATATTGAAGCCTCCATTATCAGAAATCCAGCTTAAACCTAAAATGGTTTGATCAGGGTCAATTGATATTAGCTCTTCATTATTCTGCTCTCCTTCTGTGTTTGTATGACCCAAGTATAAAGAATAATTGTCATTTATTATGGCTTGTAATTCAAATTCAAAACCATCGATTGTAACGTCATTAAGATTTACATATTTATATAAACTAATCCCTTGAGGTGACCTTCCAGTTAATTGAGTTTCAATGAAATCTTTGTAATCATTTTCAAAATAAACTAACGACCAGTTTATTTTTGAGTTCCCTAACGAATTATTTCCTCTTAAACCCAATTCATATCCTTCACTTTCTTCAGAATCAAGGTCTGGATTAGGCGTTACGCTGTAACGGAATGCAAAATTTGTAAATGATATATTTGCACTCTCATAATCAGGGCTTCTAAAACCTTCAGCATATTGAGCAAATAGAGAAATATTATCATTTAGATCATAAATAAAACCTAATTTGGATGAAACGGCACTATCATCTATATAAGAAAGTTCATTTCTGGCTACATTGCTTCTATTAAATAGTTCATCGACTGATGGTTTAAGTTCGTAAGAGTCATACCGTGCACCTATAACAATGCTTGCTTTGGGAGTGACTTCAATTCTATCAGAAAAATAAATACCTTGTCTTATTGTTTCTGTATCAGGAAATGTTTTATCGGGATAAGTATGACCGCTAATATTATAATTTAACTGTCTAGTAATTAAATTTGTTTCATATCTATATCTAGGTCTTTCAACTTCAATTGACTCATATTCAAATCCATAAACAATTTGATGTTTTATCCCTGAAGATTGTCTAATTTCTTTATAAAACTCAGAAGAAAATCCGAATATTTCTTGGTTAAATTGAAAATTTTGATATTCAGAAAATGGGGTTGGTCTTGCCCTCATGCCCATTGAAAAAACTAATTTTGATTTATTTGTTACTTGGTCTTGTTCAGTGTTTTGAGCAAAAACTGTAATTCTTCCATTATCAAAAAACATATTCTCATTATTGAAACCAAGTTCAACAGAAAATCTATGTCTTGAGGATTCATCATTACCTAATGCTGATGAGGTTTGAGTAGGTATTGGAAAGAAACTGAAACCTGTTTCAGTTTGAAGATCCCATTCACTTTCCCACTCTTGAACATCAATTGTAAAAGTTAGATCAATTGACTCTGTCAATAGAAATTTAATTTTTGATAAGATGCTATTTGATTCACCATTCATATCATTTGGTTTAGTGCTTATCTGATCATGAAGATTTCTCTCATTCATATCTCTTCTTGTTATCTGAATAAGACCTTCCATCTTATTCCCAACGAAGGCCGATAAAAAACCATATTTTGTTCCATCATTTGCTTCATCATATGAAGCCGTCGCTGAAAAGAATGGATTATTTAAATCAGCTAAATCAGATGCATCTTTAGTAGTATAAGAAATTGCTCCAGCTAATCCATCTGAACCATATAGAGCTGAACTAGGGCCTTTAAGTATTTCTACTT
>PBNH01000018.1 GCA_002723035.1 Rhodobiaceae bacterium | reverse complement strand
GGTGTTGCGCCCTTTGAGCAAGTCTTAACGCATGGATTTGTGATGGATAAAGATGGAAGGAAAATGTCAAAATCCATTGGAAATGTAGTACTTCCTGATGATCTCATTAATCAGTATGGAGCAGACGTATTGAGATTATGGGTAGTTTCGTCAGATTTTACGGAAGATTTAAGAATTGGTCAGGAAATAATGAGGGCAAATGTAGAGTCATATAGAAAAATAAGAAATACATTTCGATTCCTATTGGGAAACCTTAACGAGTTTAGTGATAAGGAGATTGTTCCTTATGAAGATATGCCTGAATTGGAAAAGTATATTCTTCATAAATGCAAAGTAATCGATGAGAAAGTTAAAAAAGGTTATAATGAATACGATCTTAAAACGGTATTTCAAACTCTTTTTAATTTTTCAAATTTAGATCTTTCTTCATTTTATTTTGATATTAGAAAGGACTCCCTTTATTGTGATAGTATTAACAATATATCAAGAAGGTCTACCAGAACAGTTTTAGATATTTTATTTAATCATCTTGTTCGCTGGTTTTCTCCCATATTATGCTTTACTTGCGAAGAGGTACTAATTTCTCGTTTTTCCAACTGTGAAAAGAGTGTCCATGAGTTAGAATTTTTAGAGACAAATGATAAGTGGGTAAATATTGAACTTTTTGAAAAATGGGAAAAAATACGCTCTGTAAGAAAAGTTGTAACCGGAGCTATTGAATTAGAGAGAAAGGAAAAAAGAATAGGATCAAGTCTAGAAGCTTTTCCAAATGTTTTCATATCAAGTAATGAATATTTAGAGATTTTTAAGAATATTGATTTAGCTGAAATATTTATTACATCTCAAGCAAAAATTTCAGAAGGTGAAGGACCAGAAAATGCATTTAGATTATCTGAAAATAATATAGTTTCAGTTTTATGCTCTGTAGCAGAAGGAAAAAAGTGTAACAGATCATGGAAAATATTACCTGAAGTCGGAACTGATAAAGATTATCCAGATTTAAGTATTCGTGATGCAAATGTTATGAGAGAAATTAGTGATAAATAAAAAAATAAGAAATTATAGCTTTATAATATTATCAATTTTTATTTTTCTTTTAGATTTTTCAAGTAAATATTTTTTAATTAGTTATTATGATTTAGGCTCAAAAGGAAGAGTATACGTAACCTCATTTCTTGACTTCATATTAGTTTTAAATCCTGGCATAAGTTTTGGTATTTTATCAAATGGCGACAATATTCAGAGATGGATACTATCTGCTCTTTCTATATTAGTTATTTTTTACTTATATTACTGGTCAACAAAATCACCCTCAAAACTTACAAAAATTTCTCTATTTGTTATGATTGGTGGAGCTCTAGGAAATGTTTTTGATAGACTTATTTATGGTAAAGTAATTGATTTTATTTCACTTCATTTTTTTAATTATTACTGGTATGTATTTAACATAGCTGATATTGCTATTGTTCTAGGAGGTTTCATAATTCTGATTGATCTTACTAGAGAGTCTCTTGTAAAAAAGTAATGGGGAAATAATGTTTTTAAGATTTTTTGGTTTTATTTTTATCTTTTTTAATATTTCTTTCTTGTCCAGTTGTAGCAGTGAACTGGCAGATGTTTTAGGGACAAATAAACTACCACCAGATGAGTTTACAATTTTAACGAAGCCTGCGTTAATTGTTCCACCAGAATATAATCTTAGACCTCCTGCCGAGGGGGAAATTCGTCCTGATCCTCAGCAACCAAATAGGCAATTGCAATCAATTTTATTTGGTCAAAATAAAACTGATGAATTTAGCACATCAGAAATAAATTTGATGACAGGTTCAGACGTGGCTGAGGCTATTCCAAATATTCGAGATGTAATTGACTCCGAAATGAGAGATGTTGAAGAGGTTAGTCCTAATCTTGAAAGCCAAATTTTAAATTCACCATCTGAAACTTTAAGATAATTATTACTCTTTAGAAGATAGATAACTCTCAGCTTCTAAAGCAGCCATACATCCCAAACCAGCGGCTGTTACTGCCTGCCTATATTTTTCATCTGTAACATCACCAGCAGCAAATACTCCCTCAACAGATGTTAAGGTAGAGTCAGGCTCTGTAATTATATAACCATTTTCATTTATTTCTAATTTATCCTTAAAGATTGATGATGAAGGACTATGACCAATAGCAATAAAGATACCATCAACCATAATCTTATTTTCACTATTACTTTTTACATTTTTTAGTAAAGCACTATTTACGCTTGGTGGATTATCCTCACCGATTATTTCTTTAACTTCAGAGTCCCAGATTGTTGAAATTTTAGGATGATTAAAAAGTTTATTTTGAAGAATTTTTTCAGCCCTCAACTCATTTCTTCTATGGACTAATATTACCTCAGAGGCAAAATTTGTAAGAAATAAAGCCTCTTCTACTGCAGTATTTCCACCACCGACAACCATTACTTTTTTATCTTTATAGAAAAATCCATCACATGTAGCACATGCCGATACACCATAACCTTTGAATTTATCCTCTGATTTAAGACCAAGCCAACGCGCTTGAGCACCAGTTGAAATTATAAGAGCATCACATGAATATTTTTTTTCTGAGTCCGATGATAAAACAAACGGTCTAACAGATAGATCTACATCAATTATAGTATCTAGAATTATTTTTGTTCCTACTTTTTCAGCTTGATCGCGCATTTGTTCCATTAACCAAGGACCCTGTATAACATCTGAAAAACCAGGATAATTTTCAACATCTGTGGTAATTGTCATTTGTCCACCAGGCTCAATTCCAGTCAATAAAACCGGTTCTAGCATTGCTCTCGAGGTATAAATAGCTGCTGTATAACCCGCTGGCCCAGAACCTAAGATTAGTATTTTAGAATGATTAATATTAGACATTTTTTTCCTTTCATACTTATTTTATTATAAGAGATACTTTATCTGTAAAAACAAGATAAATTTATATTAATTTAGATATATAATCAGCTATTTCTTTTGTGGCATTACTTTTTTTAAAATGAAATTTAATAATTTTTCCATTAATTTTTTTTATAAAATTTTCTTTTTCTAATTTTGTTAGAAACTTACTTATTCTTTGAGATCTGCATTCTAGGTCAAAAATATAGGTTGATAGGTCAGCTGTAATTGTTTCGCTTAACATATTTACAGAGTCAGGGGTCACTAAAGCTACATTTGAAATCCCTAAAAATGCGTAATAAGGATTATCCCCATTATTATCATAAAAATAGTGAGGAATATTACTAACAATATTTTTTATTTCTTTTTTTAAAAATTGTGGAGTTCTTCTAGAGGTTGAAATTAAGGGTGTCCAACCATCTTTTACAGATCTTGATATAGTCTCTAAGATGTAAAAACACTCTTTCTTATTAAAGCTAAATGCCTTTGTTTTACCTCCAATTAAAATAGTTAAAAAAGGTTCTGGAAGAATGGAAAATATATTATTCCACTTTGTGAGTTCTTTTGTTATTAAATATTGAGAGACCCTTCCAGGAGATAATAAAGTTGAAAAAGTATTTGCTCCTTTAATTTCATCATGAAGGGGGGCCCATACAAAATCAAAATTATTTGTTTTAATTTTTGGATCTTGAAGGAATATAGTAAAAATATCGTCTTCAAGTTTCGATTTTAAATATTTCATATAGGGTACGGTTTTTCTACCTGATCCAATAATAAATTTTGGCCAGGGTTCAATAAAGTCTCTCACTTTTATTGGTTTACCATATGGTGCTGTAATAGATAAAATTTTTCCAGGATTAATTTTTTTTATCTCATAGTTTAAATTCAACTCTTCAGCAAGACCTATACATTGATTTTCACAACCTATTAGGCCTGAAGAGATAATCCAGCAATTTATAGATCTTTTTTGTGTCATTAATTAATTCCTTGTAATAATCTTGCGTGATTATTAGACAATGTATAACATAATTTATATGAAACGAGATAATTTAGATAATATTGATACAAAAATTTTAAAAATACTTCAGGAAAACGGCAGGGTTACAAATGTTGAGTTAGCTGAAAAAGTTGATTTATCAGCTCCTCCTTGCTTAAGAAGAGTAAGATCGTTAGAAGAAAAAGGGTTTATTAAAGGATATCATGCTAATTTATCAGCAGAAAAGTTGGGATTTCAAGTTACAGTTTTTGCTATGGTTGGTTTACATAATCAAGCTGAGTCTGATTTAAAGGCATTTGAGGATAGGGTTAAATTACTAGACTTTGTAAGAGAATGTCATATGCTGAACGGTGAAATAGATTTTATATTAAAATGTGTTGCACCTGACTTATCTGCTTTTCAAATTTTTCTTACAAAAGAGCTAACCTCCGCACCAAATGTAGCTAGTGTTAAAACATCATTAACCATAAGGCAATCAAAGTATTCGCTTGGAATTCCTATTAAAGATACATTTTAAATATCTATAATCTTTCCAGGATTCATAATATTTTTAGGATCAAATGATTTCTTAATTGATTTAAATACTTCAACATCCTTTTTCATATACTTTTTTAAGTCATCTTTTCTTGCCAGACCAATACCATGTTCAGCGCTGATGGACCCTTGTAAATTAAGAGTAAGATCGATAATTTTTTTTCTAATATCTCTCTCTTTTTTAAAGAACTTATCTTTATTAGCTTTTATTGGCTGCGATATATTAAAATGAATGTTACCATCTCCAATATGACCAAAAACAACACATCTGGAGCCGGGTATTACTTCCCCTGATGTTTTAATAGCGCTTTTGACGAATTTACTTATATCCTTGATTGGAATTGATATATCATTTTTAATACTACCGCCTTCTTTTTTTTGCGCTTCCGAAATACTTTCTCTAATTTTCCACATATTTTTAGTTTGCTCGAGGGATTGTGCGATAAAAATATCCTTGGCAAGGTTTTGATTTAAAATTTTATGAAGAATATTTTCAATCTTATCTTTTTGATCCTTTGATGCCTCAATTGAAGAAAATTCAATTAATATCAACCATTTAAATTTTTTAATTGGTACCAAAATATTATTCATGTGTTTTTTTACGAGCTCTATAGAGAAATTATTCATTAATTCAAATGCTGTAATAGGAATAGAAAAATTATTTTTTACATAATTTAAGATTTTAATAGACTCTTTTGGAGAGTTTACTGAAATTAGCGCTGTATGAATTCCTTTCGGTTTTGGAAAAACTTTTAGTGTTGCTGCTGTTATAACTCCAAGAGTTCCTTCAGATCCAACAAATAAATCCTTTATAGAATAACCTGTATTATCTTTAATGAGTGTTTTTAAATTGTTAACAATAGATCCATCAGGTAAAACTATTTCTAGACCCAAAACTAATTCTCTAGTATTTCCATAGTGTAGAACAGCAACTCCTCCGGCGTTTGTAGCAATATTCCCACCAATACTACAGCTCCCCTCAGATGCAAGAGACAATGGAAAAAATAGATTATTTTCTTCACATATTTTTTGAAGATTGGAAAGTATTAAACCTGCTTCAACTGTAATCGACTCATTTACATTATTAATTTCTCTTATTTTGGAAAGTCTTTCCAAACTAATAACTATATGATCTCTACTAAACGGTATTTGTCCACCTACTAGACCTGTATTTCCCCCTTGGGGAATACACGAAATATTTTTTTTATAAGAATATTTGAGTATATTTGATACTTCTTTAGTTGATTTGGGCTTAACTATCGCTCCTGCAATTCCAGTATAAATACCTCTCCATTCTTTAAGATATTTTTCCATATCTTTTTTATCGGTGATAACATTTTTATTACCAACAATTTTTTTAAATTTATTTATATCTAAATTATGCATGATTATACTCTAGCAATTGCAATATTTTAATTAAAGAAAAAGCGTTAATAAATTTAATTAATGTATTATGATATTTATAATGCTTATTCGAGTACAAAATATTTTTCTTGCTACTAAAAATATAGAAGAAACATCTCAAAAATTTTCTATTTTTTTTGGACAAAGCCCTAATTTTATTGGTCAATCAAGAAAGCTTGGTATTGATATAATAAGTTTTGGATTAAATAAGACAAATATTTGCTTAATATCTCCAAAAAAATCCGGTATTTGGTCTGAAAAACTTTACAATTTCTTAAAGAACAAAGGCGAGGGTATTTTTGGGATAAATTTTTTTTCTGATGATTTTGATAAAGATTATAATAATTTTGTAAAAAATGATTTAAAACTAAGTGATAAAATTGAAAGTAGTTTTGAAGTAAATAATGATATAGAAATAAAATTTTCTTTTTTTAATATAATAGACAAAACTATTGAAAGTTTGAATATCCTTGTTAGCAGTGAAATAGATTTTAAAGAAAATAAATCATCTTTAAAAAATAATGTAAGTAAAGTAAATCAATTAGTAATTCAAACAGAAGATCCCGAAACTATTAAAGAAATTTTTGAGGGAAAGCTGAGTATTAGGTTGGCATTAGATAAAACATTTAAAAAATGGGCTGGTAGAATGCTTTTTTTTAGGTTAGGTGGATTAACTCTGGAAGTAATTGAGGGAAAAGATATTAAACAAAATTCTGAATATTTTGGTATTGGTTGGCATGTTGATAATTATAATAAGTGTTATGATGATTTGCTGAATGATGGTTTTAGACTTTCTAAAATTAGAGCAGGAAGGAAAGAGGGTACTTTGGTATCTACTTTAAAAGAACCAATATTAAATATACCGACTATTTTGATCGGATTAGAGGAATAATTTCATGAAAAAGATATATTTTGTTATTTTTTTAATTTTTTTGTCTTCCTGTTCAGAAGATGAAAAAAAAGAAAATAACAATGAGCTATTGGAAATTACTTTTGCAACTGACTGGAAAGCTCAGGCAGAACAGGGTGGTTTCTATCAAGCTTTAGCCTCTGGGAAATATTTAAAAAAGGGCTTAGATGTAAAAATTATTCAAGGCAGTGCAAATATAAATATTCCAAGGTTATTGGCCTCAAATTCAATTGATTTTGGAATGGGATCAAATAGTTTTATCCCAATGAATATGGTCGCTAATAATATTCCTGGAAGGGCTGTAATGGCTGTTTTTCAGAAAGATCCTCAAATAATTATGACTCATACGAGTAATAATATAGAGAGTATTGAAGATATTATGGATCTTCCCATTATGATTGCAGATGCAAGTATTGGAGGATTTTGGTTATGGCTAAAATCAAAATATAATTTTAAAGATAATCAAATTCGAAAAAAAACAATAAGTTTAGCACCGTTTTTGAGAGATACCTCTTCCATTCAGCAAGGTTACTTAACGTCTGAACCTTATCTTTTTGAGCAAGTAACTGGAGAACAACCCAAAGTTTTTTTAATGGCTGATTATGGATATCCAAGTTATGGAGCAATGATTTTAGCCTCTAATACTATGATAAAAAATAATCCAAAAATTGTTCAGAATTTTGTCGATGCAAGTATTGAGGGTTGGATCGATTATATTTATGGAGATCCATCGTTAGGTAATAAATTGATATTAAAAGAAAATAGTGAAATGACTGAAGATGTCTTGCTACAAGCTATTAGAAAAATCAGAGAATATAATATGATATCTAATGAAGCATCTCTTGGAGCTGATATTGGTAAAATGTCTGAGGAAAAATGGAGGAATTTTTTCAATATAATGTCTGAAAATGGTGTTTATAATAAAAATCTTAACTGGAGAGATTCTTATACTTTGGATTTTATTGAAAAAGGGAATTAATGTTTAAATTTAATAAGATCTATAAGGAATATGATGCACCAATTCTTGGACCTCTGAGTTTAGATATAAAAAAAAATAGTTTTGTTTCAATTTTGGGATCTTCAGGTGCTGGTAAATCAACTTTATTAAGGTTAGCATCGGATTTAATTAAACCTACTTCAGGATCTGTCGAGTATTTAAATAATAAAAAACCAAATATTGGTTTTGTTTTTCAAGATCCAACCCTTCTACCATGGAGATCTGTTATTGATAATGTTCTTCTTCCAGCTGAACTAACATTTAAAAATAAAAAAGTATCAGAGGAAAAAGCATATTTTTGGTTATCTAAAGTAGGTTTAGAGGGTAAAGAAAATTCTTTACCAAATCAGCTTTCAGGCGGTCAAAAAATGAGGGTTTCAATTGCAAGGGCTATGGTTCAAGACTGTTCATTATTATTAATGGACGAACCTTTTGCAGCTCTTGATGAGGTTTCTAGAAATAAACTTGAAGATGATTTGTTGGATATATGGAAAAAAAATAAATTAACCGTTTTATTTGTTACGCATTCAGTCACAGAGGCTGTTTATTTAGCTGAAAGAGTCTTAGTAATGTCATCAAGTCCAGGAAAGATTTTAGATGATGTTATTATCACTAATAAAAAATTAAGAGATGATGGTCAACAAAGCAATGAATTCTTTTCAAAGATTAATTATTTGACCAATATTCTCAAAAAGGAGAGTAATGAATGATAAAACGTTATTTATCCTTTTTGGCCCCAATTATTTCATTCCTTTTATTACTTTGTGTATGGGAAATAACTGTTAATTCTCAAAATATACCAAAATATATTCTTCCTGCACCTACTGATATTTTTGCTTCTCTTTTGCTAAATTATAGTGATTTATTGAGGTCGACCTTTATAACATTTCGAATAACTTTTTTTGCCTTTATGATTGCATCCTTATTGGCTATTTTTATAGCCATATTATTCTCTCAATCTAAAATAATTGAATTATCTCTATATCCGATTGCAGTAATTTTTCAGGTTACTCCTGTAGTAGCAATTGCACCTTTAATATTAATTTGGGTGGGTCTTGATAATGCAGAATACGCTATTTTAATTTTAGCCGTTATCGTTGCATTTTTTCCAGTGTTAGCCAATGCCAATCTTGGAATTCGATCAGTTGAGAAGAATCTAAGCGAATTATTTAGCTTATATGAAGCAAACAGATTGCAGAGATTATTTAAGCTTCAGCTACCTTATGCCCTACCATTTATTCTTACGGGTATGAAGACATCTATTGGCTTAGCTTTAATTGGGTCAGTTGTAGCAGAATTTGTTGCTGGGTCAGGAACTTCAACTGGTCTGGCGTGGAGAATTATTGAGGCAGGCAATCGTCTTGATGTGCCAAAATTATTTGCAGCATTAATCCTTTTGGTACTTTTAGGAATTATTTTATTTTTAATAATGTCGTTATTAGAAAAAATATTACTTAAAAGATGGGACATAGATAAAAGTTAATTTGGAGTTTAAAATGAGAGATATTTATAAAAAATCAAAAACTGTTAGTGAGGCTTTAGATACAAGATTAACCTGCAGAGCTTTTAAAAGTACTGAAATAAAAAAGGAAGTTATTTTTAATATACTCGATAAGGCCAGAAGAGCTCCATCAGGTGGTAATCTTCAACCTTGGAAAGTTTGGGTTGTTTCAGGTGATCCTCTCAAAAGTTTTAAGGAAGAGATACAAATTAAAGCATCAAAGAATCCCAGGGGTGAAGGTACAGAATATAAAATTTATCCACCTAATTTGAAAGATCCTTATGAGAAAAGAAGAAGAGATGTTGGAGAGGGTATGTATAAAACAATAAATGTTTCAAGGGATGATAAGGTTGGGAGAATTAAACAATTTATGAAAAATTTTGATTTTTTTGATGCACCAGTTGCCCTTTTTTTTGCAATTGACAGAGAAATGCAGGAGGGGCAATGGTCAGATCTTGGAATGTTTATACAATCAGTTATGTTATTAGCAAGAGAGGAGGGTTTACATACTGCTCCACAAGAAGCATGGGCAATTTGGTACAAATCTGTTGGAGATTTTTTAAAAATTCCTGATGAGCTTATGCTTTTTTGCGGTATGGGTATTGGATATGCTGATCCAGAAAATCCTATCAACCAATTCAGAAGTTCTAGAGCTGATGTTAATGAGTTTTCAGAATTTATAGGTTTCAAATAATTCTTTTTTCTTTAAATTCACCAATTTCATCATTGGTAAAGCCTAAATCAACTAAAATCTCTTCAGTGTGCTCTCCTAAAATTGGTGGCCTTCTCTCAATTGTATTATCTGAATTAGATAGTTTTACTGGAAGTCCCATTACTGGAGATTTACCTGGTATACCTGGATACTCAAGGTCTTGAAAAAAATTCATAGCTTTCACATGAGGGTCATCTAATGCCTCTTGTAAATCATTAACAGGGCCAGCAGGTACATTTGCATTTGCTAATAGATTTAATGCCTCTTCATTTGTGTATTGCGATGCCCAGTCACTTGTTTTTTTACTTAAGATTTCTCCATTTATTCCCCTATTAATATCAGTATTAAATCTATCGTCATTTAATAAATCATCTGCACCTACAAGGTTTGCCCATCTTTTAAATAACGTATCACCTAATACTTGAACAACTATCCAACCATCTTTTGTCTCAACCATATCAACAGGACCTGCATAGGGACTTCTATTTCCAATCGCTTTTCTGTTCTTTTTTGTAATTGATTGCTCAATCAAATGTGTATTCATGAATGCAAGTGAGGTTGCAAAAAGAGCACCTTCAACAATTTGACCTTTTCCAGTTTCGTTTCTCTCAATTATTGCAGCTAAAGTTCCCATCGCTGTTAACGAGGCTGTACCATAATCTATATATGGTGAGTAAGCTTTGACAGGTTCACTCTCGTCTCCGGTTAAATAAGCAGCACCTGACATTGCTTGACCAACCCCATCAAAACCAACTCTTTCTGAGTATGGACCTCCTGCACCAAAAGCTGAGACGGTTGTGAGGATTATACCGGGGTTATATTTTGAAATTGTTTCATAGTCTATACCCATTCTTTTGAGAGTCTGAGGTGGTAGATTAGCTATAACTACATCTGCCGATTTAATTAATTTCTCTACTATAATTGAAGAACCCTCTTTTGTAGGATTTAATGTCATTCCTTTTTTATTACGGTTCATTTGCATAAACATTGCACCTTCACCACCCTCATCCTTTAAAGGATGAATGAACCTATCTTCTGATCCATCTAATCTTTCAACTCTTATTACTTCGGCACCCAGGTCACCAAGAAGCGCTCCACAGTATGGACCTGCGATATATCTTCCAAAGTCTAAAACTCTTATATTTTTTAAAATTTTCAATTTAAACCTCTTATAAAACATTACGAAAAATTAATAATATAGAAATGTATTGGTAAAAAACAATAACGCAATATGTATTTATGAAAATATTTGACTGTATTTGAATACTATAGCTCCCCAAAAAAAATTCAGGTACAGTCAAATTAATCTCTAACTTTTCTTAAATATTTAGATTATTCTGTAAATGGAGAATAAAATGCATATTTTACTTATTGAAGATGACATTAATGCGGCTAAGTATTTAATAAAAGGCTTAAAAGAAAGTGGTCACGTAGTAGATCATGCCTCTGATGGTGAAGAAGGAGAGCAACTAGCACTTACGTTAAATTTTGATGTAATTGTTGTTGACAGAATGTTGCCTAAATTAGACGGGTTGTCGCTTGTTGGTAAAATAAGAAATGAAGATATTGATACTCCAATATTAATTTTATCAGCATTGGGAGAGGTTGATGAGAAAGTTTTAGGTCTTAAGGCAGGCGCAGATGATTATTTAGCAAAACCTTTCTCTTTTTCAGAATTATTAGCAAGAATAGAGGTACTTCACAGAAGAACAAATCCTGAAGTAAAGGAAACTTCTATTAAAGTAGGTAGTTTATCAATGAATTTACTCACTCGACAAGTTTATCGTCAAGGAGTTGAGATAGATCTTCAGCCTAGAGAGTTTAGATTGCTCGAATTTTTAATGAAGCGATCTAATCAGGTTGTTACAAGAACAATGTTACTTGAGGGCGTTTGGGAGTATCATTTCGATCCTCAGACAAATGTTATTGATGTACATATTTCAAGATTGCGTTCTAAAATTGACAAACCATTTGGTGGAAAGGAAATGTTATTTACTGAAAGAGGGGCTGGATACGCTCTGAGAAGCGATGATTAATTTATTTCGTTTAACAAGTTTCCGTATAATATTCATTTATATTATTCTGCTTACCCTTTCTATTGGATTAGTAGCATTTTATTTATATTGGTCAACTTCAAGAGATTTTCAGATGAGAGTTGATGATGAAATTATTCAAGAAAGCACAAGACTCAGTCAAGTTTATAAAAGATACAAAGAGGTTGGTTTAATAAGAGAAATTCAATATCTTTCAAGAACACCAAATCCAAATTTATATATATTAAGAGATTCGAATAATAAATTTATTGCCGGTAATTTTTCAGATACTGACTCCCTATGGAATTTAAAAAGACTTGATGAGGGTGGCGTATTATTTTCATTTGAAAAGAAAAATAATAACGGAGAAATTATAAGGAAGTATTATTTTAGAGGAAAAGAATTCATAGTAAGGAATAAATATAATCTAATTGTTGCTAGAGATGTAAGTTATGAAAATTATCTTAAAGAACGTTTTTTTAATACTATTTTAAGTACATCCTTATTAATTATTTTTCTGGGATTATTAGGTGGGTATGTTTTAAGTAGAAATTTTTTAAATAGAATTTCCGCAATAAATAAAACAAGTTTAGAAATAATGGATGGCGATCTTTCAATGAGATTACCAACATCATCTAATAATGATGAGCTAAACCAATTATCACTTAACCTTAACAATATGCTTGATAGACTTAATAAGCTAATGATTGGAATGAAAGATGTAAGTGATAATATTGCCCATGATTTAAGGACACCTCTTAATAAAATAAGAACAAATTTAGAAGTAACTCTAATGTCGAACCCTGACTTAGATAGCTATCAAGAGACTTTAAAAGAGGTAATTGAAGATGTTGATGGCGTTATTAATACATTCAATTCTTTACTTGCTATATCAAGAGTAGACTCTGGATCTGTATCACTTAAAAAAGAAAAAATTAATATTAAAAGTTTAATAGAAGATATTATTGATTTATGGGAACCTTTATCTGAAGAGAAAGGTGTAGTTTTAAATAATGAATGTAAAATAGATTTGTATCTCGCAGGTAATAAGAATCTAATATCACAGGCTATTTCTAATCTTATTGATAATTCAATTAAATATGGATCAGATAAAAATATAGTTAATGTTGGCTCAAAAAAGAACAAAGACAATATTATTATTTGGGTATCTGATACCGGACCTGGAATTCAAGATGAAGATAAAGAAAAAGTCTTGGATAGGTTTGTAAGATTAGATACAAGCAGAAATACAACTGGTACTGGTTTAGGCTTAAGCTTAGTTGCCTCAATGATAAAGTTTCATAAAGGTAATATTGAGTTACTAGATGCAAAACCAAAGGGGCTTATAGTAAAACTCCAAATACCAACTCAATAATATTTATTACAATCCTCCTGAAACAAAAAGGCATTGTCCTGTAACCCAACCAGATGCTGGGGATGCCATAAAAACAACAGCAGCTCCTATATCCTCAGGTTTACCCCATCTCTTAAGCGGAATATTTATCATTTTTTTTAATTGTTCCTCTCTTTCAGGAGTATCCATTTTCATGGACTCTACAAAATTCTCTGTAGGTATCGGACCTGGAGCAACGGCATTAACTCTGATATTAGGGGCAAGTTCAATTGAGAAAGTTGCAGTCAAACTATTTATTGCAGCTTTGGATGCACCATATGGACCATTTTTTATATTTGGACCCATATTTTTTGAGGAGGTTGATGAAATATTAATTATAGATCCTCCTTTTTCACTCATATGCTTGGCGGCAACAACGCACCCTGACCATGCAGCTTTGATATTTAAGTCTAACTGTGCGTTAAATTGGTCAGGAGATGTTTTAGTAAGGTAACGAGGTGTTCCGTCAGGAAGGCCACCTGCATTATTGACCCATATCGATAGTTTACCAAACTTATCAGTAGTCCTTTTTCCTAGGTTTTCCATAGAGTCAATATCTGTTACATTTGTTGGAACAACAAGTGCCTTTCTGCCTATTTTTTTAATTTTTTTAGCAACATCTTGTAATTGATCTTCACTGCGAGAGGCCAATACAAGATCAGCCCCCGCCTCAGCTAATGCAATTGCAATACCTTTTCCTATCCCCTTACCAGCACCAGTTACTACCGCAACTTCACTTTCTAAATTAAATAAATTTAATACAGACATTTTCTTTCCTTTTTTTAAATTGTATTTGATAAGCCTCTAGTAGACAAAATTTCAATCCAATACCCATCAGGATCTTTTATGAAAGCAAGCCCTTTCATATTTCCGTCATCAGGTTTTTTTTGAAATTCTATACCTTTTGACTCAAATCTTGAGCAAGCCTCATATACATCTGGTACAGTTATACCAATGTGGCCAAAACCCCTTGGATCAGAATTACCGTCATGATGTGAAAAATTTTCATTATTTTCTGTTCCCCAATTATGAGTTAGTTCCAGCACTGCTTTTTGGCTTAGAGTATATGCAAGTCTATCATTTTTATTTTCTGGTACAGGATCATCATTCGGTCTTAAATAAGCCAAAAAAAATAAAGAAAATTTGAATTCAGGAAAATCAATTTTTTTTAACAATGTCATTCCTAAAATATTGGAATAAAAATTAAGAGACTTTACCGGATCCTTTATTCTAAGCATTGTCTGATTAAAGATATAATCTTTTGTCTCTTCATCAGGTTTCTGCGCCATTTCATCCATAATACTCTCCCTATAATTTATTTGATATTATCAATTGAGATAAAGCAATAAAAAAAGGGCTATAAAATAGCCCTTTTAATTAAAGTATTAATTTTGAAAATTACATTTTATACTTATATTGTAATGTTACAGTTCTTCCTTGTTGAGTTGTAACACTTTGATCCTCAAGAAGTGCAGATTCTAACCCATCTGTACGAGTAGGAATTCTTCCTGGAGTAGAACCACCTGTGACAATAACAATTTCATCGCCAAGATTTCTTCCAATAAGATTAATTGAGTGTTTTCCGTCATCAGAATATATGCTAATAGCGGCATCATTCATCCAGAAAGAGTCTTGTCTAGGAGAATTTTTGTATACTCCCCAACCATAATCATCACTGTATCTTGCATCTGATGATAAGTTGACTCTCCAACCAGCACCTAAACCAGCGTCGTAGCTAAAGCCAAAAGATCCTGCAAACTCAGGACTATAGGATCTCTCACTTCCTCTTAAATTTACTCCACTAGTATTGAAAAAATCACCAGTATTTGTAGCATCAGTCCATGCAAATTGACCTCTCAAAGTCAAACCTTCGACGTCTGTATACCAAAGCATATCAGCCTCAAAACCCTCAGTCTCAACTGCACCAGCATTAAATGTGCTAAATTGAATGATACTAGCATCAAAAAGTTGAACTTGAAGATCAGTGTACTCATAAAAATAATAAGTAGCATTTATTCTTAAACTATTATCAAGCAGGTTTGATTTTACACCTATTTCAAATCCTTCAGCTTCCTCTGATTCGTAAATTAATGCATCAAAACCTGCAAATGTTGGAGACAATGGGTTAATTGAAGCAGTAGGTAATGCGCTGTTATCAATACCTCCCGATTTAAATGCTCTTTTCCAGGCAACATATACACTTGTATCATCATTGATATAATAATTAAGAGCAATCTCAGGGGATAAATTATTATCCTCAAACTCTAATCCATCGATAATAGGAGGAGCTCCAAATCCAAATGCAAGAGCTGCAGCATGAATATATGGTATTTTTATATAACCACTTTTTTCTTCTTCAGTATATCTAGCACCAACTGAAAGTTCAGTTCTATCACTTATATCAAGATATATAGCCATGAAAGCTGACATTACATCTGTATCAAGATAATGGTCTTTATTGTAATCATACATATTCCCGGTCGCAGGGTCTGGGCCAACTAAAGGAGATGTTATGTCGAAATCACCAAAAAAACCAAGAGCTGGACCAAAAATATTTGGCATAACAGAAAGATTAAATGCATATTGATGGGCATCAAACCTTTGTTCTATTTCTTGAAGGAATAGACCTGCTTGAAAATTTATTGCACCCTCAAAGTCACTTGCTAATCTAAATTCTTGAGAAGTATGTTCATATACGTTTCTATGGAGACCGCCAAAAACCCCTGCACCATAACTATAATCATCTGACTCATCATGATCTAATTCAACTAAGCTTGTAATAGATGTTAACGCAAGACTATCATTAATATCCCAATTAATTTCAAGTGAAACCACGTCTGTTTCTTGGTTTAATCCTGGTTCACCATCTTCATAGCCATAGGGAAGGCCAGCTCTAAGTCCAGGTTCTAAATTAATTTTAGATGTATTACCGTTAATAACGCAATCATCAACACCTTGTCTAGTTGTGAAAGCAGTAGCGGCAGTTGGTATACCAGTTGCCTGGTGAGCTAGAGGATTACCAAGTCCATCAGCACACCACTCTTCTTGGAACATAGTTCCACCACCGTCATTTTCATATTTTGAATACTGATATTTTAATTTAGCAGTTAAATTTTCAGTTGGCGTCCAAAGTAATGTTAATCGAACATTGGTAGATTCTTCTCCAAAAAATGGTTTTGTTCCATTTCCAAAGGGCATCGGGTCATTAGCAAATGAATAATTTTGACGTAATTCATCTGTTTCACTTGTTCCAAACGCTAGTCTAGCTAGTAAATTTTCCCCAATAGGACCAGAAATAACACCTTCTAAAAATGTTGTTTCATACTCACTTTCAAAACCTACACCAAGCTCTGCTTCAAATTCCTCTGTTGGATCATTAGTTTTGATAGAAATAACACCAGCAGTCGCAGATTTACCGAAATATAGTGACTGAGGACCTTTTAGAACTTCAATCTGTGCCATATCAAGGTAAGCGTTGTGAATGAAACGTCCTCTGTTAACAACTACTCCATCAATATTAATTGCAACTGATTGATCAAAAGCAGCCGAAATATTACTCGTACCTATTCCTCGTAAATATATATTAGATCCATTACCTGATCCACCAGCATTGATTCTAAAGTTTGGAACCATTTTAGCAGCATCAACCAGATTAGATATATTATATCTTTCGAGGTCAGCTTCAGACATAACTGATACTGTAACAGGAACATCTTGCAAGGTTTCTGCCTGTTGTCTTGCTGTAACAATTATTTCTTCAATACCTGACACACTTTCGACCTCTTGCGCTAAAATGTTAGTAAATCCATATGAAACGATTATACTAAACGCAAAAAATCCAAAAATTATTTTGTTAAATTTTACCATTTCCTCTCCCTTTCTTATTTACTTAATGAAACTTGTAAAAATGACCTCACGATTTGACAACATTTTTTTAGTTATTACAACAAAACCACTATTTTTTATATAAATGCTATTAAACATATTATTTAAAATATAAATATAATAAAAAAAGGGCCACCAACAGCAGCCCTTTCAATTTATTTTTTAAATTTTACTATAATTTAAAATTCATATCCAAGCTCGATACCAAAGGATTTTGGTCTCATTCCAGCACTAGAAACTGAGAAAAGAGGACCGGATGTAAAGCTTCCGCCAAGAAGAATAGGAACCTCATATTGATCGTCTGTAAGATTTCTACCAAAAATAACGACACTCCAGTTATCTTGATAATAACCAATATTAGCACTTACATCTTCTGTGCCGTCAAAAGCACCTGATTCGAGATTTAGAAGACTTGTTTGAGTTTCACCAGTTTCAGAGTATTTGACATAAATTTCCATCTCACCATTAGCAACTTGAGCATTGTATTGGAAACCCAAGCCTAATGTATACTCAGGTGCATTTCTTGGTTCTAAGAAACTTGCATCTTCAACTTCACCTAGACCATCGAATTGGTTAATGTCAGTAAAGAATTCTTCATAGCTAGCGTCAAGTGAGCCGTAATTTAAAAATAATTGTAAATTACGAGTTGCAGCAAAGAGAATTTCTGCTTCAAAACCTTCATATAAAACTTCAGCAGCATTATTAAAGACTGATTGTACAGTTTTAGTATCTGGATCAAGAGCAACAAAAGATTCTTGTTTATCCTCAAATTCATTTCTAAAAGCTGTAAGGTTTAATCTAAGTCTATTTTCCATTAATGTACTTTTAAAGCCTAATTCTATGTTATTAGCAAACTCTGGATCATATTGGTCTCTTTCAAAGTCACGAATATTTTGGTTTACACCAAAGAAACCACCAGATTTGAAACCTTCTGAATAGGATATATAAACCATTTTATCTTCATCAATTCTATATGTAAGACCAAGTCTTGGAGATACCTCATCCCATTTTTGATACAAATCAGCATAGCCTGGGAAATTTCTGTCTCTCTGCCTTTCAACATTTGAAAGATATGACTGTCCAGCAACAAATGCTTTCCATTCCTCAGTCCAACGAATACCAGCATTGATCGCTAATTTATCGGTTATATCATATTCGTAGTTAATGAAGAACGCTTCAGATTCTGTTTCTTGAGTTTCATAAAGTATTTGAGTAACAATATCCGTTGCTGGAATTCCACCCTGTATACCAAGATCACAAGCAATAGGAGCAAAAGCACCGTCTAAGCCATTTGTTCCCTGACAAGCAGCCCACAATGCGGGTGTTTGTGCTACGGCACCAAATAGTGTTCTCCAGAATTCTCCACCAGTTACCCAGTCTTGAGTAAATTCACTATTCCAAAAATAATATCCTGCAACAAGAGTAGATCTTTCAGTTTGTCTCTCATAACGTAACTCGTGACTAGTTTGCTCGTAATCATTCCATCTTTCGATTGTAATGAAAGGTGCAGCTGATCCATCATAGTCATATATTCTATATTCAGATGTTTCTCTTGTACTTCCAACATAAACAAGTTGCGAGTTCTCATTTATTTCATAAGTTGCATTGATAGTAATTGCATCAGTTTCTAAAGCAGCATCATTATTAGTATCCTGCTCTGCATAGCTTGGGATCGCTAGACTTGTACGACAAGCACCATAAATTGCGCATGATGTTGTAGGCAATGAGGTATTGACCTGTCTTGGATCCGTTGGTGCTTTATCAACACCAGCAGCAAAGTTATAACTATAATGATAACCAGCTAAATCACTCTGATCATCAAATGTTTCAACTGTTACTAGTGCTTCAAATTTTTCATTTGGAGTTAAAAGAAGAGTAAGACCATAATTCATATAATCTTTTTCTGGAATTTTTTTACCAAGGGTAATATTAGGTAACCATCCATCATCTTCAATCATTGTTCCAAAAACTTTACCAGCAACTTTTCCTTCAGAAATTGGGAAATTAATCACAGCTCTCAGTTCTTGTTGACCATCCTCACCTATAGTAGCTTTTAATCTTCCACCGAATTCTCCGGTAGGCCTACTTCTTACTACATTGATAACACCACCAACAGTATTTTTACCGAAAAGAGTTCCTTGAGGACCACGAAGGACTTCAATTCTCTCTAAATCAAAGTTTTCAAGAATTTGTCCAGCAGAAGTACCTAGGTGAACACCATCAATCATAACAGCAATAGGTGCGTCGAAAGAATTGTCATCAGATCTTGGAGGACTAATACCTCTAATATTTAATTCGGCTCCACTAGTTCTACCTCCGAAGCCACCAATAATAACGTTTGGTGCAAAACCTTGAAGATCTCGAAGATTTCTGATGTTAGATTTTTCAAGTTGTTCTGTAATAGCTGTAATAGCTACAGGAACATCTTGAGAGCTCTCTTCAATTTTACGAGCTGTAACTATAATTTCCTCAATACCAAAAGTCTCAGAGTCATCTGACTCCTGGGCTGATAAAGAAGGATTATAATTTAACGTTAAAGCTGAAACAGCTATTAACATTAAAAACTTATTAAAATTAGACATTGATTGTCCTCCCCATTTATTAATGAACAAGAAAACTTAATATAATAGAAATTATTCTATTAAAAAAATTAATTTATCACTTGTTTAATAATAACTTATTAATACAAAAAGTTAATTACAAGTTTTATTTTAAAAAATTTAATTTTTATTTTTCTTTTGAATTATCTATCCATATGCCTGATAGAAGACATAATGCTAATGAAATAACCAGTATTAAACCTAAAGGTTCACTATAAAGGCTAAAAGTAGGAACTTCTGTACTTCCTCCAAAGTTATCAATAAGCGATTGACCTCTAGCACTTACGGATCCAGTTTCCTCCTTTAAAACTGCCATTGAATGTGCTGCACCTCTAATACCAAGCGATACATATGCAAATTGCATATTTATGTACCATATTGCTGTTAGTGAAAAAGCACTTATAACTATTTTTCCAAATAAATTGGCATTACCTTTTTCATGCATAATTACTGAAGCCCTTCCAGAAAACCACGCAAGAAAAGAAAAACCAATTAAAAAAAGACCATTCATTGCTAATCCAGAATTCATCATGGATATAATTTGAAATTCACTCATGTTTACCCTCCTTTTGTGAATAGGTTTTTTATTTCACCATGTTATTTTTCATATGTAAAGATTTAGAAAGTAATAACTTTTTTCTTGTCAAAATAAGTATACGAAGGTTATACGATGTAAGATGTTTTTGATTCTGTTTTATGGGGCGTAGCCAAGCGGTAAGGCAGCGGGTTTTGATCCCGCGATGCGTAGGTTCGAATCCTACCGCCCCAGCCAAATTATTATTAATAATTTAGAAACTTTTTATTATGCATATTGCCTGGTTTAAAAGGGATTTAAGAGTTTGGGACAACGAAGCTTTTACAAATGCTTGTAAAAGCAAATCCGTAATGCCTCTTTATATTATTGAGCCAAAACTCTGGGAGCAAGATGATTTAAGTTATAGGCAGTATCTTTTTTTAAAAGATTGTCTGAAAGATTTGGATAAAGAATTAAAAAAAATAGGACATAATTTAATTATTAAATCAGGAGATGCTATAGGAATATTCAATGATATTAATAATCAATATGGAATAAAAGAGGTCTGGTCACATCAAGAAACTTGGAATTTTTGGACATATGAAAGGGATCAAAGGCTTCGGAGTTGGTTTAAATTACAAAATATTAAATGGAATGAACCAAAACAGAACGGAGTTATAAGAGGGTTAAAGAATAGAGATGGTTGGTCAAGAGAATGGCAAAAAAGAATGGATATATCGCCATTCGAGCCTCCCAAAAAAATTAAAGGTCATAAATTTATTTCCGAAACTATCCCCTCAGCAAAACAATTAGGTCTTAAAAATGATGGTATTGAAATAATACAAAAAGGAGGAAGGAGTGAAGGGTTAGAGATCTTAGAGAGTTTTTTAAACAAACGAGGAAAAAATTATTCAAAAGAAATGTCCTCTCCTTTAACAGCCAAGAATAGTTCCTCAAGACTTTCAACTCACATTGCCTTTGGAACTTTATCAATTAGAGAAATTGTTCAAAAAACAACTCTTAGAAAAAAAGAAATACAAAAACTATCAAAAGATGAAAAAAAGAATTGGCCAAAATCAATAAATACTTTCTTAAGTAGATTAAGATGGCATTGTCACTTTATTCAAAAGCTTGAGGATCAACCTGATATTGAATTCAAAAATATGCATTCTTCTTATAATAAATTAAGGAATGAGACAAATAATAACCCTTTTTTTGAAAGTTGGAAAAATGGATTAACGGGATATCCAATGGTCGACGCATGTATGAGATCGCTTATAAAAACAGGTTGGCTTAACTTTAGAATGAGAGCTATGCTAATGAGCTTTGCAAGCTATCATTTATGGCTGCCTTGGCAAAAAACATCAAAATACCTCGCTACTTTATTTACTGATTATGAGCCAGGTATTCATTACTCTCAATCACAAATGCAGTCAGGAACCACTGGTATTAATGCTATAAGAATTTACAATCCTATTAAGCAGGGTATTGATCATGATTCTGATGGTATATTTATAAAACAATGGGTAAAAGAGTTACAAAATGCACCAAAAAAATTTATTCATATGCCTTGGGAAAACCTTAACTATATTAAAGATTATCCTTTACCAATAGTTGACGAGTTAGCGGCAAGAAAGGCTGCAGCAAGTAAAATATATAAATTGCGCAAAGAGCAATCTCATAAAATAGAATCTAATAAGATTTACATTAAACATGGGAGTAGAAAGCCTAGAGTGAAAAAAATAAAAAAAAATTTTAAAATTAAAAAAGAAGATATCCAAAAAAATCTTTTTTAATTTTTATGAAGTTTTCATGATAATTATTAAATAAAATATATACTTTTATTTTTATTTAATTATTTTACTTTCATGACTAAAAAAGCACTAATTACTGGAATTACTGGCCAAGATGGGGCATATCTCTCAGAATTTTTAATCAAAAGAGGTTATAAAGTATATGGAGCTGTAAGAAGAACCTCATCAATTAATACTTCCCGTTTATCTTATATAGGTGTCTTAGACGACATAGATATTGTTTCAATGGACCTTGCAGAAATTACTAATATTCAAAGACTAGTTGAGAGGATAGAACCAGATGAAATTTACAATCTTGCTGCTCAAAGTTTTGTCCAAACCTCATATGAGCAGCCTATCTACACATCTGATATAGATGGTATTGGTGTAACAAGAATTTTAGAAACAGTAAGAAATTTAGGGGGTAACACAAAATTTTACCAAGCTTCTACTTCAGAAATGTTTGGAAAAGCTCAACAAAGCCCTCAAAATGAAAATACACCTTTTTATCCAAGAAGTCCCTATGGAATATCAAAACTTTATTCACATTGGATGACTATTAATTACCGTGAAGCATGGAATATGTTCGCATGTTCAGGAATTCTTTTTAACCATGAGTCACCTTTACGCGGAACAGAATTTGTTACTCGTAAAATTTCACATGGAATGGCTCAAATAGCTCTAAAAAAAATTAAAAAAATTAATTTAGGAAATTTAAATGCTGAACGTGACTGGGGTTTTGCAGGTGATTACGTTGAAGCAATGTGGTTGATGCTTCAAAAAGATAAACCCGAAGATTATGTTATTGCTACTGGTGAAACTAATAGTGTCAGAGACTTTGCTCAGGTTGCAGCAAAATCTATTAATATTGACATTGAATGGGATAATGAAGGTGATAATGAGGTTGGAATTTGTAAAAAAACAGGTAACACAATTATTACTGTTGATAAACAATATACTAGGCCATCTGAAACAGATCATCTTCTGGGAGATTCATCTAAAGCAAGAGAAAATCTTGGCTGGAAACCATCTGTTAATTTTCAATCCCTTGTAAACATGATGGTAGAACATGATTTGAAAAGGATTGAGGATAATAATTTCTGGTTTTAGCTGTTATTTTTTTGTATCATTTCATCAAAAGCTTGATTGTATTCTTTTTCAATTTTGCTAATAAGACTCCCTACTGATGGAGCATCTTTAATACCACCAATGCCTTGACCGGATCCCCAGATATCTTTCCAAGCTTTTTGTTTCATATTTCCGCCAGATCCAAAATTCATTTTTGATTTATCAGCACTTGGTAAATTATCAGGATCTAAACCAGCTTTAGCAATTGATGGTTTAAGATAATTACCATTAACACCAGTAAAAAGTGAAGAATAAACTATGTCATCTGCTGTAGATTCAATTAACATATCTTTATATCTTTGATCGGCATTTGCCTCTTCGGTTGCAATGAATCTAGTGCCAATGTAAGCAAGATCTGCTCCCATTGCTAAAGCACCAGCTATGGAGTGTCCATCGCTAATTGAACCAGATAATAATATTGTTCCATCAAACCATTCTTTTATTTCTCTTACTAGGGAGAAGGGGGATAAACTTCCGGCATGACCACCAGCTCCTGCGCAAACTAAAATAAGACCGTCAACACCTTGTTCTGCAGCTTTTTTTGCGTGTTTTACATTAATAACATCATGAAAAACAACACCTCCATAGCTATGAGCAGCTTCTACTATTTCAAGTGGAGGTCTAAGACTTGTAATAATGATTGGAACTTCATGCTCAACACATGTTTGCATGTCCTCCATCAATCTATCATTAGATGCATGACAAATTTGATTAACGGCAAAAGGTGCAGATGGTGAATTAGGGTTTTTTTCATCATGTTTTGACAGCTCATCTTTTATTCTTGATAACCAATCGCCAAGCATACTTTGTGGCCTTGCATTAAGAGCTGGAAAAGATCCAACAATACCAGCTTTACATTGAGCAATAACTAACTCTGGTCCAGAGACTATAAATAGAGGTGCTCCAACGACTGGAAGTCTTAATTTTCCATCTAAATTTGATACTAGTGCCATTATTTAATCTCCTAAATTTTTTATGCATAATAATCATTAATTTAATAATTGAAACACTCTTTTTTTGATTAGAAAATATTTATGAGAGTTATAAAACACTTTTGTATAGAATTGTTTTAGATAGAGAAAGGCTTTTAAGTTAAATTATTTTTCCATAGAATAAATGCATAAATAAATGCTGTCTCTTTAATTTGATTATATCTTCCAGCCATTCCACCATGGCCTGCTTCGGTATACGTTTTTAAAAATATTGAGTTATTATCAGTCTTTTTGCTTCTTAGTTTTGCAATCCATTTAGTCGCTTCCCAGTAGGTAACTCTTGGATCTGTCAATCCTGATGTAGCAAGTATAGTTGGATAATTTTGTTCTCTTATATTATCATATGGTGAATAAGATCCAATATAGTCAAAATCACTTTTATTTTTAATTGGATTTCCCCATTCTTCCCACTCTGGAGGAGTTAATGGAAGAGTATCATCAAGAATGGTATTTAAGACATCAACGAATGGTACTTCAGCAACAGCGCAATGAAAGCTATCAGGGCTTATATTTATGGAAGCTCCAATTAAAAGACCACCCGCGCTACCTCCGTGGATTGTAATATTTTCTGAAATACCTCTCTCTTTTAAAAATTCTGCACACGAAATAAAATCTCTAAAACTATTTAACTTATTTTTCTTTTTTCCATCCTCATACCATTTTTTTCCTTTTTCCATTCCGCCTCTTATATGAGCAATTGCATATACCATCCCTCTATCGATTAAAGAAAGTCTGGATAATGAGAAACTTGGAGAT
The DNA here is from genome assembly GCA_002723035.1 of Rhodobiaceae bacterium. GTDB lineage: Bacteria > Pseudomonadota > Alphaproteobacteria > MED-G09 > MED-G09 > MED-G09. Next base: position 6,751 of record PBNH01000018.1, on the reverse strand, counting down.
ATTGAAATTCCATAAGATCCATATCCGTACAATAAAGTTGGCGCATTCTTAGGTGTATCTTTTCGCTTTATAATAGATATAGGAATTTTTTTTCCATCATGAGAAATTGCATAAACTCTCTCTAAGTTATAGTTTTTTTTATTATGCCCAGAAGGGATTTTTTGTTTTTTTATAATTCTTTTTTTTTGCTCTTTTAGTTTATAATCATAAGTCAAAAGCGGTGTTGCCATTGAAGAATAATATATTTTAATTTTATTTGAGTGATATTCGCAACCTTCAAAAAAATTTAGATCATAAATTTCTTCATCAAATTTTATAATATTTTTTTTATTATTTTTTTTATTTATAATAACTATTCTCGGTAATCCATTTTCAAGCTCTTGAACAACAATGTATTGAGCCAAGCATGAGAAATTAGTAATTAGCGTTCCTTCTTTATAAGGCAAAAAATCGATCCAATTTTTTTTATTTAATGTACTTTCTTTTGTAACCATTAATTTAAAATCGATTGCATTATCTTTATTCGTAAGTATTAAGAATCTTGAATTCTCATGATCATGTTCAACACTATATTCAATACTTTTTTTTCTTTTAGCTATTAACTTTAACTTTTTATTTTTTTCTTCTTGGTTAATTATTCTTACTTCGCTTGTTTCATGATTATGAATGTTAAGAACTAAGTATTTTTTGCTTAACGTCTCATTGATATTTAAAAAATAACCAGAGTCTTTTTCATTATATATTTCTATATCTTGATTTTGATGAGTTCCAAGTAAATGAAAATACAAACTTGACGGTCTATGATTTTTATCCATTTTAATATAATAAAATCCGTCGTTGTTTAACGACCATACAACACTACCGTCAGTATCTTTAATATTATCCTTTAAATTTTTTTTTTGACTTAGATCTTTGACTTTTATTTGATAAAATTCTGATCCTTTATTATCAAAACTCCAAGCTAAGAGGCTATGATTTTTTGAGTTAAATGCTCCACCAGGTTTAAAGTATTTATAGGCTTTACTCTCTTTATTCCAATCATGATAAACGATACTTTTTTTTCTTGAGGAATAAGATTTATAACGTCTTAGAATAGAGTATTCTCTGTTTTTTTTTGTTTCTGAGTAATAAAACCAGTTACCATCTTTTTGCGGTGTTGAGTAGTCTTCCTCTTTGATTTTATTTTTAATTTCTCTGAAAATCTTTTTTTCTAATGGTTTCAAAAATGATAATTTTTTATCAGTCCATTCATTTTCTTCATCTATATATTTTCTTATACTTTTTTTTAAAACATTTGGTGACCGAAGAACTTCTTGCCAATTATTATCTCTTATCCAGTCGAAATAATCAGATAAAACTGTGCTATGTACTCTTCTTTTGACGAGTTTTTTTCTAGCCTTGGGCGGAGAATTTTTATTAATACCTGACATAAACTTTTATTCAAAGACTATGGATACGGTTTCTGCAATCATAGCTGGTCTATCTTGGCCTTCAATTTCAATACTAACTTCTGAGATTAATTGTGTTCCACCTGCTTTAGGTTGAGCTTCAAGAAGTTTAGTTTTAGCTCTAACATTTGAATTTACAGGAATCATATTTGTAAACCTAACTTTATTTGTTCCATAATTAATACCTCTAGTAACACTTTTTATTGAGCTAATTTTAGACGTTAACATTGGTACTAGTGATAAGGTTAAAAATCCATGAGCTATAGTAGGCATTCCTAGTTCTGAATTAGTTCTATCAGGATCAACGTGTATCCATTGATGATCGCCTGTAGCATCAGCAAAATCATTGATACGATCTTGATCAATAGTAAACCAATCGCTTACACCTATTTCCTCCCCAACACATTCTTTTATTTCTTCAACATTATTAAAAATTCTCATAATTTTCTCCTAAATTATACAATCTTAGTATCCTTTTTACCCCAATAACGGTCTTTTAAAAGTCTTTTATAAAGCTTTCCTGTAGGATGCCTAGGGAGTTCTTTTTCAAAATCTACTGTTTTTGGACATTTAATACTAGATAAGTTTTTTTTGCAAAATTCGATAATTTCTTCTTCTAGGTTTTTACCTGTATCGTTCCAGGAAATGGGTTGAACTACTGCCTTAACTTCTTCGCCAAATTCTTTATTTGGGACCCCTATAACTGCGCAATCGAAAACCTTAGGGTGAGTTATGATTAAATCTTCTGTTTCTTGTGGATAAATATTTACTCCGCCAGAAATAATCATAAAGGCTTTTCTATCCGTAAGATAAAGATAATTATCTTGATCTAATTTTCCTATGTCGCCTAATGTAGTCCATTTAGAATTTTTTGGGTGTCTAGTTTCAAGGGTTTTCTTCGTATCATTGTGATATGAAAATTCAATATCACTTTCAAACCATATGGTCCCCTCCGATCCAATTGGAAGTTCATTACCTTCTTCATCACAAATATGAGGTATGCCAAAAATAGGTCTGCCAACAGTACCAATATGACTTAGCCATTCTCTCGAATTGCATGCAAAAAAGCCATTACCTTCAGATCCAGCATAAAATTCATTAATAATTTCTCCCCACCAATCTATCATCATTTTTTTTATTTCAATAGGACAAGGAGCTGCGGCATGAATTGCACACTCATGTGTTGATAGATTATATTTCATTCTTACCTCTTCTGGTAATTTACACATTCTAACAAACATTGTAGGAACCCATTGGCTCATATTAATTTTATATTTCTCAATAAAAGACAGAGACATTTCAGCATCAAAATTTTCCATTATAATATTTGTGCCCCCAAGATAGTTTACTCTCATAGTAAATCTTAAAGGTGCTGCATGATACAATGGAGCAGGTGATAGGTATTTTGTATTTTCATTGATATCATAGAGTGGGGCAATGACAGACATTAATGCATCGGATTGATCAACAGGTATATGCTTTAAAGGAACTCTAATGCCTTTGGGTTTTCCTGTAGTTCCCGATGAGTAAAGCATATCTTGACCCATTTCTTCATCTGTTACGGGAGTTTTTGGAAGATCTTTAATAGAATCTTCAAATGACTGCCAGCCTTTTTCTGCACCATCAACCATGTAATGATTTTTTGTATTTTTTGTTAATTCATAAGTTTTATTGGCAACATTTTTTAAATATTTTGATGAGATTAAAAATTTAGAGTTACAGTCATCATGAATATACTTAACTTCACCTGCGGTAAGTTTTGATGAAATAGGTGTAAAATATAAACCAGATCTCTGTGCTGCCCAACAAATCTCAAGGAACCTCGAGTTATTTTCCATAAAAATTGAAATTCCATCTCCTACTTTTAAACCTTTTTTCCTGAATAAATGGGCTATTTGATTTGATCTTTCATCAAGCTCTTTATAAGTGGTAATTTTTCCTGATGAGGCCATTATTAATGCAGGTTTATTAGGGTTTTTTTTAGCGTGAATATATGGATGCATTTAATTTCTCTTTTTTAAATTTATTTATTTAAAAATTATATTATTATTAATGCAATTTTTATTAAATTAAAATTCTCTAGGAGAAAAAAATGAATTATGAAGCGATATTATATGAAGTTAAAGATAACATTTTAACTATTACATTAAACCGCCCTAATAAATTAAATGCTTTTAATTACAATATGCAAAGTGATCTAATAAATGCGATTGATAGAGCTAATGATGATGATGAGGTTAAAGCAATAATTGTTACTGGAGCAGGAAGAGGTTATTGTGCGGGAGCTGATCTATCTGCTGGAAAAGATACTTTTAACATGGAAGCAAGGAACGATAGAAAAGGTGCAATCTCAGAAAATGGTGAAATTGATTGGTCCCATTCTGGTGTAAGAGATGGAGGAGGTAGAGTAACTCTTAAAATGTTTGAATGTTTAAAACCTATTATTTCAGCTTGCAACGGTCCAGCTGTTGGAGTTGGTTTAACCATGCAATTGGCAATGGATATTAGACTAGCATCAGAGGAAGCAAAATATGGTTTTGTCTTTGCGAGAAGGGGCTTAGTTCCAGAAGCATGTTCTTCATGGTTTCTTCCAAGAATTGTTGGTGTATCAAAGGCATTGGAATGGATTTATTCTGGAAAAGTTTTTGGTCCAGATGAGGCTTTGGAGGGTGGACTAATTAGATCAATCCATAAACCTGATAACTTAATTCAAGCGGCAAGGGAGATTGCTCGAGAAATTATTGATAATACAGCACCAGTATCAATTGCATTATCAAGGCAAATGATTTGGAGAATGGCTGGTGCCAATCATCCAATGGATGCTCACAAAATTGATAGTAGAGGAATTTTTGCTAGGGGAAGAATGTCTGATGCTAAAGAGGGTGTTCAGTCATTTCTTGATAAAAGACCAGCAGAATTTAGTGATAGTGTAAAAAACGATATGCCTGAATATTATCCATGGTGGGATGAAGAACAATATTCTTAATATGGTGATTTTATTTTCCAAATATTAGTCTTTAAACTTAAGATTAATAAAAAAATAATTCCCACACTAGATGTGACGAGTATATTAGTTTGAAGACTGTATTTTTCAATGATATTGCCAGAAACTATTGCACCAATTGGACCAGAAGCCATAAAAGCTAGTGTGTAGACAGATAACATACGACCCCTATGACTCTCAATTGCAAAAGTTTGAGTTATTGTTCTTCCCATTGCTATAACAATACCCGCTCCACAGCCCCAAGAGAAAATAATTAGACAAAAAATATAAAAAGGCATTTCAAAATATAGTGATCCTAAAATGGGCAATCCACATGACAAAGCTATCATCAGATAAGTTCCCCATTTCTTTATATCTTTCTTGATTACCAATATAGTATTTGAGAATAAGGTTCCCGTCCAAAAACAAGCTGATACAATTGCAAAACCTGTAGAACCAAATCCATATCTCTCAGTTGTAATATATGGTAGTGTAACTAGATTATTTCCCATATAACACAATCCAACCATTATCATTGATAAAGTAACAGGAAGAATTTCTATAGATTTCTTTACCTCAATAAATGCTTCAATCATCTCATTTTTTATTTTTTTTAATTTAAAAGGGTCTTTTTTATATGATGGCTTAGGAAGTTTTATAGAGAAATAAGCACCAATTATTAAAGAGAAAACTTGAGCAATAATTAATGGAAGTACCCCCAAATTATCTGCTAATCCTCCTAAAAACATTCCAATTAACTGAAAACCAAATTGTGTGATCATAGCAATTGTCACAGTTCTTTGAATTTGACCCTGAGAGATTAATGTTAAAAGAGACTCTCTTGATGGCAATGCAAATGCTGAAGCAGCGCCCATTGTAAGGCCATAAAAGATCATAACTTCAAAACTTAAAAAATTAAAATAAATTGCAAATAGAATTAAAAATAATGGTGTGGTAGCTATTAAGTGTACAAAAAACAATAAAATTCTTGTATCAGTTCTATCGGCTATAGTTCCGCCGAGAACAATAAGAAATACAGATGGTGCAAGCAATGAAACTTGAGCTAGTCCATAGCTTGATGGGGAAATTTGAAGCATCAAAATTAAAATTGTTGGAAATAAAACCATTTGCAATCCCTGAGAGAAATACCAAGATGCTTGTCCTGTCATGTAGAAAAAAATATTGCTTATAGATGATTTTTTTAATAAAACTTTTTTCATTGAAATCACTAAATTCTCTTTTTTGCCTCAAAAAAAACTCTGTTTATCATTGCAGTTAAACCGTCTGATCTTTGTTGTGTGATATTTTCCTCTAAATTTAATTTTTTAAGTTCATTTGTTGGATTAATTTTTAAAATCTCTGAGGGTGTTCTTTCAGAAAACAAAGCAAATATTATAGCTATTAAGCCCTTAACGATAAAAGCATCAGAATCACCGTTAAATTTTAAAAAAGTTTTTCCTTGTTTTTTGCTCTCCTCGACAGTTAACCATACTTGACTTGCGCATCCCTCAACTTTGTTTTCATCCTTATAATCATCACTATTAAGGGGTTTTAAAGATCTACCCATATCAATAATATATTTATATTTATCTTCCCAATTTTCTAAAAACTGGAAATCGTCTATTATATTTTTAAATTTCATTATTTTTTATTTTATTCTTCAGTAATTTTTACAAGCATTTTTCCGAAGTTTTCACCTTTAAATAATTTTAAGAATGCATTTGGGGCAGACTCAATACCTTTATCAATTGTCTCTTTCCATTTCATTTTGTCGTTTTCTATCCAGTTTTTCATATCATTTAAAAAATTGTCTGATAAATCATTATGGTTTGAAACAACAAACCCTTGAATTTTTAAAGATTTTACAATTGCTGCCATTAAATTATTTGGACCAGGCCTTGGGTTTGTGTCATTATATTGCTCAATCATTCCGCATAATGCAACTCTTCCATTAGGATTCATTGCGCTTAAAGCCGCCTCTAGATGAGATCCACCGACATTTTCAAAATATACATCGACACCATTTGAGCAAGCACTATGTATGGATTTAGTTAGATGATCTGAAGATTTATAATTAATGGCTTTATCTATTCCAAGTTCATTTTCAAGAAAATGACATTTTTCATCAGAGCCAGCAGTTCCGTATACTTTACAACCTTTTGCTTTAGCTATTTGACACGCTACTGTTCCAACAGCACCAGCTGCTGCTGAGACTAAAACATTTTCTCCCTCTTTGAGTTCACCAATTCTTAGCAAACCAATATACGCTGTCATTCCCGGCATTCCAAGGGTACCTAAATACGCTTGCAATGGTCCAATG
>PBNH01000006.1 GCA_002723035.1 Rhodobiaceae bacterium | reverse complement strand
TCCTTATACATACTACCAAGTGGAAATCTGATATTAAAATAGATTCATCATATGCAAATATTTTATCTGCCATTTTAGATGATATTAAAGAAAAACCAGAGGCAATTGAGGCTCTTGTCCCATTATTTTTTATTGCTCGATACCTAGAAAGAATTGGCGACCAAGCAACAAATATTGCTGAAGTAACTCATTTTATAGTTACTGGCGAGACATTGGGCGATGATAGAAAAATGGAAGTTGAGGATGAAACTGTTTTTTAATTTTAAAATAAATTTTTAAAATGAGTAAGCTTACAGATTATAAGATTTTGATAGCTGAAGATGAAGAGAGCTTGGCTATGCTAATTGATTACAATCTTATTAAAAATGGATATAAAACAAAAGTAGTGAAAGATGGTGATTTTGTTTTATCTGAGTGTGAGACCTTCTTTCCTGATCTAATACTCTTGGATTGGATGTTGCCAAATATTTCAGGTATTGAATTATGCAGACGTCTAAGAACTCAAAAAAAATATAATAATATTCCTATTATAATGATTACCGCACTTGGAGAAGAGAGTGATAAAATTAGAGGATTAGAAACCGGCGCTGATGATTATATAACAAAACCATTTTCATTTCCGGAGCTAATTGCAAGAATTGATGCGGTCTTAAGAAGATCTAAGTTTTCTAAAGGACAGAATATTATTGAGGTAGGAGATATTTCAATTAATAGAGATGAATACCGTGTCATTAGAGATGGTATCTCTATAAGCTTAGGTCCTACAGAATTTAAATTATTAAATTGTTTGGTCGAACATCCTAATATGGTTTTTAGTAGAGAGAAGTTATTAGATAATGTATGGGGTGTAGATAACATAAATGTAGAGATAAGAACAGTAGATGTTCATATTGGGCGATTAAGAAAGGCTCTCAGGATTAGAGGAAAAAAAGATCCCATAAGAACAATAAGATCTGTTGGGTATTCAATTGATCAAGGCTCTTAGTAATTACCAATATTGGTCTTAGTATTCCTTTTTGCAGAAAACTTAATTTTCTTTTTTCTTCTGGTTTCAAGCGGTTGATAAGCAACTTTCGTATGTTCTTCACAATAAACAGAACCTTGAATTCTATTTAATCCACAAAATCGAAAATTTTCATCTGAAGGTTCACCAATTGGCCACTTACAAATTTTTTCTGTCAGCATTAAAATATTTATAGGACTCCCATCGGAGCTTACTGCTGGTTCAGGTAATGATAATGGCTTTAAATTATCATTTAACCTATCTTTTGATGAAAAATTCGATGAAAAATTTGAAGGTTCTCGATGCCTTATTCTACTTTTTGGTTTTGTTGGGCTAGCTCTTCCAGCTAGGCCAAGTCTATGTACTTTACCAATTACGGCGTTTCTAGTTACATCACCTAATTCTCTCGCTATTTGACTTGCACTAAGACCTTCACCCCATAATTTTGTAAGTATTTCTACTCTGTCATCAGTCCATGCCATTTTATCTTCTCCCATTAAATGTAAAATATATGGTATACATTTTTTCACCGTATACAAGATGTAGTTGTTAAAAAAAATAATAAAATTGCACATTTTTAAGAAATAACTTTATTTATTGTCATTATTGTTCAGAATAAGATCATGTCAGATAATTCTCAATATCAATGGATACCGCCTAGAGACTCCGGTAGAGTTAATTGGTATGGTCTATGGACTTTATATAAAAAAGAAGTCCAGAGATTTTTTAAAATTTTTTTACAAACTGTTGCTGCTCCAATAGCAACTACCATCTTATTTATGGCTATTTTCACTCTGGCTTTAGGAAATTTAAGGCCAGATATTAGAGGTGTTCCCTTTATTGAGTTTTTAGCACCTGGTTTAATAATGATGTCAATTTTACAGCAAGCCTTTAATCATACATCCTCTTCTTTACTCATATCTAAAATTCAGGGAAATATAGTTGATATACTTATGCCTCCTATATCTGCAGGGGAGATAAATGTTGCAATTTCAATGGGTGGTGTCACAAGAGGAATTGTTGTTGCATTAGTATCTTTACCTTGTATTCATTTTTTATTTGTAGAGTTAAGCATTTTTCATACTTGGGCAATAATATATTATTCAGTATCCGGGTCCTTATTTTTATCTTTACTTGGAATAATTACTGGCATTTGGTCAGAAAAATTTGATCACTTAGGAACTATAACTAATTTTATTATTGTGCCTTTATCATTCTTATCAGGGACTTTTTATTCCGTGGATAGAATGCCAGAATTTGCAAGGATATTAATTGACTACAATCCGTTTTTTTACATAATTGATGGCTTTCGATACGGTTTTATTGGTTCATCCGATAGTTCAATTTTCTTTGGAGTTTTATTTATTCTTATTCTGAATATTTTTCTTTGGGTGTTAAGTTTATTTCTATTAAAAAAAGGTTGGAGGTTGAAGACTTAATTAAAAGATAGTAGTAGGAAAAATTAGTTACTTTTTTTAAATTCGAGAATGACATGAATAGTTCAGTTATGAATACTTATAATCGTTATCCAGTTTCTTTTAAGGATGGAAATGGAGCCTGGTTGACATCTGAAGATAATAGACAATTTTTGGATTTTTCTTCTGGTATCGCTGTTAATATTCTTGGTCATAATCATCCTGAAATTAATAAAACCTTTGAGATGCAAGCAAATAAAATTTGGCATGTTTCAAACTTATATACTATTCCTGAACAAGAGTTGCTTGCAAAAAAATTATGTGAATTAAGTTTTGCTGAAAAAGTTTTCTTTTGTAATTCTGGTGCAGAAGCAGTTGAGGGCGCTATTAAAATAGCGAGAAAATTTCAATCTTTTAATGGCAATCTTGAGAGAAATGAAATTATTACCTTTAAGAATTCTTTTCATGGTAGGACTTTGGCAACACTTGCCGCTGCTTCCAATTCACTTCATACAGATGGTTTTAGTCCCATTCCCGATGGCTTTGTTAATATACCACTAGACGACGACACCTTAAAAGAAAGTATTTCAGATAAGACAGCTGGAATTTTAATTGAGCCTGTACAAGGTGAGGGAGGAATAAATCCTGTTTCAAATGAATTTTTGGTTCTTATAAGAAAATTATGTGACGAGAATAAAATTTTGATGATCCTTGATCAGGTTCAGTGCGGGATGGGCCGAACTGGTAAATTATTTTCTCATGAATGGTCAGGTATAGAGCCAGATATAATTACTCTTGCAAAAGGTTTGGGTGCAGGTTTTCCAATTGGTGCAGTACTAGCTTCTGAGGAAGCCTCAAAAGGAATGCAAGAAGGAAGCCATGGTTCGACTTTTGGAGGTAATCCGGTTGGATGTTCAATTGCTCTAAAAGTAATAGAACTTATCGAAAAAGAAGAAATTTTGAATAATGTAACAAGACTTTCAGAGATTCTTATTTGCGAATTAGAAAAGTTGGTTGAAAAGCATCATAATAAAATTTCTGGTGTTAGAGGTAAAGGCTTAATGATTGGGGTTGAATGTATTGAAAAGAATTCTGTTATCACTGACAAAGCTCTCCAAAACGGTTTATTACTTGTAAATGCTGCTAATAATGTTATCAGATTTTTGCCACCTTTAAATATATCTGAAAATGAAGTCATGGAAGCTATAAAAAAATTCGACGAAACATTATCAAATTTAGATATATAGTATATGGTTTAACATGACCGAAAAAATTCGACATTTTATTAATCTTGATTATTTTTCTAAAATTGACTTTAGAAATCTCTTAAACAGTTGCCATCAAAGAAAAAATTCTAAAATAAGAAATGGAAAGGCGGAGATTGATGATGATGCCTCTGCAAAAGATAAAATACTCGCCATGATTTTTGAAAAACCATCAACAAGAACTAGGTTTTCTTTTGAAACGGCTATGTATCAATTAGGAGGTAAATCAATTGTTGTTAACTCAAATGACATGCAATTAAATAGGGGAGAGACTATCTCAGATACTGCCAAAGTGTTATCAAGATATGTCGATATTGTAATGTTAAGAACAAATGAGCATTCCTCTATATTAGAATTCTCTAAATCCTCATCTGTACCTGTAATAAACGGTTTGTCAGACCTCTCTCATCCATGTCAGGTTGTTGCAGATTTGATGACATTTGAAGAAATTTTAGGCCCAATAGCGAATAAAGTGGTTACCTGGTTTGGTCCCGGTAACAATATGACGCATAGCTGGATTCATGCTGCCTCATTGCTTGATTTTGAATTGAGAATCTGTTCTCCAAAGGATTATTTACCTAATTCAGTTATTGTTGAAAAAGCTAAAAATGAGGGCGCTAAGATTTTAGAAACTGATGACCCTAAAGAAGCAGCTACTGGTTCTAATTGTATTGTAACAGATACCTGGTTTTCAATGGGTGATAAGGAAGATAAATCTAAGAGAGATGTTTTGAGTCAATTTCAAGTAACAAATAAATTAATTTCACTTGCTGATGATAATGTCATTTTCCTTCATTGCCTTCCAGCTCATCGAGGTGAGGAGGTTGATTCTGAGGTAATTGATGGGCCACATTCATATGTCTGGGATGAAGCTGAAAACAGATTACATGCTCAAAAGGGTATAATTGATTGGTGTTTAAAGAGTAATTAATCTATCTCCAAAATGATTTATTGAAAATTACAATTAATGTGAGGAACTCAAGTCTACCTGCAAGCATTCCAAAAGAGAGTAGCCACTTTGCTATTTCAGGAATCTGACTAAAGCTATAAGCTGGGCCAATTATTTGGCCGAGCCCTGGTCCAACATTTGATATTGATGTTGCGGCAGCAGAAAACGAGGTTAAAAGATCTAGTCCTGTAAAACTTAAAAGAACAGATAGAACTATAAAAGTTAGTATAAAAATGAAAAGAAAAGTTATCACTGATTGAGTAACTTCAGGACTTAAATGCTCCCCGTTATATCTTTTGTTAACCACTCTGTTAGGACTAATAAGTTTTGAAATCATTTCTTTTGAGTTATTAAATACTATTTGAAGCCTGAAAATTTTCACACCACAAGTAGTCGAACCCGCGCAACCGCCAATAAAAGTTATAAACAGAAATAGTAGGATTATCGGTGTTCCCCAGCCATTATAGTTAGCACTTGTAAAGCCAGTTCCTGTGAGAATTGATGTAACATTAAAAATTGAATATCTTAAAACCTCTGAAAGTGCAAAATTACTTGTAAGAATAAGATAAAAAACAACAATTAAAATAGAAATTATCAAGGTCTTAAAAAATCCATGAACTTGTTGATCCTTTATTAAGTCTTTTGGCTTACCCCTTATTGCCTTCAGATATAAAACGAACGGAAGACTTGCTAAAATCATAAATAAAATAGTTACTGTTTCAAGATTAACATTGTTATAGCTTCCAATAGAGCCTGATTTAGATGAAAATCCGCCTGTTGCAATTGTAGACATTGCGTGAACAACGGAGTCAAAGAATGAAAGACCTGAAAAAATAAACGCAATAGCGCAGATAACGGATAAGGTAATATAAAGAACAGATATTTCTGCTGCTATTCTTGCAGCTTTTGGTAATATTTTTTCTGATGTATCAGAACTTTCTAGTCTAAATAATTGCATTCCACCAACCCCAAGCCTTGGGAGAATTGATATAGCACTAACAATAATTCCTATTCCTCCAAGCCATTGAAGAATTGCTCTCCAAAGAATTATTCCTCTTGATGAATTCTCAATATCATTAATTATTGTTGATCCGGTTGTCGTAAGTCCAGAAACTGATTCAAAAAAAGCATCTGTTAAACTAAAGTTTTGCGTTGATGTTATAAAAGGTAATGAAGCAAAAATTGATAAAGAAAACCAACTTAACACTACCAGCATAAAAGCGCTTTTTACCTCAATCTTGATAGTGTTTCCTCTGTTTATTAAAATAAAAGACATTCCCATAAAGAAAGTAAAAACACTACTTACAAAAAAACCAACCCAATTTTGATTACTTTCGAAGAAGTCTAATAGCCCTGGAATTAGCATAGCAAAGGATAACCATAACAGGAAAATACCAATAACTGATATTATTGGCTGTATAATAATAGATGCTGTTTTCATTTTTTTATTATATACCTATTTAATATCATTATATACGAACTTATGATCTTATATTAGATATTGAAATATATTCTTTTGGATAAAATTTTTATTTTGAGATATTTAGTGCTATGAGCAAAAAAAAATCACCTGACTTATTTTTAGATAATAATTCTGATGAAGTTGAGCTTGAAGGTGCGCCGGGCCAGAAGATTTCTCTTTCGGGGATACTTCCGGGTCAAATAATACGAACTATGATTGAAAATGGTGAGATTTGGTCCCAAGGTGATATTTTTGAGGAACAAATTCAACCAGCTAGTCTTGATTTAAGACTAAGTGATATAGCCTATAGAATTAGAGCAAGCTTTTTACCCTCTGATGGATCTGTTCAGGAAAAATTAACAGAATTAGCTCTTCATAAAATTGATATTTCAGACGGAGCTGTTTTGGAAACTGGATGTGTTTATTTAGTACCTTTAATGGAGGCATTATCACTTCCTGAAAGAATCAAAGCTATTTCAAATCCGAAAAGCTCAACTGGTAGAGTTGATGTTTTTACTAGATTAATTTGTGATGGCAGCCATGAATTTGATAAAGTCCCTGGAGGATATAAAGGTCATCTTTGGTTGGAAATTTCACCAAGAACTTTTCCAGTAATTGTTAGACAGGGTTCACGACTAAATCAAATGAGATTTAGAAGGGGTAATACCAAAAGTTCAGATAAAGAATTAAAAAAACTTCATACTGAAGATAATATTGTCTTCAATGGAAAGGCAGATATTGCTGAAGGATTAGCGGTTTCAGTTAACCTAAAAGCCGTTAGTGAAGAAAGTATAGTAGGTTATAAAGCTAAAAGACATGCTGGTTTAATAGATTTAGATAAACCAAATAAATATAAAGTAGCTAAGTTTTGGGACCCTGTTTTTATGAATGATGAAAGCAGAATAATTTTGGACCCTGGAGAATTTTATATCTTTGCTTCTCATGAGTCTATTGCAGTACCCCCAAGCCATGCCGCTGAGATGGTTCCTTTTAATCCATCAATTGGAGAATTTAGAGTTCATTATGCAGGTTTTTTTGATCCAGGCTTTGGCCATGGTTCTTCAGATGGAGAGGGATCAAAAGCTGTTCTGGAGGTACGAGGCTATGATGTACCTTTTATTTTGGAACACAATCAAATTGTTGGAAGGTTAATTTATGAAAAACTCACAGAACTTCCTGAGAAATTTTATGGAACATCAATTGGTTCAAATTATCAGAAACAAAATCTTCGATTATCAAAGCATTTCATTCAATCATAAATATTTAATTTATTTTAAAACAATATTTTTTTCATAAACTCTTAAAAAAAGCTGTCAATTGAATATGTCTATAAATTAAAAAAAGAGAGAACTGGAATTTTTAATGGTGTATTTATTAACCGTTGTAATACAGAAGATTGTGATGATTAATTTTATATATCTTGATATTTAAATTTTATTGTATGTTTGATAGATGTTGTTTCGAGAGCATCTAATTCAAATGAGCTTTCAAATAATTCAAGTAGCCTATAACTTTCTTCACTTACTTCAAGATCTGCCATCATAATTTCAATAGCTAAAATATAGGCCGTTTTTTTTAGATTTGAATTTTCTTCTAAGCTATCTCCTATAAGGTCAACAATGTTCTCAACATTAGGCTCAGATCTAATAACTTCCATACTTTCAATAATTTTTTTTGACAAATGGTCGTTATTACTGTTTTCAAATACGGGCAAAGTGGTAAAAAGATAATTGATTAACTTTAATTCTTTATCAGTGATATCACCAGATATCGCAGCAGATAGAGTCATAGTATAAATAAGACTATCAATAGGATCGAGATTATTCATGAATAAATCTTTAATAGCTGATGCATTAGAAAGCAAGTCGTGGCCTTTTGAAGAAGCAAAAAAAATTATAAAGCGTATTGGGGATAATAAGAGAAATATTATTTTTGAAACTGGTTATGGACCTTCAGGATTACCGCATATTGGAACTTTTGGTGAAGTTGCTAGAACCTCAATGGTAAGATTTGCTCTTAATATCTTAAATCCAGATTTAAAGTCAAAAATTATATGTTTTTCTGATGATATGGATGGTTTAAGGAAGGTTCCGGACAATATACCTAATAAAGAAATTTTAGAAAATAATCTCGAAAAACCTCTGTCAAGTATCCCAGATCCTTATGGAGAGTTTAAAAGTTATGCTGATCACAATAATAATTTATTACGAAATTTTTTAGATAGATTCAATTTTGATTATGAGTTTATGAGTGCGTCTGAACAGTATTTATCCGGAAGATTTGATGAAACATTAATAGATATTTTGAATAATTATGACTCTATTCAAAATATAATTTTACCTACTCTTGGTGAAGAGAGAAAGAAAACATACTCTCCATTTTTACCAATATGCAAGGAAACTGGAAAAGTTCTCATGGTAAGCGTAATAGAAATTGACAAAAAAAATAATTCTATACTTTATCTTGACGAGATTCGTAATAAAGAGATTGAAACATCCGTTCTTTCTGGAAACTGTAAACTTCAGTGGAAGGTTGATTGGGCTATGCGTTGGATGGCCCTTGGAGTTGATTATGAGATGGCTGGAAAGGATTTAATTGATTCTGTTAATTTATCAGGAAGGATTTGCAAAGCATTAGATAAAAAACCACCCGAAGGTTTTAACTATGAGCTTTTTTTAGATGAGAAAGGTGAGAAAATATCTAAGTCGAAAGGGAATGGGATCACGATTGATGAATGGTTAAGATATGCAAGCCCTGAGAGTCTTTCATTATATATGTATCAAAAACCCAAGAGGGCAAAAAAACTCTCTTTTGATGTTATTCCAAAAGCAGTCGACGAATACCAAACATTTTTGACTAAATATAATGATCAGACTGACTCCGAAAGATTAAATAATCCAGTTTTTCATATACATAATGGGGATCCTTTAATTTTTGATATACCAATAACATTTTCTTTAATACTCAACTTAGTTAATGCTTCGCAAGCAGACAATAAAGATACGCTCTGGGGTTTTATTAAAGGTTATATTGATGATATTTCCGAAGATACGAGAATATATGTTGATAGACTTTTAGAATATGCAATTTTCTATTTTAATGACTTTATTCTTCCTACAAAAAAATATAAAACTCCTGATGAAAAAGAGTGCGAGTTACTAAAAGAACTTTTAAATCGTTTAAAAGCTCTAGAGAATAATGTTGATGCAGAAACAATACAAACTATCTTTTACGATATAGGCAAGGAAGCAAATTATGAAAACCTTAGAGAGTGGTTTTTAATTCTTTATCAAATTCTTTTGGGTCAAGACCAAGGACCAAGGTTAGGCTCATTTGCAAAACTCTATGGTCTTGATAAGACCTGTAATCTTATTGAAAATGCTATATCAAAAAATTTAGCTTAGTTCATTTATTGCTTCTTCAAGATTTTTTTCACCAGATCCAGGAGTTAAGGGTTTAGGCTGATTTTCATCATATTTCCATCCCAATAACCAAGCAATTTCAAATGTTGAATATATTTTTCCGTCTCTGTTGGAAAATCTTTTTTTATAAATTTCTAAAGTTCTTTCAATTACATCTTTTCGTGAAAAATTTTTTTGTCTTTCGTTTAAAATATTAGATTCTCCCATTTCTCTAATATCTGAAAATAATTTCTTTGGGTTATTATAAACAATCTTATGTCTATCAATATCAGCTACTGGCAATGTGAAATTCGCTCTTTGAAGAAGATTAGATAGATCATTTAAATCTGCGAATGGACTAATTTTTGGACTGGTGCCCCCAAGGATTTCCTCCTCTGCACTCATTAAGCAATATCTTAATTCTTTTAGCGTATCCCCAGCAAAAAGACAGGCTATAAAAAGACCATTTGCTCTAAGTGACTGGTTAATTTGGAATAATGTTCCAGGAATATCATTAACAAAGTGGATATTAAAAAAACTAACTATTAAATCTAGACTATTCACTTTGATGGGTAGGAATTCTTCATCCGAAATAATATTAGCTGTTTCTGATTTATAAATATCTGCATGAAAAAGATTTTGAATATTTTTTGATTTGGGAATTTTTATATTTCGAAATCCAAATGTCATTCCATTTTTAAAATTATTTTTTATAAGGCTTATTCTCTCAAATATTTCACGAGAGTACTCTTCAAAAAATAGTTTTGACTCTGGTTGAATACTATCTGATCTTTTTCTTCTGAATTGTTTTAATTTTTGATTATGAATCATTTTTAATACTCAAAATTACTAATATATTTAATATATTTCTTTTTTATATTTGTTTATTGAATTTAATTTATTATATACCATATTATGTTTATTGGAGATTGAATTTGAAGATAGATATTTATACAGGACCCATGTGTCCATATTGTACTAAAGCCAAAGAGCTTCTTGAGCAAAAAAATCTTATTTTTAATGAATTATATATTGGTGATGATTTTAAAATAATGGAAGAAATGCTTGATAGATCAGCAGGTAAAAGAACAGTACCTCAAATTTTTATAAACGATGTTCATGTTGGTGGGTATGATGATCTATACGCAATTGATCGCAGCGGAGAACTTGATAAATTATTAGAAAGTTAAAAAATTGACAAAATTTTCATTAATTCAATTAAATACCGGCTGTGACCCTAATAAATCATTTGAAATTTTAAAAAAATATATAACCAAAGCTGCACATAGTGGAAGTAAATTTATTTGTACTCCAGAAACAACAAATATTATGGAAGTAAGAAATTCGTTACTGTTTAAAAAGATATACTCTGAAAAAGAAGATATTTATTTGGAAAAAATTTTAAGACTGGCTAAAGATCTGAAAATTTGGATAAATCTTGGCTCTTGGATATTAAAAGATAAGAAAAATAAAGCTGTAAACAGAACAATTTTGATAAATCCTGAAGGATTAATTCATGCTCGTTATGATAAAATTCATTTATTCGATGTTAAAATTTCTGAAAAAGAGAGATATTTAGAGAGCAAAACATATAGCTATGGAAATAAGGCGGTAGTTACTAAGACCCCTTTTGGCTCGTTAGGCCTATCTATTTGCTATGATTTAAGATTTCCCTATCTTTACAGAGATCTTGCAACAAACGGTGCTGAAATTATTTTTGTACCATCAGCCTTTACTTATGAGACTGGTAAAGTTCATTGGCATTCACTATTAACTGCAAGAGCTATTGAAACTGGGTCATATGTTATTGCGGCAGCTCAAAAAGGTATCCATGAGAATAAGAGAAGAACTTACGGTCATTCCCTTGTAATAGACCCATGGGGAGAGATTGTTGCTGAGAAAAAGAGTGGGATAGGTCTAATGGATTTTGATATTGATTTAAAGAAAGTCAAAAATGCAAGATCAAAAATTCCATCGATATATACTAACAAAAAATATAAAATTATAAGAAATTAAGAATGATTAAATATAATCTAAAATGCAAGAATAATCATAATTTTGATGTATGGTTTTCTGAGTCATCTAACTTTGAGAAACAGAACAAAAAAAACCTTATTTTCTGTCCAAAGTGTAATTCAACAAAAATTGAAAAAAGTATAATGGCTCCTAACATTGGTTCAAAAAAACAAAGCTATACAAATACATTAAAAACTGAAAAAATTTATGAAAAAATTATAAAAAATTTCCGTAAGCATGTGGAAAAAAACTTTGAGTATGTTGGCGACAAGTTTGCTGATGAAGCAAGAGCTATACATTATGGAGAAAAAGAAGAACGAGAAATTTACGGCGAAACCTCAGTTGAAGAAGCTGTTGATTTAATTGAAGAGGGTGTAAATGTTTCACCTATACCTGGTGTTGATCCAAAACTTAAGAATTAATTTTAGATGAAACACCTAAATAATTTACTGACAAGTCTTTAGATCTACTCCAGCTATCAAAAAGTGGGTTGTATTTCATGCCAATAATTTCATCAATTCTTAATCCATTGCTTGAGAATAATATTTTTAACTCATCAGGGGTAATAAACTTAGACCAATCATGCGTACCCTTTGGAAGCCAGCCTAAGATATATTCTACGCCTATGATGGCTAGACCGTAGGAAATTAATGTCCTATTTAGGCTAGCAAAGATCATTATACCGTTTGGTGATAGAATTTTATTGCATGAATTAATAAATAAATTCACATCAGAGACATGCTCTATAACTTCCATATTTAGAATTACATCAAATTTTTGATTTTTCTCGGATACTTTTTCTACGGTTGAGTGAATATAATTAATTTTTAGACCTTGATTTATGGCGTGAGTAGAAGCTGTCTTAATATTTTTTTCAACAACATCTAAGCCAGTAACATTTGCACCTAATTTTGCCATTGGCTCAGATAATAATCCTCCTCCGCAACCAATATCTAAAAGTTTAATATCTTTAAAAGGTTTACTCTCATCTTTAGCAATATCAAAGTGATTTATTATTTTTTCTCTAATATAAGCAATTCTTGTAGGGTTAAACTTATGTAATGTTTTAAATTTCCCATTTGGATTCCACCATTCTTCAGCTAACTTTGAAAATTTTTCATGCTCAACTGGATCGATTGTTGATTTATTATTTTTTATATCTTTGGTCACTATCACTTGCTCCTTACTCGCCTATACACTATCTATGTCCAATGCCCAATAAGAAATTTTAAATTTATTATATTTTTTATAGATTTTCAGGTATTTAAATATTTTGGAGCAATTAATGTCTAGAATAGTAATGAAATTTGGTGGAACATCTGTCGGAAGCGTTGAAAGAATAAATCACGTTGCTGAAATTGTTCGTTCTGAAGTTGAAGCAAAAAAACAAGTTGTTGTTGTTTTATCCGCAATGGCTGGAGAAACAGACAGGTTGGTAAATTTTACAAAGGAACTTTCAAAAGATTTTCCAACCTCAGAACATGATGTTGTTATTTCGAGCGGTGAACAAGTAAGTGTAGGTGCATTATCCGGCTTATTAAATTCTATCGGAATTAAATCTCAATCATTGCTTGGCTGGCAAGTTCCAATTATAACAAGTTCAGATCATAAGTCGGCTCGTATCGAAGCTATTTCATCAGAGGTTATATTAAAACTTTTTGAAGAAAATAACGTTGTCATAATTCCAGGATTTCAAGGAATAAGTACTAACGGGAGAATTACTACTCTTGGTCGAGGTGGATCAGATACTTCTGCTGTTGCAATAGCTGCTGCAATAAATGCAGATTTTTGTGATATCTATACTGACGTTGATGGCGTCTATACTACTGACCCTAATAAAGTTCCAAATGCTAAAAGACTCGATAAGATATCTTATGAGGAAATGTTAGAAATGTCTTCTTTAGGTGCTAAAGTTTTACAAACAAGGTCTGTTGAAACAGCTATGAACAATGATGTTTTTTTAAGAGTTCTATCAAGTTTTTCAGACATTGGTAAAAAGAAAGAAGGTACATTAGTATGCTCTGAAGATAGCATTACTGATAAAAAAATTGTAACTGGTGTTGCTGCATCAACTAATGACGCCAAATTAACACTTACAGGAATTAGAGATAAGCCTGGTGTTGCTGCTGAGATTTTAGGTACCCTTGCTGATAATAATATTAATGTTGATATGATTGTACAAAATATTTCAAATGACAGAAAAACAACTGATCTAACATATACAGTTCCAAAAGGTGAAGTTGATAATGCAAAAGAATTAATGGATGTACTTTCAAATAATTTATCATATGAGAGTTTAATCGTAGATTCAAATATTGCAAAAATTTCCATAGTTGGTGTTGGCATGAAGAGTAATGCTGGTGTTGCAAGCCAGATGTTTGATGTATTGTCTAAGAATAATATTAATATTGATGTTATATCAACATCAGAGATAAAAATTTCAGTTTTAATTAAAAAAGATTTGACTGAAAAAGCTCTAAATACATTGCATGAGCATTTCGGTTTGGGAAATAATAATTAAACTTTCTTAATTTTAGTAAGAGTTATTGATGGAAAAATATTACTGGAAAAATATTGAAAGAAGAGAGAGCAATAGCATTAAAGTTGGGTCTCTGACCGTAGGTGGTAATTCCCCTATATCTGTTCAATCAATGACTAATACAAAAACAACAGATGCCAACAAAACAATTAATCAAGTAAAAGAACTTGAGGATGCTGGTGCTGATTTAGTAAGAATCTCTTGCCCAGATAAAGATTCAACTTCATCTCTAAAGGAAATAATAAAAAATATAAACGTTCCAATTATTGCTGATATTCATTTTCATTATAAAAGAGCTATAGAGGCTGCAGAAGCAGGTGTTTCTTGCTTAAGAATAAACCCTGGAAATATAGGAAGTATTGAGAGGGTTAAAGAGGTTGTTAAAGCTGCAAAAGATTTTGGATGCTCTATTAGAATAGGAGTTAACGCTGGTTCATTGGAAAAAGAAATTTTAGAGAAATATGGGAGTCCTTGCCCAGAAGCAATGGTTGAAAGCGCTTTGATGCATGAAAGAATTTTAAAAGATCTTAATTTCAATGAATATAAAATATCTGTTAAGGCCTCCGATGTTTTATTAACAATTGAGGCCTATAAACAATTGGCGAGAGCCACAAAAGCTCCACTTCATCTTGGTGTAACCGAGGCAGGTGGATTGATGACTGGATCTATTAAATCATCTATAGGTATCGGACAATTATTAATGATGGGAATAGGTGATACAATTAGAGTATCTCTTTCAGCAGACCCTGTCGAAGAAGTAAGGGTCGGTTTTAATATTCTGAAGAGTTTAGGATTACGTTATAGAGGAGTAACTATAATTTCTTGTCCCTCTTGTGCTCGTCAGGGTTTTGAAGTTATTGATACAGTTAAAACTCTTGAAGATAAATTATCCCATATTACAGAGTCTATTACACTTTCGGTAATAGGCTGTGTTGTCAATGGTCCAGGGGAAGCATTATATACCGATGTTGGTTTTACAGGTGGCGGTAACAATAACGGAATGATTTATTTAAATGGAAAACAATTATCAAAAACAGACAATAGTGATATGATCGAAAAGATTGTTAAATTTGTCGAAGAAAAAGCAATTGAAATTGCTAATAAGAAAAAATTATGACTACCATTCCATTAGATAAGCTTGATGGTATTATTTTAAAAGGTAAGGAATTAGAAGAACAACTTAGTCAAGAAAATACCTCAGAAAAATTTGTCAAATTGTCAAAAGAATATTCTGAAATTCAACCCCTTTATAATGCTGCGATTGAGTGGAAAGAATCCTCCAAAGATATAGCTGATCTAAAAAACATTATTGAAGATGAATCCAGTGAGAATGATATGAAAGACCTCGCATCGGAAGAGCTTAGCGTTTTAGAGGAAAAAATTTTAAAACTAAGTGATGAGATAAAATTATTACTTCTTCCAAAAGATAAAGCAGATTCTAGTGATGTCATTCTTGAAATAAGGGCTGGAACTGGTGGGGATGAAGCTGCGTTATTTGCTGGTGATTTGTATAGAATGTATCAGCGTTTTTCTGATATTAATGGATGGAAGACTGAAATAATCTCTATATCTGATGGAGATGTTGGAGGTTTTAAAGAAGTAATCATTTCAATCGCTGGTAATGGAGTTTTCTCAAAACTTAAGTTTGAGTCTGGTGTACACAGAGTTCAAAGAGTTCCAACTACTGAGTCGAGTGGTCGTGTCCATACATCAGCAGCCACTGTGGCGGTTTTACCAGAACCAGAAGATGTAGATATTCAAATTGAGGAGAAAGATATTAGATTGGATGTATTTAGAGCTAGTGGTCCTGGCGGGCAGTCAGTTAATACAACTGACAGTGCTGTTAGAATTACTCATTTACCTTCTGGACTGGTTGTTATACAACAAGATGAAAAGTCACAGCATAAGAATAGAGCAAAAGCTATGAAAGTTTTAAGGGCAAGACTTTATGAGGAAGAAAGATTTAAACAGCAACAAGAAAGGGCTGCTGATCGAAGTTCACAAGTTGGATCAGGTGATAGATCTGAGAGGATCCGTACATATAATTTCCCCCAGGGTAGAGTTACAGACCACAGGATTACACTTACCCTCCATAAGTTAGATACAATACTTGAAGGGCAAGATCTAAACTTACTAATAGAGGCTCTTAACTCCGAAGATAAAACTAAGCAGCTACTTGAGGGTAAGTTTTGATCTTAAATCAAATTCAAAAAAAACTCAGTAATAATTTTTCAACTATCGGGATTGAAACACCGGAACTTGATGCAAGAATAATTCTTAAAGAAGTTTTATCTCTTGATGATAAGGACTTAATCTTGAAAGAAAGCCTTGATATCTCAGACGATACGATTAAAAAAATTAATGCAATCGAATTAAGAAGATTAAATGGAGAGCCTATAAGTAAGATTTTTAAAAAAAGAGATTTTTATAAATCTACATTTGTAATATCTAATGATGTTTTAGACCCAAGACCAGAAACAGAGTTAATAGTCGAAATAGCCAACAACTATATTAATAAAAGTAAAGTTAAAAATATTTTAGATTTGGGAACTGGTACTGGTTGTATCTTATTATCAATATTAAAAGAAAATAAAATGATAAATGGTTTAGGAATAGATTTATCAAAAGAGGCAATAAGTATTGCAAAGCGGAACTCAAAAAAATTACACTTGGAAACACAATCTAATTTTCTAGTTTCAAATTGGATGAGTTCTGTAAATTATAAATATGATTTAGTTGTTTCTAATCCACCCTATATTACCAGTGGAGATATTAATAAACTATCAAAAAGTGTTAAGATTTATGATCCAATTTTATCTCTCGATGGAGGTGATGATGGTTTAAATTCTTATAGACTCATTGCTAGTGATTTAAAGAGAATTATTAGTAAGAATGCATTGATAATTATAGAGATTGGTTGTAATCAGTCCTTACAAGTTATAGAAATATTTAAAAAAAATGATTTTAAATTTATAAAAAAATATAATGATATTAATGGTTTAGATAGAGTTTTAACTTTTCAATAAAAAAAAATTAAAAATAATTAAAAAAAATCTGGAAATAAGGCTTATGATAGTGTTAATGTTCCTTCAGTTTTTGTAATTATACAAAATTATTCTCAGTTTAAGCTAAAATTATTTAAGTTTACTTAGGATTATTAATCAAAAAAATTAGGATTTTGAATGATTGATTTATCAATATTTTTAATGTGTTATTATGGTTAAACCAAGAAATAACAATAATCGAAGAAGAAACCGAAGATCTGGCGGTGGTAATGGTAACAATTTTGAATCTAATGGACCCTCTGTTAAGGTTAGAGGATCCTCAAAACAAATTTATGAGAAATATCTATCTTTAGCTAGAGACGCTCGCTCATCCGGAGATGTAGTTTTGCAGGAAAGCTATTCTCAACATGCTGAGCATTATGCGCGGCTATTAATTGAAAGCGGTAAATTTGAAGTAAATGATAACCCTACAAATTCTAAATCTTCTAATGGGGTTAAAAATGACGATCAATCAGGAAATAAAAACTCTAATGATATCAAGCAATCATCTAATGAAGATGTTCAAGAGAATGTTATTTCTATTCCTGAAACTGAACAATTAGATGTTGCAGAGAGCTCTTAATCATATTATTATTAGACAGTTAAATAATTGATATATATGGATATATTTTTGTATCAATGAATAACTATTTTTTTGTTAAAAAATTATGAAAAAAAGGTTTA